>JAVEEI010000132.1 GCA_030840525.1 Frankiaceae bacterium
TCGACGCCGTCGAGGAGAAGCTGCTCGGGCTCGGCGCGAAGCCGGTGCGGCGCGAGGGCGAGCGCGAGGGCCGGTGGGTGCTGCTCGACTACGTCGACGTCGTCGTCCACGTACAGCACAGCGAAGAGCGGACGTACTACTCGCTGGAGCGGCTCTGGAAGGACTGCCCGACGCTTCCGCTGCCGGCCGACGCGCTGCCGCCGGCCGACCGCGCGTCGGGGGAGCGGTGAGCCAGCCGCGGCGGGTGCTGCTGCTGCGGCACGGGCGGACCGAGTGGAACGCGAGCGGGCGGTTCCAGGGCCAGCAGGACTCGGCGCTCGACGTGATCGGGCGGGCGCAGGCCGCGGCCGCCGCAGTCGCCGTCGCGCCGATGCAGCCTGACGTGCTGTTGACGTCGGACCTGTCCCGGGCGCTGCACACGGCCGCGTTCGTCGGCGACGAGGCCGGGCTGGTCCCGGTCGCCGACCCGCGGCTGCGCGAGATCCACCTCGGTCGCTGGGAAGGCCTGACCCGGGCGGAGGCGCGAGCGCAGTTCCCCGAGGAGTACGCGTCGTGGCAGGCGGGCATCGACGCCCGGCGTGGCGACGGCGAGACGTACGCCGAGGTCGGTGCGCGGGCGGTCGCGTGCCTGGCGGAGGCGCTGGACGCGCTCGGGCCGGGGAGCCTGGTCGCGGCGGTCACGCACGGCGGTACGGCGCGGTCGGCGATCGGGACGCTGCTGGCGCTGGACCCGGACACGTGGTGGCGGCTGGCGCCGCTCGGCAACTGCCGCTGGTCGCTGCTGTCGGACATGGGGCGCGGGTGGCGGCTGGAGGAGCACAACGCCGGCCAGCCGCCGGAGGAGGAGACCGGCGACGATGCCCGCTGAGACGGTCGTGTGGTTCAACCCGTCGTGCTCCAAGTGCCGGCTCGCCGCCGGTGCGTTGGGGGAGGCGGGCGCGTCGTTCGTCGTACGGCGGTATCTCGACGACCCGCCGTCGGTGGACGAGCTCTCGGCGGTGCTCGACCGGCTCGGGTTGGAGCCGTGGGACATCACGCGCACGGGTGACGCGGCCGGGCTCGGGGTGTCGCTGGACACGTTGCCGCGGGAGCGGGCCGCGTGGCTTCGCGTCTTGGCGGAGCACCCGGCGCTGATCCAGCGGCCGATCGTGCTGACCGCGGACGGGTCGGCGTGGGTGGCGCGCGACCCGGCGGCGGTGGCCGCGGCTGCTGCGACTGCTCGTGGCCGAGGCGGCGCGGTCGGCGCGGTCGGCGCGGGGTAACCGGTCGGGCGTTGCGCCGGGTAGACTCGGCGGCGCTTTCGGGGCTGTGGCGCAGCTGGTAGCGCACTTGCATGGCATGCAAGGGGTCAGGGGTTCGAGTCCCCTCAGCTCCACCAAAAGGCCAGGTCAGGGCCATGATCACCGATCTTGATGCGCAAAGGCCCTTGCGGACCAAGCGCGGACCGCACCTCCTCGTCGTGACTCGCCTTCTAGAAACTGTTTGTTTGCAACGGTTCTGGCGAACGCGAGGGTGCACAACTCGCTTGCACTTCGTGCAAGGGGTCAGGGCTGCGCGCGCGAGTATCGACGAACCCCAGTGTCGACTATAATCGACGAACGTCTGACGTCCACAAGTACAACTAGCTGGCGGCGGTGCCAGTCGCTACCGGCCCGATCGCGCACCCGTGAACGTCGTGCGTGACCGCCGCCCCGCGCATCCGGGCGAAGCTCAGCACAGCACGCTGGACCTCGTCGCAAAACACGTCGCACGGCCACAACACCGGACATACGCTTGGCGCATGACAGAGCTGGAGCGGCGGTCGGGGACGGCGCCCGATGTCACGTTCGCTGCTGAGCTCAACACCTTCGAGATCGTCTTGTCGGGTGAGCTTCACACGGCGGGACTCCCGAGTGAAGGCATCCTGGTCGAGGTGCGGGAGCGCACGCGCCTGCTCGGAAACCTTGATGGCGTGCTCGATCGCCTCGATAACGATCAGCGAGGGCGCTCCTTCTACATCAGCAAAATGATCGCGGCTGCGGCCGTCGGTCTATTCGACGCGGCGTTGAACTATCTCTGGAACGAGACGGTTGGAGAGCTTCGACGCCGGGTCGCCGGCTACGACCTGACGTACTTCTTCGACGTGGCCGTCCACAGCCCAGATCGCCGGAAGCACCTGTCGACAGTCGACGACCTGCCCAAGGTGGACGACCAGGATCTCCTTCGTGCTGCACGAGAGATGGGCCTTCTGTCCGACGTGGGTTATCGAGAGCTGGACCACATCCGCTACATGCGGAACTACGCGAGTGCGGCGCACCCCAATCAGGTGCAGCTCACAGGCCTGCAGCTCGCGTCGTGGCTGGAAACTTGCATTCGCGAAGTGATCACGCTGCCGCTGGACACTGTGACGGCAGAGACGGGCCGCTTACTACGGAACCTTCGGATTGAGCAGCTCGACTCCACCAGTGTTGCGGCGACGACGGCGTTCTTTGAAGACCTTCCGGATGACCGGGCTGATGCACTTGCTGCGGGACTCTTCGGCTTGTACACGGACCCCAAGCGGACGCCTCTCATCGGAGACAACGTCCGCATTGTGTGGCCAGAACTCTGGCCCTACGTCTCTGACGACGCCCGCTACGGCTTCGGCACGCGAATGGCGCGGTTCCAGGCGAACGCCGACCTCGGCCAGGCGGCAGCCGCTCGTGAACTGCTGGATCTAGTCGACGACGGGGTTGCCTACCTGCCAGACCCCATCCGAGCGGCTGAAATGGATACCGCCTTGGACGCACTTGCCGCCGCCCATCGTGGTTTCAACAACTTTTACAACGAGCCAGCTCCCGCCCGGCAGTTGGAGGCACTCGTCGGGGAGCTCGGCAACGTACCAGAGTCCGTGGAAGGTAAGTACGTCCGCGTGCTGGTCGAGGTGTTTCTGGGTAACGGGCATGGCATCGCCTATGCCGCAGATCCGCTTTACCGAAGCCTGCTCAAGCGGTTGGACTCATCCCAAGCTCGCCGCGCGCTTCGCGCATTTCTGGATCCGACGATCTCCAGCCGGCTCGGTACGCGGACGGGACAGATGCAGTGGCCCGACCTCCTGGACATCGTCGAGCCGAAATTGACCCGAGCGTCGGACCGCGCCCTGATGGAAGCGGTCCGCGGGTTCTCCGGGACGCCGGACCAATTGCGACTGGACTCCAAGATCGTTGACCTCGCGCGCCCGCGCAGGACTGTTGTACGTCGGCGAGCGTCGTCCTAGGCCCCTAAGGAAAGTGCGCTCATCACGCAGCGGGGTCAGAACTGATCTTCCTCCGCCTTCACCTGCAACTCCGCTAGCGTGCGAGCGATAAGGATCGCGGCCTGTGCCGCGGCCATCGCGTGGACCTTGGTCGCGCTGGACGAGTGCTTGGTGTCGTTCGCTAGCCGCCACGCCGCGTTGAGCACTGATCGCAGTTCCTCGTTAGAACCACCGGGCACTACGGCCGACAGGATCTGGCGGAACCTGTTCTTAGCATCACCCGCCTTCGCAGGCTCTTCCCCCAAGGCGATGGCCATCCAGCCGTCCCATACGAGATTGACTGCTCCGATGATTACCTCAACTGCGCGACGCCCGACGTCTTGAAAGCCGTCGAGCGTATTGGCCATGTCGTACTCGTGCCGGAGTTCATCCAAGCGACGCTCAAGCGCCGTCCATCCCGGCAGTTCCAGCCCGCCCCAGTCGGCCAGACCACCGCGGTCGGTTAGTTCTTCCACCACGTCGAAGATAGGATCCAGCTTGGCGGCGATCAGGTCGCGGCGTTCACGGTAAGTGGCGAACTTGGAGCACTCGTCCCACCACGCCTTCGGGTCGCGGTGCGGAAATGGGTCCGCAAGGTCAAGCGACTTGAGAGCATGTCGCAACTTCTTGGATCGCTGCTTGTACAGGTCCTGTGCGTCCTTGTCGTAGATGCTCACCTCGTGCTGCGCTACCGCAATCATGAAATCTCGGTGGGGTTCCAATAGCGCCAAGAGGCCGGGTAAGTCGGACGGATCCGGGTCAGCAGGCGGTGACGCACTCGTAGGAGCAGCCCACGGGTCGTCGAAAGCCCACGGGTCATCTGGCATTAGCGGATCAGGCTGGCTTCGTCGATCGGCAGGTCTTGGGGCTCCATCGCCTCGTCGAGCCATTCGGCGTAACGGCGGGCGTTGCCGACGAGCAGCCAACCATCAAGTTGGCCGCGGTCGAAATGGTTGTCGTACGCCGCCTTGAGGTCGTCCCCGATCACGGGTAACTCACCCCGTTCTACCGCTTCCCGGCCCTCCCTCGCATCGAGCATCACCGCCTCCATGTGCTTCATCCGGCTTTCGCACTCCGCCTCGATGGCCGCGAACGCCTTCACCGCTTCCTCCCGGAGGGCCTGCAGCGCACCCTCGCGGGAAGGAACGTGACTCGGATGTATTTTCCAGTGTCCGCCGCGCTGGGTCTTCGCGGCGACAATCCGACCTCCGTCGCACCAGTGCCGGACCAACTCGAGCGGAACGCCGAGGATGCCAGCGACGTCCTTGAGCGTGTAGGCCGTGTTCTCGAGTCCCAACGCCCTGTTGGGATGGTTGGTGATTTCCTGCTCCGCCATCAGACCCCCGTCGTCATCGTGTAAATCTCAGACCGAATTCCCATAATGGCCGCGTCGAGCCCTGACCTGCAGGTTGTTCGGCATCGTCCGTGGGATGTGCCCGTGCATGTGGGAGACGCCCTTGCTCGGTTTCAGTCACTCCGCTGGACCAACTCCATCCATGCGATCGGCCCCTCGGGATGGCTCGGTGGCAACGCGTCCATGACATCGACGATCCACTCCATCGAGCCCAGCCCGTCGAAGTCGCCTTCCAGTACCCAGACGGGGTGAAGCCGGACCCACTTTCCGGCTCTTCCCCGCTCATCCGCGTACGCGGCGGCGTCGCTCGTTCGTCCGATTGCTCGGGTCTCCGACGCGACACCAGACGGGAGTGGCCAGCCTCGCACTTCGTCTCCTTCCAGTACTGATGCCGCGTATGAGCGGACCTGCATGTTCCAGTCCAGACGCCCGCCGAGCACCAACTCTTCTGTGGCTTCAAAGCCGAGAGGTTCGCTTAGCTCGTTCTCTACGCGGCACCCGAAGCCCAAGTCGCAAACCGCATCCAGAGCAATCTCGAGCTCAGCCATGTCACTGAAGGTCATCTGACCGATTTCACGGATCGGTCTCCCGGAGGCACGATCGAAATCGCCGGCAAGGCAAAACCCGCTCTGCTTCGCGGGGAGTGCCGAGAGAAGGCTGTGTTGGATGGTCGCGGGTAGCGGCGAGACTGCGGCCTGCAGGGCGCGTTGGTCCTGCGTCCACAGCGCTTCGTTCATGACGGCCAGAAGCTCGTCGAGTGCTGCTCTGTTGAGCTCAGCGACCGTGGCGACGGCAATCAGTTCGTGCGTACTCGTTAGCGCAAAGATCCTGGGCTTCGACTCGAGGGGCTGCGCGACGAAGCGCCGGATGCCGTCGCGCTTGTAGGGCGAGACAAGACTGATAGACACAGCGACTCCAGTAGAGCGGCAAGTGGACAGAGAGCCTGTGGAGTCGCAGCACTACGGCAACTCTCTCGGGCGGTTGCAGTCGCTGGTGGCTGGCCGGCACGGACCGGCTACCCC
>JAVEEI010000122.1 GCA_030840525.1 Frankiaceae bacterium
GCTGCGGCGAGGTGGTCGCCGACTAGGCTGGCCGCCATGCCGCCGGGTGACCTGAAGGAGCAGATCGCGCAGCTCGCGGCGACGTTGGCGTCGGTCGAGACCGTGCTCGACCTCGACCGCATGCGCAAGGAGTTGGCCGCGCTCGAGGAGCAGGCCGCCGACCCGGAGCTCTGGAACGACCAGGAGCGGGCGCAGTCCGTCACCAGCCGCATGTCGCACGTCCGCACCGACCTCGGCCGGGTCGAGGCGCTGCGCAGCCGGGTCGACGACGTGCAGGCGGCGATCGACCTCGACGACGCCGCGCTCGTCGAGGAGGCGACCGCCGACCTGCCCGCACTCGCGGCCGACATCCAGGGGCTCGAAGTGCGCACGCTGCTCTCCGGGGAGTTCGACCCGCGCGAGGCCGTCGTGACGATCAACTCGGGCACCGGCGGGACCGACGCCGCCGACTGGGCGCAGATGCTGTTCCGGATGTACACCCGCTGGGCCGAGCGGCACGGCTACCAGACCGAGGTGTACGACACGTCGTACGCCGAAGAGGCGGGGATCAAGTCGGCGACGTTCGTCGTCAAGACACCGTTCGCATACGGGACGCTCGCCGGCGAGCACGGCGTGCACCGGCTCGTGCGCATCTCGCCGTTCGACAACCAGGCGCGCCGGCAGACGTCGTTCGCGGGCGTCGACGTCACGCCGGTCGTCGAGGCGACCGACCACGTCGACATCCCCGACGACGAGATCCGCGTCGACGTCTACCGGTCGAGCGGCCCCGGCGGCCAAGGTGTCAACACGACCGACTCCGCCGTACGGATCACGCACCTGCCGACCGGCATCGTCGTCACCTGCCAGAACGAGCGCAGCCAGATCCAGAACCGCGCCCGCGCGATGGAGGTGCTGCAGGCGCGGCTGCTCGAAGCGCGCCGGCAGGAAGAGGCCGACGAGATGAAGCGGCTCAAGGGGTCGCGCAACACCGTGGGCTTCGGCAGCGACGACATCATCCGGCACTACGTGCTGCACCCGTACCAGCTCGTGAAAGACGCGCGCACCGAGGTCGAGGTCGGCAACACCGCGGCCGTCCTCGACGGCGACATCGACGCGTTCATCGACGCCGAGATCCGGTGGCGCCGCCAGCAGGCCGACTGACCCGTACGCATTACAGAAGCGACGGGTGATTCCGGATCTCCCCTGCATGGTGGCGGCGGGGGTAGTCAGTTCGGTCAGCGGCTGATGTCCGAACGGCTGCACTTCCGAGGGCATGTCCGACATCGCCCTACAACGACGACCGGTCGCCTTTGACGCCAACGTCCGCGGCAAGGTCTGTTGCGTGTGCCGGTCACCGCCGGCACGTTCGGGGGGCGTTGATCCGCGACTGATGTTCGGTCACCGGCGTCGTACAGACGCCCGGTCGCGGGGAGCCACTGGTGAGACCGACCCGGCTTCGCGGTACGTCGAAGTAAGGGTGTCTCCGATGCGTGGTCACAGCCGCCGACTGTTCTCGGGTATCACGGCGCTCGTGCTGGTGCTGATGTGGTTGCCGGCCGCGCTCCTCTCGCCGGCGCAGGCGTCCGGTGGCACGTTCGAGATCGACGGCAACAAAGTCGTCGACACCGCCGGCAACCTCGACTGGAACAGCCCTGCCGTCGGCAACCAACCGGTCGAGAACGACAACGCCGGCGGCGACCCGACCGTCTACTCGGCGAGCAGCAAGGAAAGCAACGACCCGTCGACGTGGACGCTCGCCGGGGGCGCGCCGCCGAAAGACGACATGACCAACATCTACGCGTACGCCGAGCCGAACTCCGCGAACGTGTTCTTCGGGTTCGACCGCGGCGCGACGTCCGGCACCGACTCCTACTACCTCGAGCTCAACAAGCTTCAGCCGACCGACCCCACGACGTACGCGCCGGTCCGGTCCGAAGGCGACCTGCGCTTCCGCTTGGACGACAAGGGCAGCGGCGTCATCGCGCTGTCGTCCGAGTCGGTCTGGACGAACGGCGCGTGGGTGGTCACGACGCTCAGCTCGAACCCGACCGGCTTCGACTACGCCGTCAGCGCGGACGAGTCGTTCCTCGAGTTCTCCTTCGACCTCACCACTCTGCTGAACCTGAAGCCGGCGTGCCCGCCGCTGTTCGGCTCGCTCGGCTTCCGCAACGTCACCGGCGAGACCGGCGAGAACCTCAAGGACTTCATCAAGCCGGTCAAGCTCTCCGCCGGCTCCACCTGCGGCCAGCTGAAGATCGTGAAGCACGACGGCGCGGGCGCGCTGCTCGGCGGCGCGACCTTCCGGATCACGCCTGACCCGCGGCCGATCGTGAACCCCGCGGCGTACCTCGACGTCGTCGACAACGGCCCGTACGACACCGACCCGGCCGACGGCCAGGTCACGGTCGACCCGGCGACGCCGGGCGACTACCACGTCACCGAGCACGCGGCGCCGGGCGGCTACTTCGTCGACGCGACGGACGCGCTCGTGACGGTCCCGTCCGCCGCGGCCAACTCGCCGGTGCCGGTGTTCGTCGACGCGCAGGGCACGATCACCGTGCACAAGAAGACCGCCGGCTCGGCCGCGCTCGGGCACAGCACGTTCCAGCTCCTCGACCACGCGACGCAGGCCGTCGTCGACACGGTCGCCGACACCGACGGCGACGGCACGCTCGTCTTCAGCGACGTCGCGCCCGGCACCTACGACCTGCACGAGTCGGTCACCCCGCAGGGCTATGACGCCGCCGCGAACGTGACCGGGATCGTCGTCGACCAGGACCACCAGAGCGTGTCGGTCGACGTGCACGACGCGCAGCACGAGACCTCGCTGACGGTGCACAAGACCGACACCGCCGGCACCACCCCGATCGCCGGCGCGACCTTCGACCTGTGGGTCGAGAGCAACGGCGTCACCGGGCTACAGACCGCCGCGAGTGGCGGGCACGACGCGGACACGAAGGTCGCCTTCACCTGTACGACGGGTGCGACCGGCTTCTGCACCACCAACTACACGCACGCGACGTGGCCCAACCAGTACTACTGGAAGGAGACCGGCGTCCCGTGGCCGTTCACCGTGCCGGACGCGCCGGACGACGTCTTCGCCGTGCAGCCGATCACGTCGGCGAACGTGACGACGACGCTGTTCACCGTCGAAGTACACGACCCGATGGCGAGCCTCGGCACGGTCGCGTCACCGTCGACCACGGTCGCGAGCCCGCTCGCGCTCAACCCGACCGCGACGATCGGCGACCAGGCGACCATCAGCGGCATCCAGCAGGCCGCGACGGGCACGCTCGACTTCTACCTGTACAAGACCGGCCAGGCCTGCGACCCGGCGGCGCCGGACGCAAGCAAGCAGGTCGGCTCCGCCGTACCGGTGTCCGGACCGGGCACCTACCCGGCAACGCCGGTCACGACGACGGTGACGACGGCCGGCATCTACCACTGGCTCGCCGTGCTGCACATCGGCACCGACGCGCTGCCGGGAAGCTGCACCGACACCGGTGAGCAGGTCATCGTCGGCAAGGCGACGCCCACGCTGACGACCCAGGCGACCGACACGGGCACCGTCGACGGCACGGTCAGCGACACTGCGCACCTGCGCGACTTCGCCTCGACCGTGACCGGTGAGAAGGTGCACTTCGCGCTCTATACGTCGCCGGGCTGCACCGACGCGACGCCGTACTGGCCCACGACCGCGTCCGACGGCGACGTCGCACTGGACGCGAACGGCGACGCCACGTCGCCCGCCGTAGCGGTCGACGGCACGCACGACACCTACTACTGGAAGGTGACGTACGCCGCCGACGCGAACAACACCTCGGCGTCGGAGAGCTGCGGCACGGTCGACAACAACGAGATCTCGCACGCGCCGCTGATCCCCAACCCGGTCAAGGCGCCGGCGAGCGGCGTCGTCTCCGTCGACGGTCCGAACAACACGATCAGCTACACGATCACTGTGCAGAACACCGGCAGTGCCACCGCGACCGGCGTCGTCATCACCGAGCCGGCGAGCGGCGCCTCGGCCGACCCGAGCGTCAACGTGTTCGACAAGGCGACGTACGACAACGACGCCGCATGCGGCACCGGCACGAGCGCGGGCTGTGCCGGCTCTATCGACGTGACGGGCGGCGTCATCACGTGGACGACGGACATCGCGGCGAAGGGCTCGGCGACGGTCACCTTCTCCGTCACGGTGAAGCCGACCGACGGCGACGGCGACCACATCTACAACCAGGCGTCGGTGACGAGCGGGCAGGTCACCCGCTACAGCAACGTCACGGACCACGTCGTGAAGTACCCGGAGATCCGGGTCACCAAGGCCTCCGACCCGCTGTCCGGCAGCAGCACCGCGCCGGCACCGGTGAGCCCCGGTGACGACATCACCTACACGCTGACCGTGTACAACGACGGGCTGGCGGACGCGACCGCCGTGCCGGTGAGCGACGCGGTACCGACCGGCACCGAGTACGTGCAGGGCTCGGCCGACGCGACCGGCGGCACGTTCGACAGCGGCAGCAACACGGTGTCGTGGAGCGTGGACGTGACGGCCGGCCACTCGGTGGACGTGTCGTTCAAGGCGCACGTCGTGGCGACCGACGCGAACGGTACGCCGATCGACAACACCGGCACTTTCACCAACACGCACACCGCGACGGCCGACTGCCTCGACCCGGCGCAGAACCAGTGCCACACGAACACGACGTACCACGTGGTCGAGTTCCCCGTGCTCGCACTGGCGAAGACGGCCGACCCGGCGAGCGGCTCGATCGTGCAGCGCGGTGACTCGATCGGCTACACCATCACGGTCAGCAACTCAGGTCTGGCCGCGGCGCACGGCGTCAGCGTCGTCGACACGCTGCCGGCGAACGTGACGCTCGACGAGTCGTCGGTGACCCCGACCGAGGCGAGCAACAGCAACGGCAAGCTGACCTGGCAGGTCGACGTACCGGCCGCGCAGGACGGGGTCGACGGCGTCACGACGATCACCTACACCGTGACCGTCAACGCCGACGCCCCGGAAGGCACCACGCTCACCAACGCGGTGCTCATCGACGGCGAGTGCCCGGGCGCCGCGCAAGGCAGCGACCCGTGCACGACCGACCACCACGTGCCGACCGGCGACCTGACCCTCGTCAAGCACGTCGACAAGACGTCGGCGTCGTACGGCGACACGTTGACCTACACATTCGACGCGGCCACCACGGGTGACCTCGACCAGACGAACGTGGTCGTCACCGACGTGGTGCCGAACGGCACGACGTACGTCGACAACAGTGCCGGCTGCACCGACGCGGGAACCTGCACGACGGCGTACGACGCGGCAACGCGCACGGTGTCGTGGCAGCTCGGCGACATCGCGCACGGCGCACCGGCGCGCACGCTGGTCTTCAAGGTCACCATCGACAAGCCGGGCTTCGACCCGACCGTCGGGCTGCCGCTGCAGACGGTGACCAACTCCGGCGTGATCGTGTCGGGCGAGACCGCGGCGACACCGTCGAACGAGGTGAAGACGACCGTGATCCAGGTGCTGGGTATCAAGGTCGTGCGCAAGCCGCCGACGCTGCCCTTCACCGGGGCCGGGCTGCCGCCGGTGACCGCGGTCGCCATCGCCAGCCTGCTGATCGCCGTCGGCGCGACGATGGTCGGCGCCCGCCGCCGCGAGGACTGACGTAGCCGCGAGTCGAATGGACTGTGGCCGAGACCAGCTCTCGAGGGTCTCGGCCATCGTCCGTTCGGATGACCCCTAAACCATGCAATCTGACCGCAAATCGTCGTTTGGCTTGACGAGTAGGTCACCCCTTGGTCACCTTGGAGCGAGCGCCGGCCCACGGCGCGATGGGGAGTGTCCGGGATGTCTGCTCGCTTAGGCCGCTGGCTCGTCGCCGGCACGGTCGTCTGCCTCGCCGTCCCGTTCGGCGCCGGCGTCGCGTTCGCCGTACCGGCCGCTCCTCCGGTGTCCGGCGACGCCCGCGCGACCGCCTACCCGGGCAACATCCACGACGGCAAGGCCGGCAGCGCGTGCAGCCAGCTCGGTTTCCCCAACGACACCGAGATCGGCGCCGACAACAACGGGAGTGACTCCGGGCACGACGTCACCGTCACGAACGACGGCACCTATCTCTCCGTGTCGTGGCTGTCGACCTCGCAGGTCGACGTGATCGCCGTCAAGGGCGGCCCCGCCTACAACGTCTACCCGGCTTCGGTGTTCACGACCTCACCGACGACCGGCCTGCACTCGCCGATGGTCGGCGTAAACCACGACAACGTCCCGACGATCAGTCACTGGTTCGGCTGCGCCGGCGACCCGAGCCAGACGCCGCCGGTCACCACCGTGCCGACGACCGGTGACGTCACCGGGACCTGCGCGAAGGCGACCGTGACGGTCGACGCGGGCACCAGCGACGCGGACGTCGAGATCGACCCGGCCGGCACCGGTACGGCGCAAGAGGTGACCGTCCCGGCCGGCCACGAGTCGGTCGTCGACGTCGCCGTCGACGCCGCGCACCCGACGGTCACGGCGACCGACAAGGCGACCTCCAACCAGCTCGGCACCTACACGCGCTCCGGCTCGTGCGGCAGCTCGCAGCAGGGCGCGGTCGACCCGAAGGTGTCGTTCACCACGTCGTGCGCGCGTGGCATCGGCGTCGTGCTGAGCAACATGAAGCTCGACGACACCACCACCGACGACGTCACGTTCACGGTGACGACGCCGGCCGGCGCGACCCAGCACGTGACCGTCACGGCCGACCACATCGTGAAGCGCTACTACCCCGTCGGCGAGGACACGACCGGCGTCGTCACCGTCGCGGCCCCCGGCCTGTCGACCACGTCGAAGTCGTACGCGAAGAACTGCACGCACGTCCTGGGCGAGAAGGTGACGCGGACGCCGAAGACGCCGAAGGTGCTGGGCGAGAAGGTCAGCCGGCTGCCGTTCACCGGGCTGCCGGCGTGGGAGATGACCGCGCTCGCGGCCGGGATGTGCCTGGTCGGCGCGGCCTGCACCCGCGCCGGTCGCCGCCGGCCCGCCGCGGTGCTCATGCAGGGCGCCCGGCCGCTGCTGCCGCGCCGCACCTACCCGAGCCGGGGCGTGCAGGGCCGCTGACGCGCCCGGGGCGGTAGCTCGTTTGGGGCCGCGGCTCAGCCGGCGAAGCGGCCGTACAGTACGGCGGCCGTGGCGAGCAGCGCGGTGACGATCACCGCGATGAGTGCGAGGTTGAGAGCCGGCCCGCCGGTGCCGTGAATCTCGGCGCGGGCGGCGCGGCACACCGAGCAGCCGGCTTCGGCCACCGGCCGGGCGCAACTGGCGCACACGAGCTGCTCACAGCACATGCCGGACATCCTTCCCGCGCGGCGCGTTCCCGCAACCTTACGTTCGGCCGCGCGGCGGCGGCGGTTGAGCCGGGGGATACCCAGTGACGGGCGGTAGTCTGGCCTCCCGTGATCCGGTTGCAGTCCGTGACGAAGGTCTACCCGACCAGCGCCCGCCCGGCGCTCGACAACGTCGACGTCGAGATCGAGAAGGGCGAGTTCGTCTTCCTCGTCGGGCAGTCCGGCTCGGGCAAGTCGACGTTCCTGCGGCTGGTGCTGCGGGAGGAGAAGGTCAGCCGCGGCAGCATCTGGGTCGCGGGCAAGGACCTGACCCGGCTGTCGCACTGGAAGGTGCCGGCGCTGCGCCGCCAGATCGGCACGGTGTTCCAGGATTTCCGCCTGCTGCCGAATAAGACAGTGGCGGAGAACGTCGCGTT
>JAVEEI010000145.1 GCA_030840525.1 Frankiaceae bacterium
GGGGTACTCGGAGGCGCTGTTCCTCGCGTTCGCGCTGCCGTGCTGGCTAGCGGTACGGCGCGGCGCGTGGCTGGCCGCGGCGCTGCTCGGCACCCTCGCCGCGACGGTGCGGATCACCGGCGTCTTCCTCGGCGCCGCGCTTATCGTGCAGTGGCTGGTCGAGACCCGCGGCCGCGGCCGGGCCCGCGACGGGCTGGCCCTGCTCGGGCCCTGGGCGGCGACCGCCGGCTACTTCGCCTACCTGCACTCCGTCACCGGCGACTGGCTGGCGTGGTCGCACGCGGAACGCGCCGGCTGGGGCCGCGACTGGACCGCGCCGTGGACCGCGTTGCAGACGACCTGGCACGCCGCGTTCGCGGCGCAGCCGTCGGACTACGCGTGGTCGTTCCGGGCCGAGATCCTCGCGGTACTCGTCGGCGTCGTACTGACCGTGCTGCTGGTCTGGCTGCGCCGCTGGGGCGAGGCGGTCTACGTCGGCGGGCAGGTGGTCGCGCTCGCGACCTCGACGTACTACCTGTCGGTGGCCCGCGCGACGTTGCTGTGGTGGCCGCTGTGGGTGCTGCTGGCCCGGGCGGCGGCGCGGTGGCGGCCGGTCGGGCTGGCGTACGTCGCGGTCGCGCCGGCGCTGATGGTGGTGGGTGTCGTCGCGTTCACTCAAGGACACTGGGTCGGTTAGGTCGCCTTTCTGGGGCACCATGGAGGTGTGCGCGCACCCCGACGGACCCTCGGCCCGGTCGCGGCCGTCGCCGTGGCTGCGTCGGCGTACGGCCTGCTGATGGTCGGTACGGCGCACGCCGCGTCGTGCGCGCAGGTCAGCATCTCCCCGGGCGTGCAGGCGCCGACGCTGTCGCCGCAGCAGGCGACGATCAACGCGGGCGGCTGCGTCGCCTACACCAACAACACCGCGTTCCCGGTCAGGGTGAAGGTCGGCAAGCTCTCCGACGTCGCCAACCCGAACGGTCTCGTGACGTTCGTCGAGCGGGCACCGGGCACGTTCGCGGTGACCGCGCAGGAGCAGCTCCAGGGCCAAGGTTTCGGCGGCACCGGGTCCGGGACGCTCGTCGTCCGCAAGGCGCCGGCGCCGAAGCCGAGCCCGTCGAGCTCGCCGCCGCGCCCGTCCCCGTCCGCGAGCCACCCGGCGCCGTCCGCGAGCCCGACGAGCAGCGGCCCGGTCGTGGCCTCGAGCCCGCCGACGAAGCCACCGGCATCGTCGCCGGCGGTGACCCCCGCGCCGGATCAGTCTGGCCAGGGCAACCCGCCGGTCATCGGCGGCATCCCGACGGCCAGCCCGACCCCGTCGCAGTCGGAAGCCGTCGTACAGGGTCAGCTCCAGCCGCCGTCCGGGCGCGCGACCGGCCTCCCGGCCGCGATCGCCGCGCTGCTCGTGGTCGGCGCGGCCGGCGCGTTCGTACGGGTACTGCTCGCCGAGCCCGCGGGCGCCGTCCCCAGAGCGTCGTAGCTTTCCCCCGGATCCTCCGCGCGCTGCTAGCCTGGTCGGCGCCCACCTGCACGTGAAGGTGAGCGACCTCCTGCCACGGATCGACCGTGGCCGTTCTAGTCCGAGGGAGGACTGGTTCTCAGCATGCGCCACTACGAGTTGATGGTGATCCTCGACCCGGATCTCGAGGAGAAGACCATCGCCCCCAGTCTCGACGCGTTCCTCGGCGTCATCCGCCAGGACGGCGGCACGATCGAGAAGGTCGACGTGTGGGGCCGCCGCCGGCTGGCCTACGAGATCAACCACAAGGTCGAGGGCATCTACGCCGTGCTCGACATCACGGCCCAGCCGGCCGCGGTGAAGGAGCTCGACCGCCAGCTCAACCTCAACGAGTCCGTGCTGCGCACCAAGGTGCTGCGCCCGGACGCGAAGTAGGAGGCCGGGATGGCTGCCGGAGACGTCACCGTCACCGTGGTGGGGAACCTCACCGACGACCCCGAGCTGCGGTTCACCCCGAGCGGCGCCGCGGTCGCCAACTTCACCGTCGCGTCGACCCCGCGCTTCCTCGACAAGAACACCAACGAGTGGAAGGACGGCGACGCGCTGTTCCTCCGCTGCAGCATCTGGCGGCAGGCGGCGGAGTACGTCGCCGAGTCGCTGCAGCGCGGCACCCGGGTCATCGTGCAGGGCCGGTTGCGGCAGCGGTCCTACGAGACCAAGGAAGGCGAGAAGCGCACCGTCGTCGAGCTCGAGGTCGACGAGATCGGCCCCTCGCTGCGGTACGCGACCGCGAAGGTGACCAAGGCGCAGCGCACCGGCGGCGGTGGCGGCAGCTTCGGCGGTGGCTCTGGCGGCGGCACTGGCGGTGGCTCTGGCGGTGGGGGCGGCGGCTTCGGCGGCGGCTCCGACGACCCCTGGTCCACGCCGGCCCCCAGCGGCGGCGGCAGCGGCGGCGACTTCAGCGACGAGCCCCCGTTCTAGTCCCGTTCCCGCTGCGCGCGACTTCCCCCTCGACTCAATCTGACATCTGACACGGAGCATCGACGACATGGCCAAGCCACCACTGCGCAAGCCGAAGAAGAAGGTCTGTGCCTTCTGCAAGGAAAAGGCGCAGCGCATCGACTACAAAGACACGAACCTGCTGCGCAAGTTCATCTCCGACCGCGGCAAGATCCGCGCCCGCCGCGTCACCGGCAACTGCTCGCAGCACCAGCGCGACATCGCCATCGCGGTGAAGAACAGCCGCGAGATGGCCTTGCTGCCCTACACCAGCACCGCCCGCTGAGGAGGCTGACGATGAAGCTCATCCTCACGCAGGAAGTCAGCGGCCTCGGCGGCCCCGGCGACATCGTCGAGGTCAAGGACGGCTACGCCCGCAACTACCTCGTGCCCCGCGGCCTCGCGATGACGTGGTCGCGCGGCGGCGAGAAGCAGGTCGCGCAGATCCGCAAGGGCCGCGAGGTGCGGGAGATCCGCGACCGTGGCCAGGCGCAGGAGGTCGCGTCGCAGCTCTCCGCGCTGCGCGTCGTCCTGCCGTCGCGGGCCGGCCAGGGTGGCCGGCTGTTCGGCTCGGTCACCGCGGCCGACGTGGTCGAGGCGGTCAAGAGCGCCGGTGGCCCGTCGCTGGACAAGCGCCGGGTGGAGCTGCCGACCGCGCACATCAAGACAGTGGGCACGCACCGGGTCTCCGTCCGGCTGCACCCCGAGGTCGTCGCCTCGATCGACGTCGACGTCACCGCCGACGGCGAGTAACCCGCGGAGTTGTCAGCACCACACGGGGCTATAGCCCCGCCTGGTGCTGACAACTTTGCTGCGGGTTTCTTTCCCGCACAGGGTGTGGACTCGCGTCGGCGCAGGTCGCGACGCGTGTCGTCACGGCACGCTGCCGCCGTCCACAGCGCCGCCCACACGTTGTCAACGCCGACACGGCGGTCTGTCAACACCCCGGCCCGCAGGTTGTCAGCAGGCAGGCCGATCCGACGGCCGGAATCGCTGCCCCAGCCCGCCCGCGCTTTCTACGCTCGCTGAGAAATGTCGGGGGGTGTAGGCACACTTCTCGACGCTGAGGCATCGCGGACTGTGTGAGGGGACTGCCGGGTGAGTGTCGCCGACGTCGTGACGATGCCGGGCGACCGCGACGGCCGGGTGGACGTCGACCGGACGCCGCCGCAGGACATCGTCGCCGAGCAGTGCGTTCTCGGCGCGATGCTGCTGTCTAAGGACGCCATCGCCGACGTCGTCGAGGTGCTGCGCCCCGGCGACTTCTACCGCCCGGCGCACCAGACCGTCTACGACATCGTGCTCGACCTCTACGGCCGGGGCGAGCCGGCCGACCCGGTCACCGTCGCCGCCGAGCTCACCCGCTCCGGCGCGCTCGCGAAGGTCGGCGGTGCTCCCTACCTGCACACGCTCATCGCCTCGGTCCCCACCGCCGCCAACGCCGCATACTACGCCGACATCGTCCGCGAGCGCGCGATCCTGCGCCGGCTGGTCGAGGCGGGCACCAAGGTCGTGCAGCTCGGCTACGGCGCCGCGGCCGGCATGGGCGGCGACGTCGACGAGGTCGTCGACCGCGCCCAGCAGGCCGTCTACGAGGTGACCGAGCGCCGCACCAGCGAGGACTACTTCCGGCTCGAAGACGTGCTCCAGCAGGCGTTCGACGAGATCGAGGCGATGGGCAGCCGCGGTTCGGAGCTATACGGCGTCTCCACCGGCTTCCGCGAGCTCGACGAGCTGACCAACGGCCTGCACGCCGGCCAGCTCATCGTCGTCGCCGGCCGCCCGGCCATGGGCAAGTCGACCATCGGGATGGACTTCCTGCGCGCGGCGTCGATCAAGCACCAGATGACCAGCGTGCTGTTTTCGCTGGAGATGGGCCGCAGCGAGATCACGATGCGGATGCTGTCCGCGGAGGCGCAGATCTGGCTGTCCAACCTGCGCACCGGCAAGATGACCGACGCCGACTGGAACCGGCTGGCCCGCCGGATGGGCGAGATCGCGCAGGCGCCGCTGTTCATCGACGACTCGCCCAACATGTCGATGATGGAGATCCGGGCGAAGGCGCGTCGGCTCAAGCAGCGCCACGACCTGCGGCTGATCGTCGTCGACTACCTGCAACTGATGACCAGCCCCAAGCGGGTGGAGAACCGCCAGCAGGAAGTCGCCGAGATGAGCCGGTCGCTCAAGCTGCTCGCGAAGGAGCTCGAGGTCCCGGTCGTCGCGATCAGCCAACTCAACCGCGGCGCGGAGCAGCGCCAGGACAAGCGGCCGCAGATGTCGGACCTGCGCGAGTCGGGCGCGATCGAGCAGGACGCCGACATGGTCATCCTGCTGCACCGCGAGGACGCCTACGAGAAGGAGTCGCCGCGCGCCGGCGAGGCCGACCTGATCGTCGCCAAGCACCGCAACGGCCCGACCAAGGACGTCGTCGTGCTGTCCCAGCTGCACTACTCGCGCTTCGTCGACATGCAGCCGGCGTAGCCGGCCGCCGTACGGCGTCAGCCAGGCTCGTCCGGCTTGCGCATCTGCTCGGCGAGGAACCGCTCCAGCTCGGCCCCGATCTCCTCCGCGCTCGGCAGCGCCGCGCTGCCCTCCCGGCTGTCGACGAAGGCGTCGTACTGCGCTTCCAGACCGCGGACGAGCTCGGCCAGCTCCTCGGACTGGTCGACCAGCGCGGTGATCGTCGTCGTCGCCTCCTCCGCCGCCCTGGTCAGCGCCGCGACGTCGAACCGCAGGCCGGCGGCAGCGCCGACCGCCCGCAGCAGCGTCTCGGCGGCGGCCGGGTACGCCGCCTGCGCGAGGTAGTGCGGCACGTGCACCGCGAAGCCGAGCGCGTCGTGCCCGGCCGCGCCGAGCCGGAACTCCAGCAGCCCGCTCGCGCTCCCCGGCACCTGCACGGTGCCGACCCACGGCACGTGCCCGGACAGCAGCTCCTGGCGCGACCCGTGCGCGGTGACGCCGACCGGCCGGGTGTGCGGCACGGCCATCGGGATCGCGTTGGTGCCGATGGACAGCCGGACACCGAGCCGCGCGACGAGCTGCTCGACCGCGGCGGCGAACCGCTCCCACATCACGTCCGGCTCCGGGCCGGACAGCAGCAGGAAGCCGGTCCCGTCGGCGTCGGTGAGCAGCCGTACGTCGAGCCGCGGCGCGTCGTACGACGCCCAGTGGTCCTCGACGAACATCATCGGCGGGCGGCGCGCGCGGTAGTCGAAGAGCAGGTCGACGTCGAACGTCGCGACGAGGACCGAGGCGCCGCCGGCGAGCAGGTGGTCGCGGGCGAGCCGCCGCGCCGCGCCCGCGTCGATGAACCCCTCGAGCATCTCGACGAGGACCGCGCCGCGGACGTCCGGCACGTCCGGGGCGAGCGTGTAGAGCTCGTCCGGCGGCAGGAAAGCCACGGCACCTCCAGGCGCGGGTAGCGGCAGGTCGTCGCCGACCATTGTCCGTCACCCGCGCCCGAAGGCGCCGGGTCGTGCTCGGACGGTGTTAGGAGCCGACCTTGTACGACGCCGTGCCGTCGCCGGCCTGGTCCATCACGGCCGCGGCCAGCGGGGTGCCGGTCTGAGCGGTCAGGTCGCTGAACACGCTGCCGTTCGCGAACGCGCCGGCCGGGATCGTCCACACGACCGTGTTGCCGACGACGGCGGCTTCGCCCGGCATGGTGCTGATGTTCGTCGGGTCGGCGGCGTCGATGCAGTCGACCTCGTTGAGGCCGAGCGGCCCGCCCGAGTAGGTGAAGTCGAGGCTGCCGCTGCAGACCGGGTGCGTGGCGTTGACGTCGTACGTGTGGTTGCCGTCCGGCGCGGCCGACAGGGCCAGCGTCACGGTGAACCCGTCCGGCACCTGCGTCGTGACGGTGACCTTCTTCACGACCTTCTTCTTCTTGACGACGGTCGTGACCGTCTTCGTCGTCGTCACGGTCTTGAACTTCGTCGCGAAGAGCACCGACGTGATGTCGGCGTTCGCGTCGTCGGCCGGCCCGGAGAAGCTGACGTTGGCCGCGCCCGCGCCCTGGTCGTTGATGCCGTTGGCGTCGCCGGCCGGGTCGGTGACCTGCGGTTTGGGTACGGCCGGTGCGGTTGCGGCGTGGCTCGGAAGCATCGTCGCGACGACACCGATGGCCGCGGCGAACGTGAGCAGGCGAGTGCGCATGCGGGTCCCCCCTTGGGAGTTAGTGCTGCTGGGTGAGTTGAGGTGCTACTTGCCGAGCGTGTACGTGGCGTTCGAGGTCGCGTAGTCGACCTGCGGTGCCGTGACGACGCCGACGACCATCCGGGTCTGGGCGTTCAGCGACGAGAAGACGGTGCCGTTGTGGAAGACACCGTTGGGCACCACCCAGCTGATCTTCGTGCCGCTCGCGGTGGCGGTGACGCCGTAGTTGTTGTCGCTCGCCGGCGGGGTGGCCGGGCAGCGCACGTCGGAGCCGCCGAGGCCGACCGAGGTGTCGTACTCGAAGAAGACGCTCGTGCAGTCCCCCGCGGCGGCGGCGACGCGGTACTCGACGTCGGCCATAGGCGCGGCCGCGAGGGTCATCGTGACGGTGAAGCCGTTGGGGACCTTGACCTTCTTGTTCTTGACCTTCTTCGTCACGAAGTTGGTGACGAACTGCACCGTCGAGATGTCGGCACCGGCGAGGTCGGCGGGCGCGGTCTGGACCGTCGGCGGCTCGGGCCCGAGGCCGGGGAACTGCTGGTTGACCCCGTTCGCGTCGCCGATCGCGTCGGTGATCTGCGGCTTCGGACCGGCCGCGTGCGCCGGGGCGATCGCAGCGACCACGCCGACGGTCGATGCGAGTGCGACAAGACGGATGCGCATGCGAGCCCCTCGATGGTTGCGTTCTGCTCGCATGAGGGTTTCGGCGGGCCGAGGCCGTTTCCTCCCTCGGCTCGGGAATGCGACCGGTACGGCAGAGTGAGCCCATGACCGGCGCCGAGCGGCGGACCTGGGGTCCCTACCTCGCCGAGCGCGCGTGGGGGACGGTCCGGGAGGACTACAGCGCCGACGGCGACGCCTGGGCGTACCTGCCGTTCGACCACGCCCGCTCCCGCGCCTTCCGCTGGAGCGAGGACGGGCTGGCCGGCTGGTCCGACGCCGCGCAGCGCCTGTGCCTGGCCTTCGCGTTCTGGAACGGCCGCGACCCGATCCTCAAGGAGCGCGTCTTCGGCCTGTCGAACGCCGAGGGCAACCACGGCGAGGACGCGAAGGACTACTGGTGGTACCTCGACGCGACGCCCGACGCGTCCTGGCTGCGGTGGCGCTACCACTACCCGCAGGCGCCGTTCCCGTACGACGAGCTGCGCGCCGAGAACGCGCGCCGCGGCCGGGACCAAGGCGAGTACGAGCTGCTCGACACCGGCGTCTTCGACGGCGACCGGTACTGGGCGATCACGGTCGACTACGCGAAGGCCGCGGCCGACGACGCGTGCGTCCGGGTCACCGTCGAGAACCGCGGCCCGGACGCCGCGACGCTGCACGTCCTGCCGACGCTGTGGTTCCGCAACACCTGGGCGTGGGAGCCCGGCTCGCCGCAGCCGGTGATCCGCTCCGACGGCGCGCGGCTGGTCGCCGAGCACGACGAGATGGCCCCGCACGTGCTGACCGGCGACGGCGACCCCGTAGCGCTCATGTGCGACAACGAGACCAACGCGCGGCTGCTCTACGGGACGAAGCGCAACGCGTCCCGCTACCCGAAGGACGGCATCGGCGACCACGTCGTCGCCGGCCGGCCGACCGTCAACCCGATGGGTGTCGGGACGAAGGGCGCGCTGCACTACGCGCTCGGCGTCCCGGCGGGCGGCTCGGCCACCATCCGGCTGCGCCTGTCGGCGCGCAGTACGGTGCCGAACCTCAAGGCCGACTGGGCTCGGGTCATGAACGTCCGCGAGCGCGAGGCCGACGTGTTCCACGCGGCGCTGCTGCCGCCGGGGACGACCGCCGACGACGCCGCGATCGCGCGCCAGGCGTTCGCCGGAATGGTGTGGGGCAAGCAGTTCTTCCACTACGACGTCGACCGCTGGCTGGCCGGCGACCCCGGCCAGCCGACCCCGCCGCCGCAGCGGCGGCACGGCCGCAACGCGGCGTGGCACCACCTGAACAACCACGACGTCGTCTCGATGCCGGACCCGTGGGAGTACCCGTGGTACGCCGCGTGGGATCTCGCGTTTCACTGCGTGACGTTCGCGCACATCGACGCGGAGTTCGCGAAGGACCAGCTCGTGCTGCTGTGCCGCGAGTGGTACATGCACCCGAGCGGGCAGCTGCCGGCGTACGAGTGGGACTTCGGCGACGCGAACCCGCCGGTGCACGCGTGGGCCGCCATGCGCGTGTTCGAGATCGACGGCTCGCGCGACTACGAGTTCCTGGAGAAGGTGTTCCACAAGCTGCTCATCAACTTCACCTGGTGGGTCAACCGCAAGGACAGCGAAGGCAACAACATCTTCGAAGGCGGGTTCCTCGGCCTCGACAACATCGGGCCGTTCGACCGCTCGCAACTGCCGGTCGCAGGTCACCTCGAACAGTCGGACGCGACGTCGTGGATGGCGCGCTACTGCCTCGACATGCTGGAGATGGCGCTCACCCTCGCCCGCCACGACAAGACGTACGTCGACGTCGCGACCAAGTTCTTCGAGCACTTCGCGTACGTCTCGCAGGCCATCGTCGACCAGGGGCTGTGGGACGACGACGACGGTTTCTTCTACGACCTGCTGCACACGCCCGACGACCAGCGGGTGCCGCTGCGGGTGCGCTCGATGGTCGGGCTGCTGCCGCTGTGCGCGGTGCTCGCGATCGACGAGGACACGTTGCGCGCGCTGCCGGAGTTCGAGGAGCGCATGCACTGGTTCCTGCACAACAAGCCGCAGTGGTGCCGGGGGCTGGAGTTCGCGCACGTGCCCGACGGCGGCAACGACCGGCGGCTGCTCTCGGTCGTCGACCCCCAGCAGTTACGGCGGATCCTGCACCGGGTGTTCGACGAGACCGAGTTCCTCTCGCCGCACGGCCTGCGGTCGCTGTCGCAGGCGCACCGGGACGCGCCGGTCGACATCGCGGTCGACGGCTACCGCGGCCGAGTCGACTACGAGCCGGGCGAGTCGCGCACCGGACTGTTCGGCGGCAACAGCAACTGGCGCGGGCCGGTGTGGTTCCCGCTCAACTACCTGCTGGTGTGGTCGCTGCGCCGGTTCGACCACTACCTCGGCGACGGCTTCACGGTCGAAGTCCCGACCGGCAGCGGCCGGACGATGACGTTGCGTGCCGCCGCCGACGAGGTCGCGTCAAGGTTGGTGGATCTGTTCCGGCTCGACGCCGACGGTCGTCGCCCCGTGTGGGGCGACGCGTCGTACGTCCAGTCGGACCCGCGCTGGCGCGACCAGCTGCCGTTCCACGAGTACTTCCACGGCGACACCGGCGCCGGGCTGGGAGCTTCGCACCAGACCGGGTGGACCGGCCTGGTCGCGAACCTCGTGGTCGAGCGGTAGCGCTACTTGCAGTTGACGACCTTCGCGGTCTGGCTGTCGGGCGCGGCGCCGGTGTCGAAGGTCTCGAGCGCGGCGCCGTACGTGCCACGGGAGAGGAAGTTGAACTTTGACATCGTCGCGCCGGCGACCGGCACGCCGGCGTTGGCGGTGATGTCGGCGATGCTCGCCGTCAGCGTGATGACGCCGTTGTTGGCGGTCGTCGTGACGAGCTTGTTGGTGCCCGACTTGTAGGTGCCGTCGACGCGGATGCCGTACTGCGCGAACGCGGCGGACATCGCGGCCCAGGCCTGGCCGCGGTTGGCGAACAGCGTGATCTCGTGGCCGCCGACGGTGAAGCTCGCGTCGAACTCGTTGCCGAACGAGGCCTTCTGCGTGTCGGAGTACTTCGGCACCGTGAGGCTGATCGTCATGGTCCCGTTGGCGACGCCGTAGGTCACCTTGGTCACGTCGAGGGTGTCGTCGGTGGGCTGCTGGCCGGCGGAGTCGGCCTGCAGGTAGGAGTCGCCGGCCGGGTCGGTGAAGAAGGCGCAGGCCGGGACGACCGGGGGCTTCGGCTTCGGCTTGGGCTTCGGCTTCGTCTTGGTGGCGGCGTCCGCGGCGGAGACCACGCTCGCCGCGGCGACGGAGACGGACACGAGCACGTAGAGGGCGCGGCGACGGTGCATGGGATGTCCTTCGCAGGAGATGCGGCTGGGTGCACCGATCATTCGACGGGCAACCCGGCGTTTCCTGCTCAGCGGCCTACCAGCGCGAGCTGGCGGGCCTGCGCGACGACCCTGCCGGTCGAGTCCCACACGGTCGCGTTCTCGTCGAACCACCCGCCCGCGACGACGCTCGCCTCGGCCTCGAACGCGAGCCACCCCGGCGCCGGTACGGCGCGCAGCAGCGCCGACAGCTCCACGGTGGGCGCCCAGCCGACGAGGCCGAGCCGGAACACCGTCGGCGGCGCCACGTCGACGGCGAGCAGCAGCGCGAGCACGTCGGCCGGGCTGCCGTCGCCCAAATCGGCGTCACGCAGCGCCATCCAGCCGCGGACCAGCGGCGCGCCGGCGTTCTCGGCCGTCGGCACGGTTGCCGGGTCCAGCCGTACGTCGACGTTGTCGAGCAGCTCGACCCGGAACGGGGTGTCGGCGCGTGACCGGCACTCCTCCGGTGGCGGCAGCGACGGCATCGGCGTACCGACGTGGTCCGCCGCTGCGTCGGGCAGCCGACCGGCGGTGACGAGGGCGTCGAGGCAGGCCTGCCCGTCCTGCCACAGCGTCGCCCGCACCGTCGCGACCGTGCGGCCGGACTTCACGACCTCGGTGCGGACCTCGGCCGGCCCGCCGGCCGGCGGCCGCAGGAAGTGTCCGGACACCGCGAGCGGGTGGTCGCGCCCGGCCGCGTCGGTCGCCGCCCGGGCGATGGCCGCGAGCAGGTAGCCACCGTTCGGCCGGCCGCCGATCGACCAGCCGAGGTCGAGCTCGACGTCGTACGTCGAGTCGTCCCGGCGTCGTACCGCGGTCGCGCGCTGGAATGCGCTCACAGCGCCAGCAGCGCGGGTGCGAGCTCCGCCCACTCCTTGCGCGGCAGGCCCTTGCGGTCGTCGACCAGTACCTGTACGGCGACGTGGTCGGCGCCCGCGTCGAGGTGTGCGCGGACCCGGCCGGCGACGGCGTCGACGTCGCCCCAGACACAGATCGTGTCGACCAGCCGGTCGTTGCCGCCGTCGGCGAAGTCGGGGTCGTCGAAGCCGAACCGCTTGAGATTGCTGGTGTAGTTGGCCAGCCGCAGGTAGCTCGTCGTGTGCCGGCGGGCGATCTCGCGCGCCGCCGCCGGGTCGGTCGAGAGCACGCAGACCTGCTCGGGCACGAGCAGCTTGTCCGGCCCGAGGATCTCGCGGGCCCGCGCGGTGTGCTCCGGCGGGACGAAGTACGTGTGCGCGCCGTCGGCGGCCTGCCCGGACAGCTCGAGCATCTTCGGGCCGAGCGCGGCCAGCACCCGCGGCGGCCGCGGCGAAGGCGGGACCGCGCGGTAGACGTCGTACCCGTGGTCCATCCCGGCGAGGTAGTCGCGCATCATCGCAAGCGGCTTGCCGTAGTCCTGGCCGCGTACGTCGAGCAGCGGCTTGTGCGAGACGCCGATGCCGAGGACGAACCGGCCGGGGAACGCCTCCCCGAGCGCGAGCTGCCCAGCCGCCATGGCGAGCGCGTCGCGGGCCCAGATGTTGGCGATGCCGGTCGCGACGACGAGCGAGTCGGTCGCGGCCAGGACAATCTGCGCGGCGGTCAGGACCTCGCGGCCGACCGCCTCGCCGGTCCACAGCGCGCCGTACCCGAGCTCCTCGACCTCGCGGGCGGCGTCGCGGACGACGGCAGCCGGGGAGAAGTCGAGCTGGCCGGTCCAGACCCCGACCCGCCCGAGGCGGGCTTTGACGTCGTCGATCCCAGTCACGCGGCGACGTTACCGGGCGGTGGTGCGACCGCTTTTGAACGCCTGGGACAACCCTTGCAACGCCGAGGTCAGCTCGCTCGGGATGATCCACATCTGGCCGGTACCGGACGCCGCGACCTGCGGCAGCATCTGCAAGTACTGGTAGGCGAGCAGGCCCGGGTCCGGCTTGCCCTCGTGGATCGCGGCGAAGACCGTGTTGATCGCCTTCGCCTCGCCCTCGGCGCGCAGGATCGCGGCCTCGCGCTCGCCTTGCGCGGTCAGGATCGCAGCCTGCTTCTGGCCTTCGGCGGTGAGGATCGCCGACTGCTTCTCGCCCTCGGCCGTGAGGATCGCGGCGCGCTTGTCCCGGTCGGCGCGCATCTGCTTCTCCATCGACTCCTTGATGCTCGCGGGCGGGTCGATGGCCTTGATCTCCACCCGGTTGACCCGGATACCCCACTTGCCGGTCGCCTCGTCGAGGACGCCGCGGAGCTGGCCGTTGATCTGGTCGCGGCTGGTCAGGGTGGCCTCGAGGTCGAGCCCGCCGATGACGTTGCGCAACGTGGTGACGGTGAGCTGCTCGATCGCCTGGATGTAGTTCTGCACTTCGTACGTCGCGGCGCGCGGGTCGGTCACCTGGAAGTAGATGACCGTGTCGATGTTGACGACGAGGTTGTCCTCGGTGATGACCGGCTGCGGCGGGAAGCTCACCACCTGCTCGCGCAGGTCGAGCAACGGGCGCAACCGGTCGACGAACGGCACGAGGACCGTGAGCCCCGGCGTGCAGGTCCGCTGGTAACGGCCGAGCCGCTCGATGATCCCGGCGGTCGCCTGCGGCACGATGCGCACCGCGCGGGCGAGCGTTCCGAGTACGACGACCGCGACGACGATGGCGACGATGAGACCGGTCATGTGTCCCCCTGCTCGATGGTGTGGGGTTGCGGGTCACGGGCGAGGACGACGGCCGTCGCCCCTTCGATGCCGACGACGTCGACGGCGGCGCCGACCGGCAAGTGCTGGTCGTCCGCGTACGACCGTGCCGACCAGACCTCGCCGCCGATCCGGACCTGCCCGTGCCCTCCGCCGCCTGGACTGGGCGCGATGGCGGCGACGACGACGGCGCGCTGGCCGATCAGTGCGGCGGTCCCGGTGCGCAGGCCGGATGGTGAGTTGCGGTGCCGGCGGGCGACCGGGCGGACGACGGCGAGCGCCAGGGCGGCCGCGATCGCGAACACGAGGACCTGCAGGGCTGGGCCGCCGCCGACCGCCGCCGTGGCGGCCGCGGGCAGCGCGGCGACCGCGAGCATGCCGAGGACCAGCGTCAGGGTGTGCAACTCGACCAGGCCGAGGATCCCTGCCGCTATCAGCCAAGGCAGCCAAGCGGGCATCGGCCGAACAGTACGACACGTGGTGACAGAGCGTGTACCGGATCGTCTGTTGGCCGTAGGCTTTGTCCTGTTCACCCGCAATGAGTGGAAGACCCTAGACACGCTCGGTAGCGGCGCAGGTACACTCCGTCGAGCAGTCCTTGCTGCTCCGTCCGGCTCGACAGCCAGCGGAAGGTGGCCAAAATGACCCGCGCGCGTGCCTTCGTAGGCGCCGTGCCGCAGCGGGTCTGGACCGCGGTCGCCGGGCTCGTGCTGCTGGCCTCGCTGGCCGTCGCGGCGGTCATCGGCGCGGGCCTTTCGGTCTGGCGCAGCGCCGTCGGCAGTACGGCGCAGCCCCCGGTCGCGACGGTCGAGCCGCCGAACTCCGGGCTGATCGTGCTGCCCGGTGCGCCCGGCGGCGCCCGCCGGCCGGCCGCACAACCGCCGCATGTCGTACCGATCCGCGCCGTGCCCGCGATCCCGACGGGCGACGCCGCGCCCGGTCCGGCGTTCGTCCCGCCGCCGGCGCCCACCACCGCGGCGCCGCCCGCGACGTCGGTCCCGGTCGCGTTCGCGCCCCGGCTGCGCACCGCGAACGCCAACGGCGACGAGCTCGGCGCAGCTCCGCACCTCGAGTCCGAGGCGCACGTCGTGACATTCGCCGAGCGTGCGCAACACCAGGCCGCGGTACACGCCCGGCACGCGGAAGCGAAGCACGCCCCGAAGCACAAGGCGCACAAGCACCGGGCCCACAAGCACAAGGCGCACAAGCACGGGTCCCACAAGCACGACTGACCGTCAGGTGAGGTCCCCCGGTCGTTTGGACCGGGACGGTCACTGTCTGCGACCATGGGTACGGCGCCGACCGGGCGCCGCCCCCTCTTGCCCGTCCGACCGGCGATCCCGGGTGCGCGGGTGTGAAGACAAAGGAATGGCACACACATGGCTGTTCAGTCGGTCCAGCCGTCCGAGGGCCCGGAGCTCGTCCAGCTCCTGACCCCGGAGGGCGAACGGGTCGAGCACCCCGACTACTCGATCGACCTCACCGAGGACGAGTACCGCGAGCTCTACCGCGACCTCGTCCTGGTCCGCCGGATCGACACCGAGGCGACCGCGCTGCAGCGCCAGGGCGAGCTCGGCCTGTGGGCCAGCCTGCTCGGCCAGGAGGCCGCCCAGGTCGGTGCCGGCCGCGCGCTGACCGGCGGCGACTTCGCCTTCCCGACCTACCGCGAGCACGGCGTCGCCTACTGCAAGGGCGTCGACCCGGTGACCCTGCTCGGCCTGTTCCGCGGCGTCAACCAGGGCGGCTGGAACCCGCACGACAAGGGCTTCCAGCTCTACACGATCGTCATCGGCTCGCAGACTCTGCACGCGACCGGCTACGCGATGGGCCTGCAGCGCGACGGCGCCGACGGCGCGGTCATGGCGTTCTTCGGCGACGGCGCGTCGTCGCAGGGCGACGTCAACGAGGCGTTCGTCTGGTCGAGCGTGTTCCAGGCGCCGGTCGTGTTCTTCTGCCAGAACAACCAGTGGGCGATCTCCGAGCCGCTCGAGCGGCAGAGCCGGATCCCGCTCTACGAGCGGGCGAAGGGCTTCGGCTTCCCTGGCGTACGGGTGGACGGCAACGACGTCCTCGCCGTACTCGCGGTCTCCCGCGCGGCGCTCGAGCGCGCCCGCGAGGGCAGCGGCCCGACGCTGGTCGAGGCCTACACCTACCGGATGGGCCCGCACACAACGTCCGACGACCCGACCCGCTACCGGCTCGCGGCCGAGCTCGAGACGTGGAAGCTCAAGGACCCGATCGAGCGGATGAAGGCCTACCTGTCGCGTACCGGCATGGCCGACCACGACTACTTCGCCGAGGTCGACACCGCCGCCGACGAGCTGGCCGCGCACATCCGCGCCGGCTGCCTCGCGCTCGACGATCCCGACCCGATCACATTGTTCGACAACGTGTACGCCGGGGGGTCGACGTTGCTGGACGAGGAGCGCGAGCAGCTCGCGGCGTACCTCGGCTCGTTTGAGGGGGCGCACTGACATGGCCGGTTCGACACTGACACTCGGCAAGGCGCTCAACGAAGGCCTGCGCAAAGCATTGGAAGACGACCCGAAGGTTCTCATCATGGGTGAGGACGTCGGCCGGCTCGGCGGCGTCTTCCGGGTGACCGACGGGTTGCAGAAGGACTTCGGCGAGGACCGCGTCATCGACACGCCGCTCGCCGAGTCCGGCATCGTCGGCACCGCGGTAGGCCTCGCGATCCGCGGCTTCCGGCCGGTGTGCGAGATCCAGTTCGACGGCTTCGTGTTCCCGGCGTTCGACCAGATCGTGAGCCAGGTCGCGAAGATGCACTACCGCTCGGCCGGCAACGTCAAGCTGCCGATCA
The DNA here is from genome assembly GCA_030840525.1 of Frankiaceae bacterium. Taxonomy (GTDB): domain Bacteria; phylum Actinomycetota; class Actinomycetes; order JAFAQI01; family JAFAQI01; genus BP-197. Next base: position 16,079 of record JAVEEI010000145.1, read on the forward strand.
CGATCCGCATCCCGTTCGGCGGCGGCATCGGCGCGGTCGAGCACCACAGCGAGTCGCCCGAGTCCTACTTCTGCCACACGCCGGGCCTCAAGGTCGTGTCGTGCTCTAACCCGGTCGACGCGTACTGGATGATCCAGCAGGCGATCGCGAGTGACGACCCGATCGTGTTCTTCGAGCCGAAGCGCCGCTACTGGGACAAGGCCGAGGTCGACCCGTCGGCGGGTGCGCCGCGGTCGCTATGGGACGCCGAGGTGGTCCGCGCCGGCAGCGAGGTCACCCTGCTGACCTACGGCCCGTCGGTGAAGGTCTGCCTCGAAGCCGCCGCCGCGGCGGAGACCGAGGGTCGCGACATCGAGGTCGTCGACCTGCGGTCCCTGTCGCCGATCGACTGGAAGACGGTCATCGCGTCGGTGCGCAAGACCCAGCACGCGATCGTCGTGTCGGAGGCGCCGGTCTACGCGTCGCTCGCGTCCGAGATCGCCGCGCGGATCAGCGAGAAGTGCTTCTACGAGCTCGAGTCGCCGGTGCTCCGGGTGTGCGGGTTCTCGACGCCGTACCCGACCTCGCGGATCGAAGAGGACTACCTGCCCGACCTCGACCGCATCCTCGACGCCGTCGACCGATCGCTTGCGTTCTAGGAGCTACGACGAGATGCCTACGTTCAAGGACTTCAAGCTCCCCGACCTCGGCGAAGGACTGACCGAGGGCGAGATCCTCAAGTGGTTCGTCTCGCCGGGCGACGAGGTGAAGCTCAACCAGCCGATCGTCGAGGTCGAGACGGCGAAAGCCGCGGTCGAGATCCCGTCGCCGTACGCCGGTCTCGTCACTGCCTTGCATCACGGCGAAGGCGACACCGTCGACGTGGGCTCACCGATCATCACCTTCGACGTCGACCCGTCCGGTGGTGCGACGGACGCGGGTGTGGCGGCGCCGGCGCAGACGAACGTCGCCGCGGCCGCCGACATGGTCCCGCAGATCCCGCACGAGCCGGGTCTCGTCGGTGGCCCGGCCCCGAAGGCGTCGAGCGAGGAGAAGATCGAGGTCCTCGTCGGTAGCGGCCCGAAGAGCGGCAAGCTCACTCGCCGGCCGCGCAAGCAGGTTGCGGGAGCGGTCGTCTCGTCGGTGCAGCGCGCTTCGGCTCCGGTGCCGCCGCCGGCGCGCGTGTCGGCCGCCGCGGTCGGTGCGCACGCCGAGCAGGTCGCCGGTGAGGTGCACGTACTGGCCAAGCCGCCGGTGCGCAAGCTCGCTCGCGACCTCGGCGTAGACCTGCGACTGCTGGTCGGCACCGGGCCGCAGGGCACGATCACCCGTGCGGACGTCGAGGCCGCGTCGAACGGCAGTGCGGCTGCTTACGAGCCGGACGTCGCGCCGCGCCGGCAGTCGGGTGGCGAGCAGCGCATCCCGATCAAGGGCGTGCGCAAGCAGATGGCCGCGGCGATGGTCGCGTCCGCCTACTCGGCGCCGCACGTCACGATCTTCACGACCGTCGACGTGACCGCGACGATGGACTTCGTCGAGCGGCTGCGCGCCAACCGCGAGTTCGCCGACGTACGGATCTCACCGCTGCTCGTCGTCGCGAAGGCGTTGCTGCTCTCGGTACGGCGCAACCCGATGGTCAACTCGACGTGGGACGACGCGGCGCAGGAGATCGTCGTCAAGGACTACGTCAATCTCGGCATCGCCGCCGCGACGCCGCGCGGGCTGATCGTGCCCAACATCAAGAGTGCGGAGTCGTTGTCGTTGCTCGAGCTCGCCCGCGAGCTCAACCAGCTCGTCGCGACCGCGCGCGACGGCAAGACGCCGCCCGCGGACATGGCCGGCGGCACGATCACGATCACCAACGTCGGTGTGTTCGGGATGGACAACGGCACGCCGATCCTCAACCCGGGCGAGTCGGCGATCCTCTGCTTCGGCGCGGTCCGCGACATGCCGTGGGTGCACGAGGGCGAGCTCGCGGTCCGCAAGGTCACGCAGCTCTCGCTGTCGTTCGACCACCGGATCGTCGACGGTCAGCTCGGGTCGCAGTTCCTCGCCGACATCGCGGCGCTGCTCAACGACCCGGCGCTGTTCGCCGCCTGGAGCTGACGCGCGAACCTCCATTGCGGTACGCCGCCCGGGTTGCGAGGATTCGCCGGTATTGGCCCAGAGCCCCTGAAGGGGGAATCCCGTGTTCCGAGTACGTACCAAGCTTGCCCTCGTGACCGTCGGCGTCGCCGCGGCCGGTGTGGTCAGCTCCACCAGTGCCGACGCCGCGACCGGCCCGGAGTGCTTCGGCGACACCCACGCCGCGGTCTGCGTCATCATCGACCCGACCGGCCTGCCGACCGTGTCGCCGACGGGTGGCCCCGGCGTCCACGAGTGCATCTTCGTCGGCCCGCCGCCGTGCATGCCGGTCAACGTCCCGACGCCGTTGGTGGCACCGGGAAGCGGCTCGTACGTCGCGGTCGTCTACTGCATCGGCGACTCCATCGTCTGCACGCCGGTGTATGTCCGGCTGCCGGCGCCGCTCGCAAGCTGACGCACGACACGAAAAGGCCGGCCCCCGATAACGGGAGCCGGCCTTTTCGGTTGCTACGGCTTAGTAGGTCGCGGGACCGCGGTCGTCGTACACGCGCTCTTCGACGACGCCACCGCGGGCGGCGCCACGGCGCGGGCCCCAGATGAACATCGTGACGAGCAGACCGATCGCGCCGACGATCATCAGGATGACGCCGATCGTCTGAATGCTCACGCCGGACAACGTCGCGTGGACCGCGAACGTCAACACGGCGCCGACGGCGATGAGGAAGATGCTGAGGCCGATACCCATGACTGGCTCACTCCTGTCGATCGGGCCGGTGCAGGGCGCCCGGCCGGGTTGGCTGTCGGAGTGATACCCGTTACCAGGGCGTTAGAACGCGTCCTCGGATAGATCCATCACGTCGAGGTCAGTGTTCTCCACCACGAGGCGTTCGGCGGCGAGCAGCGGGAGGCGGGTGCGGGCGAAGAACGTCGCCGCCGCGACCTTGCCCTCGTAGAACGGCACGTCCTTCGGCGTCGCGCCTTCGGTGAGCTTGAACAGCGCGACCTCGGCCTGGCGCAGCAACAACCAGCCGATGACGACGTCGCCGAGCGACAGCAGCAACCGCGACGTGTTCAGCCCGACCTTGTAGAGGTTGCGTACGTCGTCGGCCGCGCTGGTGAGCTGCTCGACCATCGCGCCGACCATGCCCTGCACGTCGTCGAGCGCCTTCGCCAGCAGTTCGCGCTCGTTCTTCAGCCGGCCGTTGCCCGCCTCGGAGTCGGCGAACTCGCGTACCTGCGTGGCCAGCGCCGTTAGCGCTTGACCTTGGTCGCGCACGATCTTGCGGAAGAACAAGTCCATGCCCTGGATCGCGGTCGTGCCCTCGTAGAGCGTGTCGATCTTCGCGTCCCGGATGTACTGCTCGATCGGGTAGTCCTGCAAGAAGCCGGAGCCGCCGAGAGTCTGCAACGACTGCGAGCCGAGCAGCTCGTACGACCGCTCCGACCCGACGCCTTTCACCAGCGGTAGCAACAAGTCGTTGAGCCGCACCGCGGCCTCGTCGGTCTCGCCACGCGCCTCCGCGAGCTGCACCGCGTCTTGTTGGACGGCGGCGAGGATCATCAGCGCGCGCAGGCCTTCGGCGTACGACTTCTGCAACATCAAGCTGCGCCGTACGTCGGGGTGGTGGGTGATCGTGACGCGCGGCGCGGTCTTGTCGGTCATCTGGGTGAGGTCGGCGCCCTGCACCCGCGTCTTCGCGTAGTCGAGCGCGTTGAGGTAGCCGGTCGACAGCGTCGCGATGGCCTTCGTGCCGACCATCATCCGTGCCATCTCGATGACCTTGAACATCTGCGCGATGCCGTCGTGCACCTCGCCGACCAGCCAACCGATCGCGGGCTCCCCGTTTCCGGCTGCAGAGTCGCCGAACGTGACCTCGCAAGTCGCGCTGACCTTGAGGCCCATCTTCTTCTCGACGTTGGTGACGTAGACGCCGTTGCGCTCGTGCAGCTCGCCCGTCGTCCAGTCGCACAAGAACTTCGGTACGACGAACAGCGACAGGCCCTTGGTGCCGGGGCCGTGCCCCTCCGGCCGGGCGAGGACGAAGTGCACGATGTTGTCGGGCACGTCCCACTCGCCGCTGGTGATGAACCGCTTGACGCCTTCGATGTGCCAGGTGCCGTCGGGCTGCGCGGTTGCTTTCGCGCGGCCGGCGCCGACGTCCGAGCCGGCGTCCGGCTCGGTCAGCACCATCGTCGCGCCCCACTGCCGCTCGATGATCGTGGTGGCGAGCACCTTCTGCTCGTCGGTGCCGAGGGCATGCAGGATCTGCGCGAACGCGGGACCGGCGGCGTACATGTGGATGGCCGGGTTGGCGCCGAGCACCATCTCGTTGGCGGCCCAGATGAGCGAGTGCGGCAGGCCGGGGCCGCCGAGCGAGGCCGGCAGTGGCAGCCGGTCCCAGCCGCCGTCGAGCAGCGCCCGGTAGGACTTCTTGAACGACTCGGGCAGCGTCACGGTCTTGGCCGCGGCGTCGTAGACCGGCGGGTGCCGGTCGGCGTCGGCGAACGACTCGGCGAGCGGGCCCTCGGCGAGCACCCGGACCTCTTCGAGAAGCGCGCGCGCGGTGTCGCCGTCGACGTCCGCGAACGGACCGGTGCCGAGCACCTCGTCGCGGCCGAAGACCTCGAAGAGGTTGAAGCTCAGGTCACGGAGATTGGCCTTGTAGTGGCCCATGCGGACCCTCCGGGGGCGCCGGCGCCGGCCGGGTCACCGGCGACGCTTTCCGTCCGGCCGGTTACCGGCCGGTGCTACTGATGAGTAACAACTCAAGATTACCCGCAAGTAGCCTTCGGCATGCAAGGGTCGTCACTTGATGCCGCCCGGTCGCTTGCCTGCTCGCCTGCCGGTCGATCCCGACCTCGCTCCCGAGGGGCGCCGGCCCCGCCGCGCCACGGTCGTCGCGCTCGTCTTCGCCGGCGGCTGCGTGGGCGGGTGGGCGCGGTACGCCGTCACTACCGCGTGGACCGGCCCGGCCAGCGCCTTCCCGTGGCCGACGTTCGCGGTGAACACCGCCGGCGCGTTCGTGCTCGGCGTGGTCGTCGTCCTCGCCGTACGTGGACCGCGTTGGCTGCGGCCGCTCGCGGGGACCGGGTTCTGCGGCGGGCTGACGACCTTCTCGGCGCTGGTGGTTGCGGTCGACCGGCTCGCAGCCCACGGCCACCCGGCGACCGCGGTCGCCTACGCCGCTGCGAGCACCGCGGCCGGGGTCGCGGCCGCGTGGGCCGGGCTGTCCGCCGCCGGGCGCGCGGTCGGCGCGCGGTGACCGCCCTCGCGGTCGCGCTCGCGGCCGGTCTCGGCGCCGTCTGCCGCTACCTGCTCGACGTGGCGGTCACCCGCCGCACCCGTGGCTCGTTCCCGTACGGGACGTTCTGCGTCAACGTCACCGGCTCGTTCGTGCTCGGTCTCGTCGTCGGCCTGGGCCTGCATCATCACCTCGGTGGCGACGCGGTGGCCGTGCTCGGCGCGGGCTTCGCCGGCGGTTATACGACGCTGTCGACCTGGGCGTGGGAGACGCTCGAGCTCGGCCGGGAGGGAGAGCTACGGCGGGCGGTGGCGAACGTCCTGGGGAGCCTCGCGGCCGGCCTGCTCGCGGCCGCCGCCGGGCTGGGTCTCGCCCTCCTCTGAGCCGGATCGCCCGGATTGTCGTCGGCCGAACGCCGACGGAAGTCACGCCGTACGGGGCCCGCGAGACGCGGGCCGCGCTCGTTGATCCAGGCAGAACCGGGGGGTCCGGGGCGGCAACAAGGGGGAAACCGATGGAGACCTACACGCGGGCAACGGTGCAGGGAGTCGTCAGTGGCCAGTACGCGGCGCTGGTCGACGCGGCCGCCGCCGCCGTCGACGCGATGCTCCCCGCCGACGTCGTCAACCTGGTGAGCTCCCGCCGCGAGCGCTCCGCCCGCCTGGCCGACCTGGTGGCGGCCGTCAGCATGGACTACGCGGCGCTGTCGGCGTAAGGCGTAAGAGAGGGCAGGCTCAGCCGGCTTCGGCGAGCGCCTGCTGCTGCTCGGCCGCGGTGTCGCGCAGCGCGATGAGGTCTTCGCGCGCGATCCGCTCGATCGTCGGCAGCGAGTCGGCGATGTTGTCGCCGAACAACGAGGTGGCCTGCACCGCCGACTTCACCGCGCGGCTCACCATCGGCAGCGGGACGGTGTCGAACTCCTCGGCCAGGGTGCGCGCGAGGGTGAGAACGGGTTCGAGCGAGGTGGGGCGGGCGGCCTTCACGAGTCCTCCGGGAACGCGATGTGCTCGGGGCGTGCGAACCGCTCCTTCCCGTGTCAGCGTGTTCGTAATCACACACATAGGGTGATCCGCCATGACGCACGACGGCTTCGCCCGGCTCTACGCACGGACCCAGCGGTTCACCCTCGGTGAGCCGCGCGCGTTCACCGTGTGCGCCGGCGGCGAGCGGGTGATCTTCCTGCGCAGCGTCTCGGGAACCGACCCGCGCACCGGCGTCTGGCGGCTCGACCTCGCCGACGGCGTCGAGCACCCGGTCGTCGACCCGACCGGCGTGGGCGACGACGCGAGCCTGCCGGCCGAGGAGCGGGCCCGGCGCGAGCGGGTTCGCGAGACCGCCGCCGGGGTCGTGAGCTACTCCGCGTCCGACGACGGGTCCCGGCTGGTGTTCAGCCTCGCCGGCCGGCTGCACGTCGCCGACGTCGAAGCCGGGACGTGGAGCGAGGTCGCGGGCAGCGCGTCGGCGTACGACCCGCGGCTGGACCCGACCGGGCGCCGGGTCGCGTACGTGAGCGGGCAGGCGATGTACCTGCACGACCTCGACACTGGCGAGCAGCGGGTGCTCGCGGCCGACGACGACCCGCTGGTGAGCTGGGGCCGGGCCGAGCACGTCGCGGCCGAGGAGATGGACCGCAGCCGCGGGTTCTGGTGGGCGCCGGACGGCCGGACGCTCCTGGCCTGCCGGGTCGACGAGACGCCGGTCGCGACCTGGTGGATCGCCGACCCGGCGCACCCGCAGCGGCCGCCCGCGACGGTGCGCTACCCGGCTGCCGGGCAGGCCAACGCCGACGTCACGCTGCACCTGCTGCACCTCAACGGCGCCGCGGTCGAGATCGGCTGGGACCGGGCGCGGTTCCCGTACCTCGCCCGCGTCCAGTGGTCGGCCGGTCGGCCGCCGCTGCTGCAGGTCGTCAGCCGCGACCAGCGGGCCGCGCAGGTGCTGGCCGTCGACACCGAGACTGGCCAGACCCGCGTGCTGTTCGAGGACCGGGACGCGGTGTGGGTCGAGCCGTTCCCGGGTGTGCCGGCGTGGGCCGGCCGCGACGTCGTCCGGGTCGTCGACTCGGCGGACACGCGCGCGCTCCACGTCGGCGACGTCGCGGCGACCGAGCCCGCCGTCTACGTCCGGTCGGTCGTGTCGGCCGACGACGCGGGCGTGCTGTTCACCGGCTCGCTCGACGACCCGGCTCAGGTGCACGTGTGGCGCTGGACGCCGGCCGGCGGGGTCGAGCAGCTCACCACCGCAGCGGGGGTGCACTCGGCGACCGCGGCGGCGGGCACGGTCGTGCTCGGTACTTCTGACATGGACGCCACCGGCGCGCGGTTCACCGTCCGGCGCGGCGACGTCGAGTGGCCGGTGCGCTCGCTCGTCGAGCCGCCGCCGTTGCGGCCGTCGGTCGCGCTGCTGCGGCTCGGCCCGTCCGCGCTGCCCGCCGGTCTCCTCTTCCCGCGCGACCACGTGCCAGGTACGAAGCTGCCGGTGCTCATGGCGCCGTACGGCGGCCCGCACGCGCAGCGGGTGCTCGCGGCGCAGCGGGCGTGGCTGGAGTCGCAGTGGCTCGCCGACCAGGGCTTCGCCGTCCTCGTCGTCGACGGTCGCGGCACTCCGGGATGCGGGCCGGCGTGGGAGCGCGCGATCGCGGGTGACTTCACCGTCGTACTCGACGACCAGGTCGAGGCGCTGCACGCGGCCGCACGGCTGCACCCGGACCTCGACCTCGACCGGGTCGGCATCCGCGGCTGGTCGTTCGGCGGCTACCT
>JAVEEI010000124.1 GCA_030840525.1 Frankiaceae bacterium
ATCCGGCGCGAGGAGCAGCTCGCCGCGGCCAAGCAGGTCGGCGTCTCCGACGTGCGCTTCCTCGGCTACCCCGACGGCCGGCTCGCGGTGACGTTCGAGTTGCGCCGCGACATCGCGCGGGTCATCCGCGATGTGCGGCCGCAGCGCGTGGTCTGCCAGAGCCCGCAGCGCAACATGCTGCGCATCCCGGCCAGCCACCCCGACCACCTCGCGGCGGGCGAGGCGGCACTGTGCGCGATCTACCCGGACGCGCGCAACCCGTTCGCCTACCCCGACCTCGCCGACCTGCCCGCGTGGTCGGTCGCCGAGACGTGGGTGCAGGGGTACGAGAAGACGAACCGCTACGTCGACGTGACCGACACCTGGGACCGCAAGATCGCCGCGCTGCTCTCGCACGCGTCGCAGATCGAGTTCCCGGACCAGCTCGACGAGCGACTGCGGATGTGGAACGGCGCCAACGCGGCCGCCGCGGGCCTGCCCGCCGGTCGGGTCGCCGAAGGCTTCTGGGTCTTCGAGACCGCCTGAGACACCGCCTGAGACATCAAAACAGGGAGATGAGTGACATGGGAACAGTTGCCTACGTCGGCCGGGTCATGGTGCCCGTCACCGACCAGGACAAGGCGATCGCGTGGTACGGCGAGAACCTCGGCTTCACGGTCGCCGTCGACATGGCGTTCGGCGAGAGCGACCGCTGGGTCGAGATCGCGCCGCCGGAGGGCCTGGCCAACCTCGCGCTGGTGCCGCCGCACCCGGCGTACGACGTCGGCAAGATGACCGGGATCGCGCTCGACTCGCACGACGTGCGGGCGGCGCACGAGGAGCTGCGCGGCAAGGGCGTCGACTGCGACGACCTGATGGGCGGCGAGGGGCCGGTGCCGCCGATGTTCTTCTTCCGCGACCTCGACGGCAACACGCTGCTGCTGGTCGAGCCGCAGCGCTGACGGCGGCGCGACCAGCAGGGCAGGGATCGGCGCGCTCGCGACGAAGGGAGCGTGACCGCCGGGCGGGTTCGCTCGTTGGGCGGTCGACACCGCGTCCCGACCCTGGAGTAGCTGTGCGCCGTCACCTGCCCTTGCTGGCCATCGCCGCCGTCGCGGCGACCGCCGCTCCGCTCGTCGCGCACGCGACCGCGACCAGCGCGATCCGCACCGGCGCCACGACGTTCCAGAACGCCGGCGGCGAGCCCAACGTCACGGTCTCCCCCAGCGGCCGGTACGTGCTCGCGGACGGTCTCGGCGGCAGCTCGCCCTCTACGCTCTACCGGTCGACCGACTACGGCAAGCACTTCACCCTCGCGGTCCCGAACGTCCCGACGGCGGGCGGCGGCGACTGGGACATGCACTTCGTCGACGAGAAGACCGTCGTCGCGGTCGACCTCGACCTCGGTGTCGGCATCCACGTCGACGTCTCGCGCGACGCCGGGGCGACCTGGTCGGAGTCCACCATCACGATGGACGTCTACGACAGGCCCTGGGTCGGCGCGAAGGGCAACAACCTCTACGTCGTCGCCAAGGGCTTCGACGCGGTCCCCTACCTCTACTCCTCGCACGACCTCGGCAAGACGTTCGACCCGCTGCCGATCCCGCTCTACGGCACCGGCCCGCTGCCGGCCGAGGCGGGCGGCACCTCGCCGACCCCGGTCGAGGCGCTCGTTACCAACCAGAACGCGTACGTCGACAACCTCACCGTCGACCCGAAGACCGGCGACGTCTACGTGCTCTACGGCATCGACCCGGCCGAGTCGTACCCGTCCAACCCGCCGCTCGGCGCACCCTCGCGGCTCTACGTCGCGCACCTCGAAGGCTCCTCGATGGTGTCGCACCCGGTGACCCCCGGCGGCGGTACGGCGACGGACGCGTTCTACGCCGGCTTCAACTGGATGACCGAGGACGCGGCCGGCACGCTCTACGTCGTCGGCAACGGCAAGCACTCCAACGGCCAGGGCGTGCACCAGGCGCCGTGGCTGTCCTACTCGAAGGACAAGGGCAAGACCTGGTCGCCGCTGGTCGACCTCGGCACCCCGGGCCGGACGAGCGTCTACGGCGCGATCGCCGGCGGCGCGCGCGGCAACCTCGGCCTCGTCTACTACGAAGGCACCGGCGTCGACACGAGCAAGTCGCAGAACTGGTACGCGACGATGGCGTGGGTGACCAGCGCCGACAGCGCGAAGCCGAAGGTCGTGCGCGAGCGGGTCGTCGCGAAGCCGATCCACAACGCCGACATCTGCCTCGACGGAATCCTTTGCGGCGCACCGGGTTTCGGCAACAACCGCAACCTGCTCGACTACATCGACGACACGATCGGACCCGACGGCAAGCTGTGGGGCGTGTTCGCCTCCGACGGCCCGGCGACGGGGGTTGCCGACAGCGGCGCCAACAACGCGCGGACGTCGACCATCCTCGTCCACCAGCTCAACGGGCCGAGCCTCGGCAAGGGCGTCATCGGCACCTGACCCTCGCTAGAGGTCGAGCACCATCCTCGTGTTGCCGAGGATGTTGGGCTTGACGTGCTCCAACCCGAGGAACTCCGCGACACCTTCGTCGTACGAGCGCAGCAGCTCGCCGTAGACCTCGGGCGCGACCGGCGATCCGTCGAGCTCGACGAAGCCGTGCCGGGCGAAGAACTCGACCTCGAACGTCAGGCAGAAGACGCGCCGTACGCCGATGCTGCTCGCGCGCCGCAGTAGCTGCTCGAGCAGCGCGTGCCCAACGCCGTGACCGCGCACCGCCGGGTCGACGGCGAGGGTGCGGACTTCGGCGAGGTCCTCCCACATCACGTGCAGCGCGCCGCAGCCGACGAGCTCGTCACCACCGCCGAGCCGGCGGGCGACGAGGAACTCCTGCACGTCCTCGTACAGCGTCACGGTCGGCTTGTCGAGCAGGATGCGGTCGCGCGCGTAGAGGTCGATGAGCCGCCGGATGCCCGGGACGTCGGGCGTCCGGGCCGGCCCGATTGCGAACGTCACAGGCAGTCGCCCGGCGGCACCGCGTCATGCGCGAGCGGGTCGTCGGTGAACGGCCCGAGCGCCTCGGCGATCGCGTCGAGCTGCTCCGGCGCCAGCCGGTCGATCAGGTGCGTGCGCACCCCGCGCAGGTGCGTCGGGTACGCCGCGACCAGGCGGGCGAAGCCGGCGTCGGTGAGCGCGGCGTACACGACCCGCGCGTCGGTGCCGCAGCGCTGCCGCTCGACCAGCCCGTCGCGGACCAGCTTGTCGACGAGCCGGGTCAGCCCGCTCGGCGTCAGGATCGCGAACGACGCGAGCTCGGTCATCCGCCGCCGCCGGTCCGGCGCCTCCGAGAGGTGCGCGAGCACCTCGTACGCCGGCAGCGACAGCCCCTGCTCGGTCTCGAGCTCGGCCTCGAGCATCCGGACGACGCGCGCGTGCGCCCGGATCAGGGCGTGGAACGCCGCCATCTCCCGGGTATCCAAGGGACGAGGCGCGGCCACATCGAAAAGTTTACCCGGAATACTTGCGCTCGCAACCTTCTTGGAGGTAGTGTCTTATTCAACAGTTGCAGACACAAGCTTCTAGGAGAGGACAGACCATGACCACAGCAGCCGCCACCGGGACCGACGTCCAGCAGTCGCTCACCGGCACCTACGACATCGACCCGACGCACAGCCGCATCGGCTTCGCCGCCAAGCACGCGATGGTCACCACCGTCCGCGGCCAGTTCACCGACTACACCGCCGACGTCTTCCTCGACGAGGACAACCCGGCCAACAGCAAGGTCCGCCTGGAGATCAAGGCCGCCAGCGTCGACTCCGGCAACGCCGACCGCGACAAGCACCTGCGCACCGGCGACTTCTTCGCCATCGACGAGCACCCGACGCTCGTGTTCCAGAGCACCAAGGTCGAGAAGACCGACGACGACGTCTACACGCTGATCGGCGACCTCACCATCAACGGCGTCACCAACCCGGTGTCCGTCGACTGGGAGGTCTCCGGGGCGACGAACGACCCGTGGGGCAACTTCCGCGCCGGCTTCGAGGGCAAGGCGACGATCAACCGCCGCGACTGGGGCCTGCAGTGGAACGTCGGCCTCGACAAGGGCGGCGTCCTCGTCGGCGAGAAGGTCAAGCTCGAGTTCGACATCTCGGCGGTCAAGCGCGCCGAGTAAGCAGATTCCGACGCGTGGCAGGGTGAGGGCGTGCACGAGCTCGTCCTCACCCTGTCATGTCCGGACCGGCCCGGCATCGTGCACGCGGTGTCGGGCCTGCTCGCGTCGCACGACGCCAACATCCTCGACTCGCAGCAGTACGGCAGCCCGGCGACGTCGACGTTTTTCCTGCGCGTGCACGTGATGTCGCCGGTCGAGCCGGACGTGTTGCACGACGGGCTGTCCGGCCTCGCCGCGACGTTCGGGATGCAGTGGGAGCTGCACGCCACCGCGCACCGGCCGAACGTGCTGGTGCTGGTGTCGCGCGAGGGGCACTGCCTCAACGACCTGCTCTACCGCTGGCGCACGGGGTCGTTGCCCTGCGAGATCGCCGCGATTGCCAGCAACCACAACGATCTCGCCGCGCTGGCGGCGCCGTACGGCGTGCCGTTCCACCACCTGCCGGTGACGGCCGAGACCAGGCCGGCGCAGGAGCAGCGGATCCTCGACCTCGTCGACGAGCTCGACGTCGAGCTGGTGGTGCTCGCGCGCTACATGCAGATCCTGTCGCCCGAGGTGTGCACCGCGCTGGCCGGGCGGGTCATCAACATCCACCACTCGTTCCTGCCGAGCTTCCGCGGCGGCAAGCCGTACGAGCAGGCGTACGACCACGGCGTGAAGCTGATCGGCGCGACCGCGCACTACGTCACCGCCGACCTCGACGAAGGCCCGATCGTGGAGCAGGAGGTGGCCCGGGTCGGGCATGCCCACTCGCCCGCCGCGCTGGCCGCCGTCGGCCGCGACCTGGAGTGCGTCGCGCTCGCTCGCGCGGTCCGCTGGCACCTCGAACACCGCGTGTTCGTCGACGGCCAGCGCACCGTGGTTTTTCCGTAGCGGCAAGGTGGGGAAGGGTACCGACGTGGACCGGACGAGTGAGCTGACCAAGCAGATGCTCGAAGACTTCGACACGATCACCGTCGTAGGGCTGTCGGTCGACCCGATGAAGAGCGCGCACTCGGTGCCGGCAGCGATGAAGGCCTACGGGTGGCGGGTGATCCCGGTGAACCCGCACGCCGACCAGATCCTCGGCGAGAACGTCTACCGCACGCTCGCCGACGTGCCCGGCGGGGTCGGCTTCGTCAACGTGTTCCGACCTGCGGCCGACTGCCCCGACATCGCCCGGCAAGCGGTCGCGGCCGGCGCGAAGGCGCTCTGGCTGCAGCTCGGCATCGTGTCCGCCGAGGCGCGCGAGATCGCGGAGTCGGCCGGGCTGCTCTACGTCGAGGACCGCTGCCTCGCGGTCGAGCGAGCCCGGCACGCCATCCGCCGGCCGCGCTCGGCGGCCTAGCGAGCGCTTACCGCTTCTTCTTCACCGGCGGCTTCGGCGCCGCGAAGCACTTGTTGGCACCGACGACGAACGTGCCGCTGTAGGTGGTGCCGTTGCCGGCCTCCGTCGTGTCGACGACGCTGCCGACCGCGTACCGGTCGAGCTGCGAGACCACGCCCACGCCGGTGATCCGGCCGGCGAACTTCTTGCCGGCGTACTTCTGGATGTCGGCGAGCGGGAGGTCGGCCACGATCCAGCTGTTGGCGGTGTCCCAGGTGAACGACAGGTTGGACGTGACGTAGCCGCGCTGGGTGGGCGGCGGGACTGCGGTCACCGACGGGACGTCGACGCCGAGCTGCGTCGTCTTGCCGGCCCAGCCGGACGCGGCGAGACCGTCGCGGACCGCGCCCGAGCCGTGCGCGTAGTGCGAGCCGGACGCCGCGAACTGGTGGTCGCCGTAGTCGAAGTAGATCGCGTAGCGGTGGCCGTCGGCGAGCACCGGGCCGTCGGCGAGCTTGTTGACCTTGATGAAGACCTTGAGGTCGGTCTTGGTGGTCTGGAAGGCGACGCCGAGGATGTCCAGGTCGGGGTCGTTGCTGGCCGGAGACTGCGGGTAGACCGCGTCGCCGGAGTCGTCCCTGAGGTCGTAGCAGCCGGCCTTCGGGTAGACGGAGGCGACGGCGGTCGCGGCAGTTGCGGAGGCGAGCAGCGGCGTCACGCCGGCGGCGAGGACGCCGACCGCGGCGAGGATGGAAACCTTACGAGACATCGGACGTCCCCCATATCCGGGCGCGGCTGGGTCCGCGCCGCCTGCCGGAGATTTCGACGCGGGCCGGCGGTTTCCTCCCTGCGGCGCGGGGCTTAGGGTCGCGGCGATGACTTCGGACAACTGGGCCGAGCGCCGGGTCGCGTTCGGGCCGGCCGCGCAGGACTACGTCGCGGGCCGGCCGTCGTACCCGCTCGACGCGCTGCGCTGGGCGCTGCCGGCCGGCGCGCACAGCGTCCTCGACCTCGCCGCGGGCACCGGGAAGGTGACCGAGCGGCTGCTCGAGCTCGGCCTCGAGGTGCACGCGGTCGAGCCGCTCGCGGAGATGCGCGCGGCCATCCCGGCGGCGGCGGACCGCCTCGACGGGACGGCCGAGGCGATCCCGCTGCCGGATGCGAGCGTCGACGCCGTCACGGTCGGGCAGGCGTTCCACTGGTTCGACCCGCCGGCCGCGCTGGCCGAGATGCGCCGCGTGCTGCGGCCCGGCGGGACGATCGGGCTGTTCTGGAACCTGCTCGACGACAGCGAGCCGTGGGTGCGCGAGTTCACCGAGGTGATCGCCGCAGAGGAGCGCGCGAGCGAGATCGCGCCCGAGCCGCAGCCGGTCTGGACCGGCGTCGACGGGCTGAGCGAGCCCGAGCGCGCGCTGTTCCGGCACGAGGAGACGTACGACGCCGACCGCCTGGTCGCCTACACGGTGTCGCGCAGCCAGGCGATCCTGCTGCCCGACGCGGAGCGTGCCGCGATCACCGAGCGGGTAAGAGCGATCACGCCGGGAGGAGAGTTCGCGCTGCCTCTCGTCTGCGAGGCCTGGCGCGGCGTGCGGACCGCGCGCCCCTGAGAGGAGCGCACCATGACCCGCCTCACGACTAGAGGGTCCGCCCGCCGGGTGACTCTTCCGGTCGCCGTCGTGCTGGCGATCGCGGCCGCGATCGGTTTCGGCGCTGCGCCCGCCGCGCGCTCCGCGACGCTGCCGCAACCGACGTATCAGACCGGCGACTACGCCGACGGCCGGGCGATGAGCATCTTGCCGCCGGGCGAGGACGGCCTCGTCAACGCGACCGAAGCGCTGCAGTACGAGACGCAAGGCACCCGGCCGGCGCACAACGACGACCAGCTGTCGAAGTACGCCAGCCTGGTCGACGGCGCTCCGTCGCTCACCGACGCCACCCTCGGCAACTACTTCGACGACGAGTCGTTCGGGATCAAGCCCGGCGACCTGCAACGTACCGAGGCGCCGCGCAGCGACGTCGTCATCTATCGCGACGGGCACGACGTCCCGCACATCTACGGCGACACGGATGCGGCGGCCGCGTTCGGTGCCGGCTACGCGCAGGCCGAGGACCGGCTGTTCCTCATGGACGTGCTGCGGCATTACGGCGCCGGCACGCTGTCGTCGTTCATCGGCCCGTCGTGCGCCGACGAGCAGATGGATCACGACCAACTGTTGCTCGCGCCGTACACCCCGGCGCAGGCGCAAGCGCAGATCGACGCGTTGCCTCAGAAGTACGGCGCGCAGGGCGCGCTCGCAAAGTCGATGCTGACGGCGTACGTCGACGGCGTGAACGCCTACATCAGCGCGACGCAGACGAACCCGGAACTGTTGCCAGCCGACTATGCGGCGGCGCTGCTGCCGCCGCAGCCGTGGGTGCCGGGCGACATCGTCGACGTGGCCGGTCTGATCGGCGGCATCTTCGGCAAGGGCGGTGGCAGCGAGATCGCGAACGCGGCGCTCTACCAGTACCTCGTCAAGAAGCTCGGGCCGGCAGCGGGCGCGCAGGCCTTCGCGAACTTCAAGACGCAGAACGATCCGCTCGCGCCGACGACGGTCGTCGATAAGTCGTTCCCGTACATGACGCCCGGGACCGTCGACCCGGCGACGACCGCACTGCCAGATGACGCGACGAAGCCGCTCACCGGCGGGCCGACCGATACAACGACGGGCTGCGAAGGCGTGCCGACGAGCCCGACCGCGCTCGCCGCAATCGCGTCGCTGCAGTCGATGCCGCAGCACATGAGCAACGCGCTCGTCGTCAACGCGTCGCGGTCCGCCGACGGTCACCCGATCGCGGTGTTCGGTCCGCAGGTGTCGTACTTCAGTCCCCAGATCCTGTCCGAGGAAGAGATCGTCTCGCCGAACTATCACGCGATGGGCGCGTCGTTCCCGGGAACCGGGTTGGTCGAGCTCGGACGCGGGCCGGACTTCGCGTGGTCGGCGACGTCGGCGGGCAGCGACCTGATCGACCAGCGACTCGAGGTCGTGTGCGATCCGAACGGCGGCACACCCACGGCCACCGAGGCGTACTACCTCTACAAAGGCAAGTGCCTGCCGATGACCCACGAGACGTTCTCCGAGACCGCGGTGCCGAAGCCCGGCGGCAGCGGCGCGCCGACCGTCATCAACCACGACATCTACCTGACCGTGCACGGCATCGTCCAAGGATGGACGACCGCGAACGACGGCAAGCCGGTCGCGGTCGTGACCCAGCGGTCGACGTACAACCGCGACGTCGACTCGGTCGTCGGCTTCCTGCAGTGGGGCCAGCCGGCGCTGACACACGACGTGAAGACGTGGATGGCCGGCGCGACGAAGATCCTCTACACGTTCAACTGGTTCTACGTCGACAACGAGCACACGGCGTACTACGTCAGCGGGCTCGACCCGGTCCGGCCGGCGAACGTCGACCCGAACCTGCCGACGTGGGGCACAGGTGGGTCCGAGTGGCAAGGCTTCCTCGCCGACGACAAGCACGTGCACGAGACGGATCCGGCGCAAGGGTTCTTCGTCTCGTGGAACAACAAGCCCGCACCCGGCTTCTCCGCCGCCGACGAACAGTATGGCTACGGGCAGGCGTACCGGTCGCAGATGCTCGTCGACCAGTTGCACGCGCAACTCGCGGCGCACGGCGGCAAGCTGACCCGGGCCGACGTCGTGCAGGCGATGGCGACCGCGGCGACGCAAGACCTCGACGGGCTGACGGTGCTGCCGGACCTGCTGACCTACCTCGGTGGCCGGTCCGAGCCGGCGGGCGTCACCGCGATGCTGACCGAGTTGCGGTCGTGGCTCAGCGACGGCGCGCACCGGTTGAAGGCGAACCCCGCCGACACCGACTATCGACACGCGGCGGCCGTGGCCATCATGGCGAGCTGATGCCCGACCTCATCGAGGCGATCTACAACCCGCTGCTCGCCGCCGGTGGCATCGGCGGCCAGGGCTCGACCGGCGGCGCGACGACACCGGGGTACACGATCCTGCCGATGCAGTTCGTGAACACTCCAAACAGCGGCGACGCGCACTTGGGTTCGGCGTACGACGGCGGTTGGGAGGGCTACCTCCAGACGACGCTGCAGCAGTTGCACGGCGCAAGCCCTGCAGATGCCTTCGGTCCGGCGATCCGCGCGACGTGGTGCGGCGGCGGACCTTCGTCGTGCGCACCGGCCATCGACGCCGCGTTGCTCAAGGTCTACAACGACCTGAGTACGGCGAACGGCTCGTCGTCGGTCTCGTCGTGGACCGCGTCGACGGCCTCGCACGCCGAGAACGTGCCGATGCCGGTGTACGACGGGATCGTGTTCCGCGCGATCGGCATCGTCGCGCAGCCGGAGATCGCGTGGCAGAACCGGCCGACGTTCCAGCAGGTCGTCGAGTTCTTCCGGCACCGACCGCCGACTACGGCGACGAAGGCGCCACACGTGCTCGGCGCGAGGCACCCGAACAGCACGCCGCTAGCGGACACCGGCGGCAGCGGCGTCGTAGCGCTTGTCGCGCTGGGCACGATCGTCGCGGGCCTCGCGGCCGTGCTCGCTCGCCGCCGGGCTCGAGCAATCGCGGCGAGCGGGTTTCCTAGCGCACGGTGAGCTTGACGGTGCCCGACGTCGGCACCGACGGCGAGGTGCCGCACGCGCCGAGCTCGACGTACACGATGACGGGCTGGCCGGGGTGCGGCAGCTTCGCCGGGTGCGGCGTCGACGAGCACCACTCGCCGACGTCGGTCATTGTCCGGGTGTCCTTGCGGTCGCCCTGGCTGAGCTGGAACGCGACCGGGAGACCGCGCGCGTCGGTCACGACCACCGACACGGTGCGGTCCTTGCGCGAGGTCGGCAGCGTGACGTAGCCGACGTGCTGGCCCTGCCCGTCGAAGGACCCGCTGATGACACCCTGCACGCTTCCGGTCCCCTCGTAGGTGAGGGTGACGGTCCGCGCGCTGGTCTTCGCGCCGGCGGGTACGGCCGTGGCGAGCGCTGCGGCCGCGACGGCGGCTACGGCGAGACGACGAGCTGGCATGGCTGCCTCCATGGTGCTGGGCGAAGCGACACCAACAGGTACGCCGCCCGGCCGTCGCCGTAACGCGGGCCGCGACCGCGACATCAACTTCACGCAACGAACGAGCCTGCCGTGGAGTCACGGATCCCGACTCTGGCCCGCCCCGAGTACCTCTGTAGCCAGCCCGTCCGGATCCTTGAGGACGGCGCACTCCCAGACTCGCAAGACCTGCCAGCCCAAGTCGGCTGCAATCTGCGATGACCGGGCGTCCCGCGCTCGGGTCCGCTCCAGTTTCTCCCGCCACAGATTCGCGTTCGGTCCGGACCACGGCACCTTCCGCCCGTGCTCCGGGCAACCGTGCCAGAAGCACCCGTCGACGAAAATCGCAATCCGGTAGCGGGGCAGTACGAGGTCAGGCGTACAACCAACTGCGAGGCGTCGGTGCAACCTGAATCTGCCGCCCTGCTTATGAATCGCGCTCCGTAGCGCGATCTCGGGCTGAGTGTTCTTGGACTTGCGGCGCGCAAGGTGCTTCCCCTGCGGCGTCGACACCCACACACCCGCCAGCATGCCGCAGGATCGACAGGGCAACGCCGGCGGGAGGGATTAGGGCGGACCAGCAATCGCGGCGTATGTCTCGCGCGCAAACCGGGGGGTGCTCGCTTCGTTCAGCCGCGCATGAACGTGGCGCGCGAACGCGTCTACCAAGGCCCCGCTCGAGGCGAGCACCGGTGTGCTGAAGGACGAGAACGTCTCGAACCTGAAGCTCGTTGGAACTCCGGCCACGTCAGCTGGCACGATCAGTCCCGGTCCGGTGGCCTGAGACACGAAGACGATCTCCACGCGCCAGTTGTTCGCATCCGGGTCGATCAGCTCCCACTCTTCCGCCCACCGCAGTGGCAACACCTGCCGCAGCGTGTTCACGTGCTGATCGACGTACACCTGGGTCAGCGTGCCGCCGTGAGCCTCGTACGCGACTGCATGCCGAGCGCCGACGTCTTGAAAATCGCAGTCCCCGAGCTTGCGACGGCTGATGTTGCTGGCATTGACCGAGTCGCCAAGGCCCCGCGACACGTAAGGAGACGGATGGAGCAAGGACGCAACCGCATCAACCACCCGCTGCTCGATCATCCCGCGCGTTGCGGTCCCTGCACCTCCGACGGCCTCCAACACCCGACGTACTTGCCCGTCCGTGGGCTGCCCCGGCAATGTCACGTCCGGAGGGGTCAGGAGCCGAACTGCCCGCAGCAATGCTTGTCTGACAAGCGCGGCCAGCTCGCGGCGCGGGGTGAACGCCATCGCGCTCAGCCCGCGCAGGACGCCGACGAGAGCGAGCGCCTGCGGCCGCTGCGCGAGGTCCTTCGACGTCGCCCACGCCTCGTCGAGCTCGTACACCGACTTCAGATTGTTGAGCACCGGGCTGTCCGACGCGATCAACGCCGAGGGGTACTGCTGCCTGACCCACTGGGCGATCTGCCCACGCGGGCTGAACTCGTATGCATAAGTGAGCGCGTGGTCGTAGAAGGCTGCGCCGAAGCAAAAGAAATGCAGGATTACCCAGTACGGAATGAAGGCAACTCCCTGCGCCGGCGCAACCAGCTCGCGGAGGAGGTTTCCGAGGTCACCGGGAAAGCCCAAGCGGGCCGCTTCCGCGCGGACAAGTTCGATCATGGCCGAGAGGTCGGCGTCGGCAAACCGCGCAACCTCCTGCAGCTCATCCTCCGCGTACAGCCCCTGCACCGCGTACTCGTCCAGCGCCGGCTTCAGCCCCATCGCAGCAAGCACCGCGGCCACTGCGGGCCACGGGAGAAACATGCCGTCGTGCCGACTCATGAGCACCTGGGCAATCTGCGCAGCAGACATGACCCCGCCCTCGGCGAGTGATGCGACCAGAACAGCTTGAGACAGCAGCGCCGTTGCCTCCGCCGCCTCCAGCAGATGGCGCTCTTGTAGGTCCGTCCAGAGCGCGACGTACCGCGATGCCAGTTTCGCGCCGTGCACGGGGAAGCCCGCCACCAGCGCCCAAGTGATCACCTGGCTCAAGCCGGCGGGGATCGACCCGACCGCGCGCCACTCGTCAAGCAGATTCGTCAGGTACGTGGGCTGGTCGCTTTCGGCGATGCCCCGCCTGAGTAGACCATCGCGGACTGCGTCGACAGCGGTGTCCTCGTGCATGGGTTGGAGTGGGAGCAGCAGCGCGCGCGCGGCGCGCACAAGTTCGGGTGAGGACGCCATCAGCAGCTACTCCTGCCAAAGACTCTGCGAGTCGACAACCTGGGCGATGCGGGCCAGCTCCGGGCCGAGGTCGGTCATGTTTTCTCCGAGCACAGCGAGCCAGAGGACCAGGTCGCGTGCAGTTGTTCGACGCTGCCCACGCTCGGTGCGAGATACGAAGGCTTGGTCGCGACCAAGCTGAAGTGCCAGAGCTTCCTGCGACAAGCCGCGCCGCTCGCGCCGCTCCGCCAGCCAGCCCCCGATAGCCACGTCGAACGCGTCTTGGTCCAGCACGTCACACCGACACGCCGAAACGCGTTACCGGGCCGCGCCGCGAGCTCATGCGATAGTCGCATAGGACGCACGTCGATCCGCCGGGTTGAGGAGCTTGCATGGCTGACGGACTCACGTTCGTGTCCCTCTACAGTGGGGCTGGCGGCCTGGACATCGGATTCTCCCGCGCAGGTTTCACTCCCATCTGGGCCAACGACATAGACGTCTTTGCTACGCGAACGTACAACCATCTGTTCGTGGGGCATAAGGCCCGCGCCGGAGACATTCGCGAGCAGGAACTGCCAGAACGACACTCGGCCCGCGTGGTTATCGGGGGGCCTCCTTGCCAAGGGTTCAGTGTCGCCGGGCGGATGGACCCAAACGACCCGCGCAGCCGGCACGTGTGGGACTTCTTGGGCGTCGTGAAGCGGGTAGAACCAGATGCCTTCGTCATGGAGAACGTCAAGGCGCTGGCAAAGAACCGCCGCTGGAGCGACTTGCTCAACAGGCTGCGCGACTCAGCCGAGCAGGCTGGCTACACGACCGAGTTACACGTGCTGAACGCAAGCCACTACGGCGTTCCGCAGGCGCGCGAGCGAATGTTCCTCGTCGGCACTCGCGCCGGCCGACCGCTCACTATCCCGCCGGTCTCGACCGAAGCTCCGCCGTCAGTTCGGTCGGCACTCCTCACGCTTCCGCCGTACAAGCACCCCGGCAACCACTCCGTCTGCACGGCGCGGGTGACTCCTGCCCGCACACCGGTGATGAGGAAGAGTCCGTTCGCCGGAATGCTGTTCAACGGTCAGGGCCGACCCCTCAACCTCGACGCTCCGGCGCCGACCCTTCCTGCGTCGATGGGCGGGAACAGAACACCGATCATCGACCAGCACCAGCTCGACGACCCCGAGGCCGATAGCTGGGTCATCTCGTACCACCGTCACCTCGCGCAGGGGGGGGTGCCGTACGACGCCATTCCGCAGCGCATGCGCCGGTTGACCGTCCAAGAGGCGGCGGCGATCCAAACGTTCCCACCAGGAATGACATGGGAAGGCAAACAATCGGCACAGTTCCGCCAGATCGGCAATGCAGTCCCGCCTACTCTCGCGTTCCACGTCGCCCGCGCACTGCGTCGCGCGCTCGAACCAGCGTCCCCCGCGACACCGGTGGTGCAGCTCGAGCAGACGGAAGCGAGAGAGCTCGTTCCCGCGTAGCGCGGCCTTCGCAAGAGCGACTACGTCACCGGGCGTGTCCTACTCCCACTCGATGGTGCCTGGCGGCTTGGAGGTCACGTCCAAGACCACGCGGTTCACCTCGCGCACCTCGTTGGTGATGCGGGTCGAGATGCGCGCCAGCACGTCGAACGGCAGCCGCGTCCAGTCCGCGGTCATCGCGTCCTCGGACGACACCGGGCGCAGCACGACCGGGTGACCGTACGTCCGACCGTCGCCCTGGACACCGACCGACCGGACGTCGGCTAGCAGCACGACCGGGCACTGCCAGATCTCGCGATCCAACCCGGCCAGCGACAGCTCGGCGCGCGCGATCGCGTCGGCCTCACGCAGCACCGACAGCCGTGACGCGGTCACCTCCCCGACGACGCGGATCGCCAGCCCAGGGCCCGGGAACGGTTGCCGCCAAACGATTTCCGGCGGCAGCCCCAGCTCCTCGCCGACCCGCCGTACCTCGTCTTTGAACAGCGTCCGCAACGGCTCGACGAGCTGGAACTGCAAGTCGTCCGGCAGCCCGCCGACGTTGTGGTGCGACTTGATGTTGGCCGCGCCCTCGCCGCCGCCGGACTCGACGACGTCCGGGTACAGCGTGCCCTGTACGAGGAACTCGACCGACTCGCCATGTGCCTCGGACTCCGACACGACCTCGCGCGCCGCCTGCTCGAAGACGCGGATGAACTCGCGGCCGATGATCTTCCGCTTCTCCTCCGGGTCGCGCACGCCGCTCAACGCGCCAAGGAACCGCGACGCGGCATCGACGACCTTCAGCCGCACTCCGGTCGAGGCGACGAAGTCGCGCTCGACCTGCTCGGCCTCGCCGGCCCGCAGCAACCCGTGGTCGACGAACACGCACGTCAACCGGTCGCCGATCGCGCGCTGTACCAACGCCGCCGCGACCGCGCTGTCGACCCCGCCGGACAGCCCGCAGACCGCGCGCTTGCCACCGACCAGCGCGCGGATCCGCTCGACCTGGTCCTCGACGATGTTCACCATGGTCCACGTGGGCCGGCACCCCGCGACGTCGTACAGGAAGTGCTCGAGCACGCGCTGGCCGTGTGGCGTGTGCACGACCTCCGGGTGGAACTGCACGCCGGCGAGCCCGCGCGACGCGTCCTCGAACGCGGCGACGTGCGCCCCGTCCGACGACGCCGTGACGACGAACCCCGCGGGCGCCGACCACACCGAGTCGCCGTGCGACATCCAGACCGACTGCTCGGCGGGCAACCCGGCGAATAGCAACGACCCAGCACCGGTCACCCGCAACGGCGTCGCGCCGAACTCGGACAAGCCGGTACGGCGGACCTCGCCGCCGAGAGCGCGCGCCATCGCCTGGAAGCCGTAACAGATCCCGAACGTCGGCACCCCGGCGGTGAACAACGACGGGTCGACCTGCGGCGCGCCCTCGGCGTACACCGACGACGGCCCGCCCGACAGCACGATCGCCTTCGGCCGGCGCGCCAGCATCTCTTCGACGGGCATCGTCGACGGCACGATCTCCGAGAAGACCTTGGCCTCGCGGATCCGGCGGGCGATCAGCTGCGCGTACTGCGCGCCGAAGTCGACGACCAGGACTCTGTCGTAAGTCTCGGAAACCTCGGCACCAGGCGCACTCACAGTGCGCCGATTCTACCGAGCCGGAGCTAGCTGCCCACCTCGACACAGCCGTCGTTCGTCGCCCGGGCCGTCGGAACCTTGACCTTCACCACCGGCCGCGTGGTCACCGAGGTGACGGCGGCGGCGACCGTGTCGACCACCGGCTGGTCCGGCTGCGCGGTCGACGACGAGTCGGACTGTTGCGAGATTCCCTGCGGCGCACCCGTCGGCGCGCACACCCGCTGCACCGCGGCCGGGCGCTTGCGCAGTACGGCGTGCATCGCGCGGGCCGGCCGGACCGTCGCGACCTTGGGGGCCGGGCGGGTCGTCACGACCGCGGCGACCGGCACCGCGACGGGCGCGGAGACCACCGGCGTCGGCGGCATCGCGGTCGCGACCGAGACGGCCGGCGCCCCGCCGAACACCGTGAACGCGAGCGCACCGGTGAACGCGGCGGCGGCCATCGCCTGGGCGCGGTGCTGGCGGCGCAGGAAGATCAGCGCGGCGACCGCGGACGCGCGACCGACCACCCGCGCGAGCTCGCGCCGTACCCGCATCCGGCTCATCCGCTCGGCCGCGCGCAACGGCCGTACGACGCTGGTCAGCTCCTCGGTCTCGAGCACCAGCCGGCGCTGCTCCGGCGCCAGCGCGCGCAACGCCGCACCGACCGTCGCGAGCTCCTGCCGGGCGATGACGGTCCGCTCGACGTCGAGGTCGTCGGGGTTGTCGTAGCCGATCGCCGGCGACACCTCGCGCACGTGCGTCGCCGCCGAGCGCAACGAGTCGCGCCAGAGGTTGAGGGCGATCGTGACGGCGTACGGCCAGACCGGCTGCGCGGGATCGAGGGTCCCCCACACCCGGTAGAGGCGCAGCGCCGTCTCCTGGAGCAGGTCGTCACGGTCCTGCGCGGGCACGCCGCGCGCGGCGAGCACACGGGCAAGCCGGTCTCGCATCTCGGTCCAGACGTCGTCGAACTCCGGCGTCTCGATCACAGTCCCCACCTCCATGACGGCTGGGTGCCACGGTGGGCGCACTCTGAGCTACCCGCGCCCGGCTTGTCAACAAAGGTTCGGACTTGTGTCGTTACGTGTCCGAATTGGCGCCGTACTCGGAGACATGACTGTCACCACCCAGAACGACACCGCGAGCAGCAAGCCGGAGAACGTCGCGGCGACCGCCCGCGACCGGCTGCTCGAGCTCCTCGCCGCCGCGCGCGAACTGCATATTCCGCGCCGATTCCGTGCGGTGCGCGGCCTTCGCCTGCTCCTCGCGGTCACCCTCGCCGGACTCGCCACGTTGTGGATCTGGGGCGCGTCCGCGCTCGGCCCGGTCGGCGGCGGGCGCGAGGTGCCGCTCACCGAAGTACAGGCCGAAGCGCAGCAGAAACTGGTCAGCACGGCGACCCTGTACGACGACGACCACCGCGTCGTCGTCCGGCTCCTCGACGGCCGCAAGCTGGTCGCGTCGTACCCGAAGTCCGACGCCGACACGCAAGCGCTCATCGACGAGCTGCGCGCGGGCACCGCGACCGTCACGACCGACTCGCAGTCCGGCAAGGCGTTGCTGCGGCTGCTGCTGAGCACGCTCGTCCCGGTGCTCGTCCTCGGCTGCCTGTTCGGCCTCATCCTCACCGCGCCGCGCGGCGAGGGCGGCGCCGGCGAGTACGTCGAGTTCTCGAAGGTGCGGGCCGGCCGGCTGAAGGAGACGTCGAACAAGAAGGGCGTCCCGCCGGTCACGTTCGCCGACGTCGCCGGCGCCCAAGGCGCGGTCGTCGAGCTCGCCGAGATCGTCGACTACCTGCGCGACCCGACCCGGTTCGAGCAACTCGGCGCACTGCCGCCGAAGGGCATCCTGCTCTGCGGGCCGCCCGGTTGCGGCAAGACCTTGCTCGCGCGCGCGGTCGCCGGCGAAGCGGGGGTGCCGTTCTTCTCGCTGTCCGGCGCGGAGTTCGTCGAGTCGCTGGTCGGCGTCGGTGCGGCCCGCGTGCGCGACCTGTTCGTGCAGCTACGCAAGCACGCGCCCGCGATCCTGTTCATCGACGAGCTCGACGCGGCCGGCCGCAAGCGCGGTGCCGGCGTCGGCGGCGGCAACGACGAGCGCGAGCAGACCCTCAACCAGATCCTCGTCGAGATGGACGGCTTCGCTCCGGTCAGCGGCATCGTCGTCATCGGCGCGACGAACCGGCCGGACATCCTCGACCCCGCGTTGCTGCGGCCGGGCCGGTTCGACCGGCACGTCACCGTCGACCGCCCCGACCTCGCCGGCCGGTTCGACATCCTGCGGCTGCACGGCGCGGGCCGACCGGTCGACCCCGCCGTCGACCTCGAGCTGCTCGCCCGCCGTACCGCGGGGTTCACCGGCGCGGACCTCGCGAACGTCTGGCGCGAAGCCGCGCTGCTCGGGGTGCGCGCCGGCGTCGACACGATCCGGCCGGTCGAGCTCGACGAGGCAGTCGACCGCGTCCTCGCCGGACCCCGCCGTTCGTCCGCCGGCATGACCGCGGACGAGCGGCACACCATCGCCGTGCACGAGGCCGGCCACGCGGTGCTCGCGGCGGCGATCGGAGCCCAGCCCGACCGCCTCACGCTGGTCCGCCGCGGTGCCGGCCTCGGGCACGCGACCACGTTGCGCGACGACAAGCTGTTGCTGCGCCGCAGCGACCTGCACGCGCGGATGGCGGTCAGCCTGGCCGGCACCGCCGCCGAGGAGACGCTACTGGGCGAGCCGAGCACCGGCGCCGAGGCCGACATCGAGGCCGCGACCGACCTCGCTCGCGAGATGGCCGGCCGCTACGGCATGAGCGACGCGATCGGGCCGGTCCGGATCACCGGCAAGGACGCGGAGGTGTTCCTCGGCCGCGACCTGAACCAGATGCAGAACGTGTCACCGGAGACCCTGTCGCTGCTCGACCGCGAGATCCGCACGCTGGTCAGCGACGCGCTCGACCGGGCGAAAGCCGTCGTCACCGCCAACCGCCGCACCGTGCTCGCCCTCGCCGCACTGCTCGAACGCGAGGAGACCGTCGAAGGCAAGCAGCTCACCGACATCCTTGCCGGCGTCCGGCCGCTGGCGCCGGCGACTCCCTACCCCGCGGAGCTCGCGCCGAGCCAGCCGCGGCGGCGGCGTACGGCGGCGGCTCGCGCCGAGTGATGCGGACCGTCTAAATGCGTACCTTCCGGAGCCGGTTGCTGCCGGCGGTGGTCACCGTTGCCGCGACGTCGGTGAGCGTGCCGTTCGCGACGCTTGCGCACGGCGCGTCCTGCCTGGCGAACGCGGAGACCCGCAACAGCTGGCACCACGTGCCGACGCCGATCGCGGGCGCGGCGGTCTCGGCCGACGCGGAGGACCCGTGCACGCTTACGGCGGCCGCGCCGGACGGGCGGACCTGGTCGAGCACCGACGGCGGCGCGCACTGGGCGGCCGGCGGCACGGTGCCCGCACGGGTGCGCGCCGTGTTCCGCGACGGGCTGTCCAACGACGTCGTCGTCGCGTTGCCGGAAGGTGCCGGGCTGTACGTCTCGCACGACAACGGCGACACGTGGAAGGCCGCGAGCGGCATCACCGACGTCGTCGTCGCGGCGGTCGCGGCCGACGACACCGACCGCGCCGGCGTGTGGGCCGTCGGCGCGCACAGCGCACCGGTGGCGGCCGTGGGGCAAGCACCGACCGGGAGCGTCTTCTCGTCGACGGACTCCGGCAGCACTTGGACCGAGGACGCCCGTGCGCTGCCGATCCACCCGCAGACGGTCGCCCGCGTCGGCGCGCCGTACAACGCGGTGTTCGCCGACGACAGCAGCACCGAGAAGTTGTGGGAGCGCAGCGACACCGGCGCGTTCACCCCGTCGTACGACGGCGCGGTGAAAGACCTCGCGGTCAGCCCGCTGAAGGGCGGCGGCTCCGAGCTCTACGCCGCCGGAGCGCAAGGGGTCGTCGTCTCGCGCGACGGCGGCAACACCTACTCGACGATGGCGACCCGGGCGGCGACCGCGGTCGCGCCGGAGTACAACCACTTCACCGCGTTCCTCTACCTGTCGAACGGGATCGTGCGGCGCAGCACCAACGGCGGCCGCACGTCGCGCACCGTCGACACCGGGCTGCCGGCCGACTGCGCGCCGACGTCGTTGGTCGGCGACCACGGCGACCCGTCGTCGTACCTGTTGCGGTGCAGCAGCGGCGCGACGTACCGGTACCGCTCCGACGGCACCGACCTCTCCGACCTCGACGCGGTGACGACGGACACGACCGGCACCGGTAGCGGCATCCTCTCGACCTTGACACCGCAGCCGATGCAGGTGCTCGGCGTACGCAAGCTTCCCGGCGGCAACGGCACCTCGGCGTCCGTCGCGTTCGACGGCACCTATCTCTACTACGCGACCGGCGCGCAGAAGGGCCTGCTGCACCGCATCGTCGCGGCGACCGGCGCGGCCGCCCCGGACATCCCGCTGCCGAACTCGAACCACGGCATCATCGGGTTGACCTACGACTCCAAGCGACACGACCTTTACCTCGCCGACGACACCGGGACGATCCTTCAGCTCTCGCTGCGTAAGGGGACGTTGACCCGGCTGTTCGCCGGCCCCTACATCCCGCCGTGCAGCAGCGGGTGCGGCGTGCCCACCGGCTCGTTGACGTACGACGCCGGCAGCGACGAGTTCGTGTTCATCAGCGACCGCGACACCCAGCCGAAGTTCTTCAGCCGTAGCGGGCAGTTACGACGCACGTGCACGATGAACTACGGCGGTGGCCTCGCCAGCGGCGGTGCCTCGCTGGCGGCCATCGTCGCGAGCGGCGACGGCGGTCTCTACGGCGAGGACGAGGACGACTCGACCGTCTACCGGATGGACGCAAGCTGCCACGTGACCGCGGTCTACCAGCACCCGGCCGTGAGCGAGGCACCCGACGAGAACGACGCCCTCGCCTGTGACACGACGTCGTTCCCGCAGCCGGCCGTCTGGATCCGGGACGCCGATGCCGCGGCGGCGACGGCGTACGCGGTGCCGGACGGCTACTGCGCGCTCGCCACGACGATGTCGGTGACGGCGCCGGCGAGCGTCTCGACGGGTAGCGCGGGCGTCGTGTGCGCGCACCTGCACCGGCTGGGTACCGGTGCACCGGTCACCCACACCACGGTCGAGATGTTCGTCGCCAACCGGCTGATCGGCGCGCTGCCGACGGACGCGTCCGGCACCTCCTGCGCGGCCTACCGGCCGACCGCCGAGGAGGCAGGCCGGCGGTCGACGACGGCCGCGACCGCGTCGACCCGCGCCCGCCAGCCGGTCGTCGGCGCGTTCCTCGGCACGAAGGCATACCGGCCCGCGAGCGCGCGGGTGTCGCTGGCCGCCCTCGACCCCGGGCACCCGCTCGTGCCGCCGCCGCCGCGCCCGCCCGTTCCGGGGCCCGAGCTGCCCGGCCCGCCGCCCCCGGTCCCCGGCCCGCCGGTCGTCGTCGCCCCGCCCGCGCCGCCGGCTCCCCCGGCCCCGCAGCCGCAGCCGCTACCGCAGGCACACCCCGGAGCGCAGCCCGGGGCCGCGCCGATGGGCCAGCCGGGTGCCGCCGCGGAGTACGAACAGGAAGCGGAGGCCGCGACGGCGAATATCCGTACTGATGAGTTCCATGCCCGCCCAGCCCCGGCCGCCGTGCCGGACCTGCGCGTCGTCCTGCCGGTCGGCGTGGCGCTCGCGGCTGCGGTCGCCCGGCGGCGGCGCGCGTCCCGGGTCAGGAGCCAGGTGACATGAGGCGGGTGGCGGGTGCGATCACGGCGCTGGCGGCGCTGCTCGCCACGCTGCTCGCGCCCGGGGCCGGGGCGGCCTCGGGGGGCGGCGCGCGGCTGGCCGGCGGCCCGGTCCCGCCGGGCGAGCTGCCCTGCCCGTCGATCACGACCTCCAGCACCGGCCGCTCGGTGCTCGCCATCGTCGCGCCGGACACCGCGATCCCGGCGGCGCTGCTGTCGGCGTACGGCGCGGTCCGCTACCCCGGCGTGCCGCAGATCGGGCTGGTGCCGTTCGCAGTGGCCGGTCCGGTCGCGCCGTTCATGGCCGCGCTGCGGGCAGTCCCCGGCGTCCGGTCGGTCGAGCTCGACCGGGTCGTGCACGCCGCGGCCGTGCGGGTCCGAACGCCGCGCGACCCGCTGCTGTCCCGGCAGTGGGCGCTCACCCGCATCCACGCGACCCAGGCGTGGGGCGTCGAGGTCGGCGCAACCACCGCCATCACCGTCGCGGTGCTCGACACCGGCGTCGACGGCACCCACCCCGACCTCGCCGGCCGGGTGCTGCAAGGCATCGACCTCTACGACGGCGACACCGACGCGTCGGACGAGCAGTTCCACGGCACCGCCGTCGCGAGCGTCATCGCCGCCGACACCGACAACCGGGTCGGCATCGCCGGGATGTCGTGGGACGCGCAGATCCTTCCGGTCCGGGTGCTCGGGCCGAGCGGCGCCGGGTCGGAGTGCTCGATCGCGGCCGGCATCGTGTACGCGACCGGTTTCAGCTCGATCGAGAACCTCAGCCTCGGCGCCGGCGGCAGCTGCTCGCTCGTCATGCAGCAGGCCGTCGACTTCGCCCTCGACGACAACATGGTGGTCGTCGCCGCGGCCGGCAACGACGCGCAGCGCGGCAACCCGCAGATGGAGCCGGCCGACTGCGCCGGCGTCGTCGCGGTCGGCGCGACCGACC
>JAVEEI010000159.1 GCA_030840525.1 Frankiaceae bacterium
CGGCGGGTCGAAGTGCACGACGAGGTCGACGTCGTCGACGTGGATCCCACGCGCTGCGACATCGGTCGCGACGAGCACTCGCGGGTGCCCGGCGGCGAAGCCGGCGAGCGCACGGTGACGCGCGTTCTGCGTGAGGTTGCCGTGGATCGCGGCGGCCGGCGAGCCGAGCGTCGTGAGCTGCTTCGCCAGCCGGTCGGCGCCGTGCTTGGTACGGACGAAGACCAGCGTGCGACCCGGCCGGGCCGCGATCTCGGCCGCGACCTTCACCTTGTCGTCGTGGCGCAGCAGGAAGACCTGGTGGTCCATCGCCTCGACCGGCGCGGCCGCGGGCGCGACGGCGTGTGCCGCCGGGTCGTTTAGGTAGTCGCGCACCAGCCGGTCGACGCCGCGGTCGAGCGTCGCGGAGAACAGCAGCCGCTGGCCGCCGGGCGGCACGTCGTCGAGCAGCCGGCGGACCACCGGCAGGAACCCCATGTCGGCCATGTGGTCGGCCTCGTCGAGCACCGCGACGGACACCTCCGACAGCGCGCACGCGGCGCGGTCGATCAGGTCGACCAGCCGGCCCGGAGTCGCGACGACGATGTCGACGCCACGGCCGAGTGCCGCGAGCTGGCCGCCGTACGGCGCACCGCCGAAGACGGCGGCGACGCGCAGCCCGACGGTGTCGGCGAGCGGCCGGATCTCGTCGGCGACCTGGGATGCGAGCTCGCGGGTCGGCACGAGCACGAGGCCGCGCGGGTGACCCGGACGCGAGGTGCGGCCGGCGAGCCGGGTGAGGATCGGCAGGCCGAACGCGAGCGTTTTGCCGGCGCCGGTCTGCGCGCGGCCGAGTACGTCCCGGCCGGCGATGCCGTCGGGCAGCGCGCGGGTCTGGATCGCGAACGGGGCGGTGATGCCGCGGCGGGCGAGCCCGCGGACCAGCTCGGCGGGGACGCCGAGCTCGGCGAACGACGCGACCGCGGGCGCGGGACGGGCGAGAGCCTCGTCGAGCAGCCGGTCGAGCTCGGCGGCAGCCGAGTCGCGCGACGGGCGCGTAACCGCGGGGCGACGGGTTGTTGCGGGGGCAGACGTCGTACGACGACGATGTCGGGCAGACATGAAACGACTCCATGATGTCGATCGGGTAGGCCACTGCGCACACGGCTCACCGAACGACGGCAACGCTTCTGCTGCGACCTCACGGGCGGCTCGCCCGCGAAAGACCGGCACATGCGTGAGCACCGCCAGTGATGCCACGATAGCAGTGCGCGACCCCGCCGCCGGGTGGGACGCGCAAAGGCACGCGATCCACACTGGTGCGTGATGTCCAGCCAGGTCGCCTACCGTCTCGGTGACGGAGCTCCGGTCACGTTCGACTCGGCCCGCGCCATCTGGACCGCGGTCGCCCGCGAAGTGCTCGAAGAGACGCCGAGTACGCGGTCGATTTCGCACCCGGAGCTCGCCCGGCAGGTGCAGCAGCGGTCCGGCGTCTATACGCGGTCGCCGGCCGCGGAGTGGCTACCGGCGATCCTCGCCGGCGTCGGCGACCCCGACCTGACCGGACGGGTTCGTGCCGACGCTCCCCCGCCGGCCGCCGCGTCGCGTGGGGCGTCGACCGCGCCGCGCCGGCCGCGCGCCGAGCCAGCGGCGCGCAAGCGCACGGAAGCGCCGCCCGCGATCTGCCCGACCTGCTTCATGCAACTGCCGTCGAGCGGACGTTGCGACACCTGTGCATGACCCGGGACGAGCTAGTGCGCGGTCTTGTGGTCGGCGTGGTGGACGTACGTGTGATGGTGCAGGCTCGCGGTGAGCGCGGCGCCGCTGACCAGGACGAGTAGGCCGGCGCTGGCGAACGACGCCGCCCACGACAGCGGTCGCGGCTGGTCGAGGTTCTCGAGGTGGAACGCCACGCCGAGCACCGCGGCAACGACCACGAAACCGCCGGCGTAGACGAGCAGGTGACGCAACGTCGTGACGGCACGTAACGCGTCCGGATGCCTGTGCCGTGCATGCGTCAAGACGAGGTGGGTGACCAGCCAGCTCAACGCCACCGCGGCCAGAGCGCTCACCGCACCGACCCGCAACCGAAAGGAGGTGGTTCCGTGCGTCGCGGTGGCAACGACCGCGAGCGTCGTCGCGCCCATCAGTACATAGACCGCGATCACCCTTCGCGCGACGACGCGGCGGCGGCGCTTCTCCGGCGTATCGGGTAGCAGCGAAGCGGGAACCGTTGCGGAGCGCTCGACCGCGGGCCCCGACTTCGGTTGGAAACGAAGATGAACGGTCGAGCCGTTGAGCGTGTAGACGGCCCGGCCGGTGGCGTAGAAGCCGCCGTGGCCGATCGGTTGAGACGGGTCCCACGCGCCGCCCGGGCTGCCCGGGTACACCGCCACGGTCACGGGACGGCGGGTGTGGAACAGACGGCCCACGATCCCGGCCGGCGTTCGCGCCGCGACGTAGCGAAAGACCGCAACGCCGAGTGCTGTGTAGCAGACGCCGATGACGGCGAGCGCTACGGCGACGTCACGCTGCTGCCCGGCCACGAGCCAAGTCTCGCCGACGGCTACGACCGGCCGGCACTGGCGGGAGTTAGCGTCTCTTCGTGCGGCGAGGTTGGCGGATCGTTTCGGTCTTGCTGTTCCTCCTCGCCGGCCCGCTCGGCGGCTGCTCGGGCGCGCCGGCGAAGCTGACGCTGCCGCACGGCGTGCCGGTCGTCGGCGAGCCACCGCTCGCGCCGAAGTTCGCCGAGGTATTACTGGCCAACAGTGACAACGGTCGCGTCGTACGGGTGCGCCGCTACTC
This sequence comes from Frankiaceae bacterium, assembly GCA_030840525.1. GTDB lineage: Bacteria > Actinomycetota > Actinomycetes > JAFAQI01 > JAFAQI01 > BP-197. The sequence goes on from JAVEEI010000159.1 coordinate 2,782, forward strand.
CACCGTTCAAGTCACGCTGGCATGGTCCGGCGTGGTCGGGTGGAGACCCGCGCGGTTCGTCGCGACCGGCGGGAGACCCTCGGCTACAGACGGAGCGCCGGCGGTCGACGTGCTCGGAACCTACCCGCCCGGGGAACACCCCGGCATCAGCGTCGCCGACGGGTTCACCGTGGTTCAGGCCAGCGTTCCCGAGCTCGGCTCCGGCACCCTGACCGTGCGGCCCGACTGCGCCGGTGCAGTTACGCGGACGTGCGCGGTGCAGCCGTGGCAGGTACGGGTCGTCGTACTCCCGGCGCCGTTCCCGAAGGACTTTCTCGCCCGGACCACTCCTGTCGCCTACACGATCCGGCGGGAGGCACTCAACCAGCAGTTCGTCGTCAAAGTCGGCGACTACGTCCGGCTCCGCTTGCCCGGCGGGCGCGACGGCTGGCAAAAGCCGTTCTTCCGGCCCAAGGGACTGCTCGAGTTGTCCGGCGCCGTGAGCCGAGGCGACGGCCCGCTGGACGCGTTGCTCCGCGCAACGCGCCCCGGACGGGTAAGCGTGACCATCTTTCACCGGTGCAGTGGCACGGGGTGCAGCGTCGGCGGATGGCTGTACTCCATCCTCGTCACGGACTGAGTACGACGTACGTGGGTGCTACTGCAGGTAGCCCTCCACCTCCTGCACGGGGCGCGGTCGCGCCTGCCCGGGGTCGTCGCCGAACTCGCGTCGCGCCTGGCGCTGCCGAAGAAGATCCCAGCACTGGTCGAGCTGCTCTTCGAGGTGCTTGCGTCGCTCCGCGGAGTCGTCACCCGCGAGCGCGTGCTCCTCGTCGACCAGCGCCTTGATCCGGCTATAGATGTCTTCGTCCGTCACCATGACCTTCAGCCTTCTCCGTGGCGGCGCCGGTGTCTACCAATGTCTTCCGTTACAGCGCTAGCGAGGCTACGGTCGACCACGTCGGACCACGAGGGGGACGAGATGTGGGCGCAGATCATCAAGACTCGGGTGAAGCCAGGCAGTGAGGCCGACATCGCCGTCCTGATGGACCAGTTCAAGGCGGCCGAGCAAGCCGACTCCGGCCTCATCCGTTCGACGACCATGCGGGACCAAAACGATCCGGACTCGCTCTACATCATGGTCGTGTTCAACAGCGCGGAGAGTGCTCGCGCCCGGGAACAAGACCCGCGCCGGGAGCCCGGACTAGCCGCCGCCCGGGAAAC
>JAVEEI010000015.1 GCA_030840525.1 Frankiaceae bacterium
GGTCGCCCGGCTCGAGCTGGCTGACCGCAGTCCGCAGCGCGGTGAAGTACGTGCTGCCGTGCACGAGCGGCGTCGCTACGTTTCCGTCGGTCCACGGCCGGAGCCCGGTAGCAGCATTGTCACGTTCTTGGGCCGTCAGAAACCAGCGAGAAGTGTCCACTGCCTTTGGGTCTACTTCCCGCAACGCGGACCCGACGAGCGCGCCGCGTCCGGCCGGTGACGCTTTCGCGCAGCATGCAGCGGACCCGGATTCACGGGACCTATCCTCGCAGAGAGCGTTGCCGCGTGACTTGGCCGTCCACCGCTGGAGCGCCGTACGTCGCATCGGAGTACCGCGGCCTCGGCAACCGCGGCGCTGGCAGCGCGCGAGGTCGCGCTCTCGCCCCGGAGCGGACGTGAGAGTTGAACTCGGTGAGCTCGTAGAGGAGCTTCCCCACAACCTCCGCTGGCAGCGTGGGCACTCGACTGGAGCGGAGTCGCGGCTACCTGATTTACGCCGTAAGCCCCAGCGCGGCCATGCGTTCGGTGTGCCTTTGGGTGAGCCGGGCCAGCAGTTGCCCGACCGCTGCGAGGTCGACGCTGCCACCCACGAGGAGCCGGGCCAGCGCGTCGCGGTCGACGGCGATCCGCTGCGCCTGCACGAGCGCCTCGCCGACCAGCCGCCGCGCCCACAGCGCGAGCCGGCCCGCGATCGCGCCATCTGCCTCGATCGCCAGCCGCACGTGGTCGACCGCGAACCGCGCGTGGCCGGTGTCGGCCATCACGTCGAGGACGAGCGCGCGGGTTTCGTCGTCGACGTACTCCGCGATCTCCCGGTAGAAGTCGGCGGCGAAGCCGTCGCCGACGTACGCCTTGACCAGGCTCTCCAGCCAGTCGGCCGGCGCGGTCGAGTCGTGGAACGCGTCGAGCGGGCCGACGAACGGCGCCATCGCCGTACCGCTGTCGACCCCCATCGCCTTCAGCCGGTCGCGCAGCGTCCGGAAGTGGCCGAACTCGGCGACCGCCATGGCCGCGAGCGCCGCCTTGTCCTCCAGCGTCGGCGCCAGCCGCGCGTCCGCGGCGAGCCGGTCGAACGCGGTCAGCTCGCCGTAGGCGAGGACCCCGAGGAGGTCGATGACGGCCTGCCGCTGCTCCTCCTCAGTCATCGGATCGGTCCACTCGGCCACCGGCCGACCCTACTCAAACCGGACGCGCGGGCTACGCTGGGTCGACCGCACCACGCACTGACGCGGAGACCGACGACGCTGAACCCCCGGGCGACCGGGCGCGGAGCAGCAGCTACGAATCGAAGGGTCTCTGCACGACGCAACGGAGACCCGTACGTGAAAACCTTCGCCGACCTCGGCGTGGCCGACGACATCGTCGCCGCCCTGGCCGCCCGCCAGATCATCAACCCGTTCCCGATCCAGACGCTGGCGATCCCGCTCGCGCTCAAGGACCACGACCTCATCGGCCAGGCCCGCACGGGCACCGGCAAGACGATGGGGTTCACCGTCCCGATGCTGCAGAAGATCGACGCGCCGGGCGACGGCCGGCCGCAGGCGCTCGTCGTCGTACCGACCCGCGAGCTCGCGGTGCAGGTCGCCGAGGACGTCGCGATGGCCGGCGCCAACCGCGAGCTGCGGATGCTGACCGTGTACGGCGGCCGCGCGTACGAGCCGCAGCTCGACGCGCTGAAGAAGGGCGTCGACCTCGTGGTCGGCACGCCCGGCCGGCTGCTCGACCTCGCCGGCCAGCGCGTGCTCGACCTCTCGCAGGTCCGGGTGCTCGTTCTCGACGAGGCCGACAAGATGCTCGACCTCGGCTTCCTGCCCGACGTCGAGCGGATCGTCGCGCTGGTCCCGGCGAAGCGCCAGACGATGCTCTTCTCCGCGACGATGCCGGGGCCGGTCATCGCGCTGTCGCGCCGCTACCTGACCCACCCGACGCACGTGCGCGCGGAGTCGCCGGACGAGAGCGCGACGGTGCCGACCACGTCGCAGTTCGTCTTCCGGACCCACCAGATGGACAAGCCCGAGGTGCTCGCCCGGGTGCTCCAGGCCGACGGGCGCGGGCTGGTCATGGTGTTCACCCGCTACAAGCGCGCGGCCGACCGGATCGCGGCCGACCTCGAGGAGCGCGGGTTCGCCGCCGCGGCCGTGCACGGCGACCTCGGGCAGGGCGCCCGCGAGCGCGCGCTGCGCGCGTTCCGCAACGGCAAGATCGACGTACTCGTCGCGACCGACGTCGCCGCGCGCGGTATCGACATCACCGGCGTCACCCACGTCGTCAACTACGAGTGCCCGGAGAACGAGGACGCCTACCTGCACCGCATCGGGCGGACCGGGCGAGCCGGCGAGACCGGTCCGGCGATCACGTTCGTCGACTGGGAGGACGGCTACCGCTGGGGCATGATCAACAAGGCGCTCGACCTGCCGTTCACCGAGCCGGAAGAGACCTACTCGACCTCCGAGCACCTCTACGTCGAGCTGGAGATCCCGGCCGGCGCGACCGGCCGGCTGCCCCGGGCCCAGCAGAGCCGGGCCGGGCTCGCGGCCGAGGAGATCGAAGACCTCGGCGAGACCGGCAAGCGCAAGCCGCCGAGCCGGGACGGCGGCAAGCCGCGGTCCCGCACCCGGTCAGCAGACTCGACGGGCTCCCGCTCGACCGGCTCCCGGTCGAGCGACGGCAAGCCGCCGGCCGCGAAGCAGCCTCGGGCCGAGGGCGCGGCGGCGGAGAAGTCGGAGCCGCGCAAGCGCCGGCCGCGCCGGCGTACCCGCGGCGGCCTCCCGGTCGACGCCGACGCCTCCACAACGGAGTAACCGCCCGATTGGGCGTCAAGAGCGGGGTCGGCGGGACCGATCTACTGCGGGTGACGCTGCGCTCGCTGACCGGCCGCCCGTTCGCCGAAGACGTCGCCGACGTCGTGACCTGGCTGCGCGGCCTCGACGGCTGCCCGTCGATCAACGACGCGGTGCCGGCCGTCTGCCGGGCGGCCAGCCACGGCGAGGACCCGGGTACGTGGTTCTACGTCGAGGCCGACCCCGCCGAGGGCGTGGCCCGGCTGCGCTGCCTGAGCTGCGGCGGCGTCCACCCGATCCTCGACTCGGCCGAGCGCTGGACGTACCCGCCCGCGTGGTCCTGCCAGAACTGCCGGCAGTCCATCGCCGAGGTCGTGTTCGGCCTGCACGAGGAGGCAAGCGCGGTGACGTGGGCGGCCCTCGCGGTGCGCTGCGTCGACTGCGGCAACCTCGACGGCGTCGCCGACTTCGTCGTGCCGTCGCTGTACCCCAGCGCTTTCGTCCCCGGCGCCTGACCCGAGCCGCGCCGCGCGGCGAGCGTTAGAGCCGGAGCGTCACCCGGGTCCAGGCCCCGCGTCCGCACGCCGGGCAGCGCAGCCACGACCCGTACTTACGGCGGAAGAGCCCGACGTTCGACTCCTTGTCGCCGTGGCCGACGACGACCGACAGGTGGAACGCCGGGAAGGCCGCGCGCAACGCGGCGGCCGGTGTCAGCCGGGTCGTCTCGCCGCAGCGCGAGCACTCGATCGCGATGCCCGCGCCCGCCGGTCGGTCGTGCTCGACCGACGAGAACAGCGCCCGCTTGCCCTCCACGTCCGCCGCGAGCGACGTGACCACCGGGCTCGCGGCGGCCTCGGGCTGGCGCGGGCGCAGCCGGTCGAAACCGTTGGTACTCAACGAATCAGCACCTCGTCGGTGAGGTCGATCACGAGGTCGGCGGGCGGCAGCCCGGCCAGTGTGCGAGCGAGCGCGCGGTAGGCCTGCGCGCCGGGAGTACGGCCCGCCGTACGCAGGATCGAGCGGCCCGCGGCCGGCGCCTCGGCGAACCGGACCGACTTCGCGATCGGCGGGTCGAGCACCGGCAGGCCGTAGCGGCTGGTGACGTCGGCGAGCACCGCGCGGGCGTGCGCCGTACGCGCGTCGAACAGCGTCGGCAGCACGCCGAGCACGCGAAGGTCGCGGTTGGTGAGCCGCTGCACGTCGTGCACCGTGTCGAGCAACTGGCCGACGCCGCGGTGCGACAGCGTCTCGCACTGCAACGGCACGAGGACGTCGTCGGCTGCGGTGAGCGCGTTGATGGTGAGCACGCCGAGCGACGGCGCGCAGTCGAGCAAGACGACGTCGTAGTCGGGTCGCAGCTCCTCCAGCGCGGCGCGCAGCGTGAACTCGCGGCCGGTGCGGGTGAGCAGCATCGCCTCGCAGCCGGCAAGCTCGATCGTCGCGGGCAGCAGGTCGACGCCGTCTTCGGTGCGGGCGACGGCCATGCCGGCCGACACCCGGCCGAGCAGCACGTCGTGCATCGAGAGCTCGACCGTCTCCGGGTCGAGGCCGAGCGAGAACGTGAGGCACGCCTGCGGGTCGAGGTCGACGACGAGGACCCGCCGGCCGAGCTCGACGAGAGCGGCCGCGAGCGAGGCGACGGTCGTGGTCTTGGCGACGCCGCCCTTCTGGTTGGCGACGGCGATGACGCGGCACTGGTTCACGAGGTCAGGTGATCCGTTCGGCTCGTGTACGGGGCGTCCTGCGAGCCGATGCTACCCGCCCGGGCAAGGCCGGCGCCCTGTGCGACGCTGGGCGGGTGCCTGGCGACGCCGGCCTGTTCGGGCCCGAGAGCGTGACCTGGCGGGTGCACGCCGACCCGACGATGTGGGTGGCCGGCCTCCGCGCGCTGCTGCTGCAAGCGGTACACCCGGCCGCGATGGCCGGCGTGCTCCAGCACTCCGACTTCCGCGCCGACCCGTGGGGCCGGTTACGGCGTACGGCGGACTACGTCGGCGTCGTGACGTTCGGTTCGATGGAAGAGGTGGAGCGGATCGGCCGCCGGGTGCGCGGGCTACACGCGACGGTCCGCGGCCGCGACGCCGCGACCGGCGTCAGCTACCGCGCGTCCGACCCGGAGCTACTGCGCTGGGTGCACTGCTGCGAGGTCGAGTCGTTCCTGACCACCTATCAGCGGGCCGGCGGCGGGCTCACCCCCGGCGAGGTCGACGCCTACTACGCCGAGCAGACCAGGGCCGCCGCGGTCGTCGGGCTCGACCCGGCGCTGGTGCCCGCGTCGGCGGCCGACATGGCCGCGTACTTCGACCGGATGCGGCCGGAGCTCGCGGTCGACCGGCGGGCCCGCCGGGTGGCGGCGTACGTGCTGCGGCCGCCGATGCCGCGCTGGGTCGTGCTCGCGACGCCGGCCCGGCCGGCGTGGGCCGGTGTCGCCGGGCTAGGCGCGGCGCTGCTCCCCCGCTGGGCGCGGCGGCTCTATCGGCTGCCCGCGCTGCCGGCGACCGACGCGTCGGCGACCGCGGCCGTACGCGCGCTGCGGCTGGCCGGAAGCCGGGCGCCGGACCGCTACCGGGAAGGACCGCACCTGCGCGCCGCCCGCGCCCGGCTCGGACTCGCCTCCTGACGATCGCCATCGTTGCGCCGTGAGCGCGGGCTCTATGTCGCGCTGACGGCGATGATCATGGGGGGCGCGGCGCGGGCGCGGGCCTTACTCGTCGTCGAGCGGCGCGATGTCCTCGGCCAGCCCGGACCACGGTGCTCGCGGGGTGGCGACCGCGGCGCGCCCCTGCGGGCAGTGCGCGGCAAAGTCGCACCAGCCGCACATCGGCCCGGGCCGCGGCGGGTAGACGCTGTCGGCGTCGTCACCGGCCGCCATCCGGCCAGGTGCCGCGGCCGCCTCGGCGGCGATGTCGTGCGCCCGCGCAAGCTGCCGGTCGAGCGTCTCCTCGGTGTGCTCCCAGCGGACGACGCGGCCGGTGGGGAGGTGGTGCAGCTCGACCGCGAGGCAGCGCCGGCGCAGCGTCCGCGCCGCGGCGGCCGCGTACAGCGCGAGCGCGAGCGATCCGCGCGCGTCGTCGGTGGTCAGCACGTGCCGGCCGGTCTTGTAGTCGACGACGACCAGCTCGTCACCGCGCCGGTCGAGCCGGTCGATCCGGCCGGAGAACGCCAGCGCCGGGGTGCGCATCGCGACCGTGCGCTCGACGCCGACCGGCTCGTCGTAGGGGTCGAGCCGCTCGACGTAGCCGCTGACCATCTCGACCGCGCGCTCGCGCCACTGCGCGGCCTGCTCGTCGTCGCGAAAGCCGAGGCCGATCCACTTCGACCGGACCAGCCCGCCCGCCGCGGCCGGCGTCCGCCGCGCCACCGGCAGCGACCACCAGGCCGCGAGCGCCGCGTGCACGCTCGCGCCGACGCTGTTGTGCGCCCACGGCGGCCCCTTCGCCGGCATCGGGCGGTCGACGTAGACGAACTTGTAGCGGCGCGGGCAGTCGAGCCAGGTCGCCAGCCGCGACGGCGTGCACGCGAACAGCCGCGCCGGCATCCCGGCCAGGTCGAGCTGGGTCGCGGTCATGGCCCCATTCTCGTCCGCCGTACCGACGATTCCGGGCAGGCGCGCGGACGTTGTGGACGCCGCGGCGCCCGAGTCTCCTCGCTAGTGGGCTGTGCGGGCGAAGGCAAGGGCGGACGTCGCGACGAGCTGGACGGCGATCGCCGACAGCAGCAGGCCGGAGATCCTGGTCACGAGCATGACGCCGCCCTCGCGGATGACCCGCAGGATCACGTTCGCGAACCGCAGCGCCAGGTAGAGGACGAGATGGACGGCGACGATGCCGGCGACGATCGCCCACGCGTCGCCGTAACCGTGCGCGTTGCGGACGAACACGATGGTCGCGACGATCGCGCCCGGGCCGGCGAGCAGCGGGGTGCCGAGCGGGACGAGCGCGACGTTCACGTCCGGCGCGTCCTCCGGGCTCTCCTGCTTGCCGGTGAGCAGCTCGAGCGCCACGAGGACGAGCAGCAAGCCGCCGGCGCCCTGCAGCGCCGCCACGCTGATGTTGAGGTAGCGCAGGATCTGCTGGCCGAACAACGCGAACGCCGCGATGACCCCGATCGCGACGACGACGGCCTGCCAGGCGAGGCGGCGGCGGGCGCGGACGGTCCGGCCGCTGGTCAGCGCGAGGAACAGCGGGATGGTGCCGACCGGGTCCATGATGACGACGAGGGTGACGAAGACCTCGGTGAACAGCTTCGTCGAGAACGCCACTGGATCCAGGCTACTGAGTGCCGGTCCCCTCCAGCCGCGGCGAGACCGCCCCGAACGCCAGCTCGGCCTCGACGTACCCGTCGCGCAGGTCGTGCAGCGAGAGCGAGTCGTAGAGGAGTACGCCGGCGCTCGCGGGCCAGACCAGCGCCCACAGCCACAGCCCCTTGGCCTCGCCGACGAACGCGGCGCAGTCGCCCTCGGCCGGCAGCGACCACAACGCGGTCGGGTGCCCGGCCGCCTCGACCTTGGCGTCCGGCTGGCCCTGACCGAACCCGTCGCCCGGGTCGGGGCCAGGCAGGCCGGCGTGCCGCGCGCCGAGCCCGATGCCGGGCTCCTCGGAGACGATGACCAGCTCGCTGCCGCCGCCGAGCGGGCTCGGCCCGGTCAGGCAGCTCACGACCGCGCGGGCGCCTTCCCGGTCGTCGCCGGCGTAGGCGAACCCGCTCACCACCCAGCCGGTCGTCAGCGGGTGCGGCAGCCAGACCGGGACCTTGGCCCGCTCGAGCACGTGGTCGAGCCCGTCGGTGCCGGGGCGGTGGACGACGGAGTACGGCGCGACTACCCCGTGGGCGGCGCACTGCCAGGCGCTGCTCCAGAGGCCAGGCGCGCGCAGTTCACCGCTGCAACGTGGGCAGGTCGGCTCGGGTCGCACACCGTCACGGTCCTGTCCGGCCGCGAAAACGTCAAGACCCGAAGGGGTCAGGGACCGTACGTCGGGCGTTCCAGCGGGTCGACGTCGTCGACGACGCGGTGCTCGGTGATCACCCGGCGGGTCGCCGGCCGGCGGTAGATGATCCGCCGGTAGATGGTGGGCGGCGCGCCGCCCGGACCGTAGCCGCCGCCGTAACCGCCGAACCCGCCCAAGCCGATGAGCATGGCGAGCACGACGATGACGCCGAGCACGATGACCAGAACCAACATGACGCCGCGCCTCCCTCGTAACCTGCGGGTGATGTCCCCGCAAGACGGCGGCGAGAAACAGCCGGTGGTGTGCGCCGGTGCGGTGGTCCGCGACGGCGCGGGCCGGTTGCTGCTCGTGCAGCGCGGTCACGCGCCGGGCGCGGGCCGCTGGTCGCTACCTGGCGGCCGGGTCGAGCCGGGCGAGACGCCGGCCGCCGCGGCGGCGCGCGAGGTGTTCGAGGAGACCGGCCTCACCGTGGCCGTCGGTGATCTGCTCGCGACGGTGCCGATCGGCGACTACGTCGTACACGACTTCGCGGCTTCGGTGACCGGCGGCGAGCTGCGCGCGGGCGACGACGCGAGCGACGTCCGGTGGTGCACCCTCGACGACGCCGCGCTACTGCCGCTCACCGACAACCTGCTCGACGAGCTATGACGGATGGGCGTTCACTGAGTGCTGCTGCGGACCATGCCGGCGGCGCGGGCCTTTGCGACGACGACCAGCGCCATCTTGCGCGACGCCTCGTCGATCATCTCGTCGCCGAGCATCACCGCGCCGCGCCTTCCACCCGCTTCCGACGTCGACGCGTCGTACGCCGCGAGGATGTCCGTCGCGTGGTCGAAGTCGTGCTGCGACGGCGCGAACACCTCGTTGCCGACCGCGATCTGGTCCGGGTGCAGCACCCATTTCCCGTCGTAGCCGAGCGCCGCGGTACGGCGCGCCTGCCGGCGGAAACCGTCGACGTCGCGGACCTGGAGGTACGGCCCGTCGATCGCCTGCAGGTCGTGCGCGCGGGCCGCGACGAGGATCGTCATGTGCGCGTGGTGGAACGCGTCGCCGTCGTCGTAGCCGGGCGGTCGCTCGCCAACGGTGAGGCCGCGCATGTTGACGCTCGCCATGAAGTCGGCCGGCCCGAACACTAGTGTTTGCAACCGTTTCGACGCGTCGGCGATCGCGTCGACCTGCACGAGGCCGCGGGCCGACTCGATCTGCGCCTCGATGCCGATGCGACCTTTGTCGAGCCCGTGTGCGCGTTCGAGCTGGCTCAGCAACAGGTCGAGCGCGGCGACGTGGTGCGGCGTCTCGACCTTCGGCAGTACGACGCAGTCGAGGTTGGCGCCGGCGCTGGTGACGACGTCGACGACGTCGCGGTACGTCCACTCGGTCGACCAGTCGTTGACCCGCACACCGACGGTTGGCGCGTGCCATCCACCTTCGCGCAACGCGGCGGCGACCGCCGTACGGGCGTCGTCCTTCGCCGCCGGTGCGACCGCGTCTTCGAGGTCGAGGAACACCTCGTCCGCGTCGAGCCCGCGCGACTTCTCGACCATGCGCGCGCTGGACCCCGGCACCGACAGGACGGTACGGCGAGCGCGCTGCACGACGTGGAGGGTACTCACTCGGCACTCACTCGGCCGGCAGCGACGGCTCGACCGACCGGCTCCGCGCGGTGATGACGACACCGATGCCGGCGAGCAGGACGAGCAGTCCGGGTACGGCGAGCCACGACGGTGTCTGGCCGAGGAACACCGCGGCCAGCAACGCGGCGCCCGGGACCTCGAGCAGGATCGCGAGCGCGACGACCGTGGGGCTCGTCGTCCGCAGCACCCGGTTGAACAGCGAGTGGCCGAGGAACTGCGCGCCGACGGTCAACGCGACCAGCCGCCACCACGTACCCGCGGAGTAGCCGGTCAGCGACTGCCGCGCGACTACACAGCAGGCGAGCAGCAGCACCGCCGTCGTCGCGTAACAGACCGCGGTGTAGGTGACCGTGCTGACGTGCCGGCGTACTTCGCTGCCGGCGACCATGTACCCGGCCGCGGCCGCGCCGCCGACGACCGCGAGCGCGTCGCCGCCGAGTGCTCGCGCCGACGTCGACAGGTCCGCGCCGGACAGCACGCCGACCCCGACGACCGCGATGGCGATCCCGAGCCACGCCCGCGACGGCAGTGCGGCGCCGCCGCGGCGGGCGAGCAGCGCCGCCCAGATCGGCTGCGTCGACACCAGCGCGGTCGCGCTCGCGACGCTCGTGACCCGCAGGCTGAGCACCCACGCGGCGAAGTGCGCGGCCAGCAGCACCCCGGCGGCGACGGCCAGCCGCCACTCGCGCCGGGTGAGCGACCTGACCTCGGCGCGGTGCCGGAGCAGGACGAGCGGCCCGAGTACGGCGGTGGCGAACCCGTTGCGCCAGAACGCGACCGCGAGCGCCGGCGCGGCGGCCGCGGCGATCAGTGGTCCGGACGTCGATACGGCGACGAGACCGACCGCCATGACCGCGAGGTCGGTCGGTGGCGGAAGGTCGAGCACCGCGGGGGGAGCTGCCGTCGCCACGCACTTGATGCTGTCAGGCGGCGCTCTAGAGTCACCGCTATGGACGCCGAGGCGATCGCCGCGCTCGTGGACGAGGCGACGAAACGCTCGGGTCTCATCTGGGTGCGTCCCGCCGGAGAACACCAGCATTCGCAACCGGTTTGGCACCTCTGGCAAGACGGCTCGGCGTACGTGCTCACCGGCGGGATCGAGCAGGAGGCGCCGCCGCTCGGCGACCGCGCGTACGTCACCGTCCGCAGCAAGGAGAAGGGGTCGCGGCTCGTGACGTGGGTCGCGTCGGTCGAGGTGGTCGAGCCGGACGGCGAGGCGTGGGCGGCCGTCGTACCGAACCTGCTCGGCAAGCGGCTCAACCTGCCCGACGGCGAAGCCGCGGCGCAGCGCTGGGCGCGCGAGTGCACGCTCTACCGGCTGACGCCGACCGGCGACGTGACCGAGACGCCGGACCGGCCCACGACGCATGCGCATGCGGTCGCCCCGCCGCCGTCGCCGGCCCGTACCCGGGTGCCGCGGCCGCTGCACCTGCGCGGCCGGCCGGCTCGCCGCGGCAAGTAGGCGCTAGGTGACCGTCACGCCGCCGTCGACCGCGATCGTCTGGCCGGTGACGTAACCGGCCGCGTCCGAGACGAGCCAGACGAGGGTCGCGGCCAGCTCGCGCGGGTCGCCCATCCGGCCGGCGAGGACGCGGACCATCATGAGGTCGAGGTAGTCCGGCGGGTACTGCTCGGTCATCTCGGAGGAGAAGAACCCCGGCGCCAGGGCGTTGACGCGGATGCCCTTGCGGCCGGTCCACTGCTGCGCGAGGTCGCGGGTGAGCCCGATGAGGCCGGCTTTCGACGCCGCGTACGCGGCCTGCGGCAGGCCGGCGGTCGTGAGCCCGAGCACCGACGAGATGTTGACGATCGACGAGCCGGGCTGCATGACCCGGCCGCACGCCTGCGCCATCCAGTACGCGCCGTGCAGGTTGACGTCGAGGACGGTACGGAACTGTTCCGGCGTCTCGCGGGTCGCGGGTACCGCGGTGCCGACCCCTGCGTTGTTGACGAGGATGTCGACCCGGCCGAACTCGAGCATCGCCGCGTCGACGAGCTGCTGGCACGCGTCGGGGTCGGCGACGTCGGTGGTGACCGCGAGCGCCCGCCGGCCGACCGCCTCGACGAGGCCGCGGGTCTCTTCTAACCGCTCGATCCGCCGCGCGCCGAGCGCCACGTCGGCACCGGCCTCGGCCAGTGCCTGCGCGAACGCGACACCGAGGCCCGACGAGGCCCCGGTCACGACGGCGACCTTCCCGGAGAGGTCGAACAGTTCGAAGATGCTCATGAGTGCGGACCATAGACGCTGCCCGGCGCCCGGCCGACTCACGGCCGGAGCGGGTCCGGGGGTCCCGGGTTTGCCCCGGCTGCGGCGGTAACCTCCGGGCATGGCGACGGGCACGACCACACGGGTCTTCCTTGCGCGGCTCGCCGGCATGACCGTGCTCGACCCCAACGGCGAGCAGGTCGGCCGGGTCCGCGACGTCGTCGTCATGCTCCGCGGCGGCGCGCAGCCCCCGCGCGTACTCGGTGTCGCGGTGGAGGTGCAGCCGCGGCGGCGGGTGTTCGTCCCGATCGGGCAGGTCACCAGCATCGACGCCGAGGCGGTGTTCGTCCGCGGCCGGATCAACCTGCGCCGGTTCGAGCGCCGGGCCGGCGAGACGCTCGTCATCACCGAGCTGCTCGACCGGCGGGTCCGCCTGGTCGAAGACGGCGTGGAGGTCGTCGTCGCCGACGTAGCGATGGAGCAGAGCCGCACCCGCGACTGGTTCGTCACCCGCGTCGCCGTACGCACCGCCGGCGGCGGTTTCCGGCGCCGCGGCCAGCTGCAGACCGTCGACTGGGAGTCGGTCACCGGGTTCGCGCACGAGGACGAGGAGCAGGGCGCGGCCAACCTGCTCGCCGCGTTCGACCAGCTCCGGCCCGCGGACCTCGCGCACGTCATGCACGAGCTGTCGCAGAAACGCCGCGCGGAGGTCGCCGCGGCCCTCGACGACGAGCGGCTCGCCGATGTCCTCGAAGAGCTACCGGAGGACGACCAGGTCGAGATTTTGGCGCATCTAGAGGGAGAACGCGCCGCCGACGTGCTCGAGGCGATGGCCCCCGACGACGCCGCCGACCTGCTCGCCGAGCTGCCGACCGACGAGCAGGAGCGGCTGCTCGCGTTGATGGAGCCGGACGAGGCGGACCCGGTACGCCGGCTGCTCATCTACGCCGAGGGCACCGCCGGCGGCATGATGACGAGCGAGCCGGTGATCCTGCCGCCGGACGCGACCGTCGCCGAAGCACTCGCCCGGGTCCGCGACCCGGAGCTGACGCCGGCACTCGCGGCTCAGGTGTTCGTGTGCCGGCCGCCGACCGAGACGCCGACCGGCAAGTACCTCGGCATCGCGCACATCCAGCGGCTGCTGCGCGAGCCGCCGAGCTCGCTCGTCTCCGGCCTCGTCGACTCCGACATCGGTCCCCTCGGGCCGGACGTGCTGCTGCACGAGCTGACGTCGTACCTCGCGACGTACAACCTCGTCGCGGTGCCGATCGTCGACGACGCCGACCACCTGGTGGGCGCGGTGACCGTCGACGACGTACTCGACCACCTGCTGCCGGCCAACTGGCGGGAGCGGCCGTCCGGCGAGGCGCACACCGAGGCGAGTCATGGCACGTGACGGCGGCCGCCGCGCCAGGATCGACCAGCCGCGCGACGTCCGACCGGGCGTCAGCCTGCCGCGGATGGACTCCGAGGCCTTCGGCCGCATGTCGGAGCGGGTAGCGCGCTTCCTCGGCACCTGGCGGTTCATCGGCTACATGACGCTGTTCATCGCGGCGTGGCTGTGCTGGAACGTGTTCGCGCCGTCCGGGTGGCAGTTCGACCCGAAGCGGCTCAACTTCACGCTGCTCACGCTGCTGCTGTCGTTGCAGGCGTCGTACGCCGCGCCGCTGATCCTGCTCGCACAGAACCGGCAGTCCGACCGCGACCGGGTGCAGGACGAGCAGGACCGGGCGCTGTCCGAGCGCGCGGTCGCGGACACCGAGTACCTCGCCCGCGAGGTCGCCGCGATCCGGATCGCCCTCGGCGAGGTCGCGACCCGCGACTACATCCGCGGCGAGCTCCAGCGGCTACTCGACGAGCTGGCGCCGCGGCCGGCCGAAGAGGAGACTTCGGGCACCGGCTGAACCAGCCCGGATTGACTATCAGATCTGGGTCATATCCTGCCGAGAACCTACGGGTGAGCGGAATCAGCGCGCCGCAGTCCACCCGGCGCCGCCTGGGCGAGGTGCTCGTCGAGCATGGCGCCATCACGGCCGAGCAGCTCGAGGCCGCGCTCGAGGCGCAGCGCGCCGCGCAGCGCGAGCGCCGCCGAGTCCGCCTGGGCACGCTCGTCGTCGAGCTCGGCTACGCGACCGACCGTCAGGTCGCGAGCGCGCTGGCCGCCGCGCTCTCGCTCGAGGTCGTCGACCTCGCCACCATCACACTCGACGCCGGCGTGAGCCGCCTACTCCCCCGCAGCCTCGCCGAGCGCCATCTCGTCATGCCGATCCGCCGGGCCGACAACGGCCAGGTCACGATCGCCTGCGCCGACCCGACGAACGTCGTCGCGATCGACGACGTCAAGGTGTACGCCGGCGTCGCGGACATCAAGATCGTCGTCGCGGCGGAGAGCCAGCTGCGCGACCTGCTCGCGCGGACCTGGTCGCTGTCCGAGGACTCGGCCGGCGACGTCGCGATGATCCTCGAAGACCTCGAGGACTCCTTCGACGACGACGCGGACGCGGAGTCCGGCTTCGCCGACGCGCCGACGGTCCGGCTGGTCAACACGATCCTCGCCGACGCCGTACGCGCCCGGGCCAGTGACATCCACGTCGAGCCGCAGGCGAACGCCGTACGGATCCGGTACCGCGTCGACGGGCTGCTCCGCGACGTCATGACCGTGCCGCGGCAAGCGGCGGCAGGCCTCGTCAGCCGGATCAAGGTGATGAGCAACCTCGACATCGCCGAGCGCCGGGTGCCGCAGGACGGCCGGTCCCGCCTTCAGGTCGACGGCTCGCTGCTCGACGCGCGGATCAGCACGCTGCCCAACATTCACGGCGAGAAGGTCGTCATCCGGCTGCTGTCGCGGGCCGACAACGTGCCGCCGATCACCAAGGTCGGCATGGACGAGCTCCAGCTCGAGTCGCTGCTCGGCACGCTGGTCGCGCCGCAGGGGCTGATCCTCATCACCGGCCCGACCGGCTCCGGCAAGACCTCAACGCTCTACTCGGCGATCCACCAGATCAAGACGCCGGACCGCAATATCGTGACGCTCGAAGACCCGGTCGAGATGCAGGTGCAGGGCATCACCCAGGTGCAGATCCACGACCGCGCCGGGCTGACGTTCGCCCGCGGCCTGCGTTCGGTGCTGCGGCAGGACCCCGATGTCGTGCTCGTCGGCGAGGTGCGGGACAAGGAGACCGCCGACCTCGCGCTCGAAGCCTCGCTCACCGGCCACCTCGTCCTCACGACGCTGCACACCAACTCCGCACCCGCCGCGATCACGCGGCTCATCGACATGGGCGTCGAGCCGTTCCTCGTCGCGTCGTCGCTCTCTTTGGTCATCGCCCAGCGGCTGGTCCGGCGCGTCTGCGAGATCTGCGCGGCGCCGTACGTCCCGCCGCCGCGGGTGCTGAAGCTGCTCGGGATCGAAGCGGAAGACCTCG
Organism: Frankiaceae bacterium; assembly: GCA_030840525.1. Classification (GTDB taxonomy): domain Bacteria; phylum Actinomycetota; class Actinomycetes; order JAFAQI01; family JAFAQI01; genus BP-197. The sequence goes on from JAVEEI010000015.1 coordinate 14,995, forward strand.
ACGCGGCGTCGCCGCAGCGCGGCACCGGTTGCGCCGACTGCGGCGGCACCGGCTACCGCGGCCGGCTCGGCGTCTTCGAGGTGCTGCCGGTGACCGCGGCGATGCGCGCCGTGCTGATGTCGACGCCCAACGAGGGCGCCGTCGCCGCCGCGGCCCGCGCCGCCGGCATGCAGACGCTGCGCTCGTCGGCGGTCGCGAAGGCACACGCCGGCATCACGACGTACGAGGAAGTGCTGCGGGTCACGCAGGTCGACAGCGGCAGCAACCCGCACCGCTGCACGGCTTGCGGCGGCTCGCTCAGCAGCGACATGGTCGTGTGCCCGTGGTGTACGACGAACGTCGACCGCGGTCACTGCGAGGAGTGCGACCGGCCGCTCGAGGCCGCGTGGCGCATGTGCCCGTGGTGCCGTACGCCGGCCCGCGGCGCCGCCGTCGTCGTACCCGGCGCGGACAAGTCGAACGCACTGCCGCGGCTGCTCGTCGTCGAGGACGACGAGTCGGTGCGCGCGTACATCAGCACGTCGTTGTCGGGCACGCTCGAAGTCGTCACCGTCGACAACGCGAGCGACGCGCTCGAGCTCGCGATCGGCAGCAGGTTCGACGGCATCATCGTCGACCAGACCCTGCCGGACCTCAGCGGCGTCGAGCTGATCCGGTTGCTGCGCAGCGAGGCACACACGGCGGCGTTGCCGGTGCTGATGCTTACCGGCTCGGCCAACCAGGACCTCGAGACCGAGGCGCGCAACGCCGGCGCCGACGACTACCTCACCAAGCCGGTCGAGCCGGCGCTGCTGGAGGAACGCGCGCTCGCGCTGGTGCAACGCTCGGCGCGAGTGGGCAGCTAGCGCCGACGTACTCTGGATGGTGCCATGAGCACCCCTTCGTACGACACCCCTTCATACGACGCAGTCCATGCTGCCCTCGCGACCGTCAACGACCCCGAGATCCACCGGCCGATCACCGACCTCGGCATGGTCGCCGGCATCGACATCGCCGCTGACGGCCGGGTCGCCGTCGACGTACTGCTGACGACCCAAGGCTGCCCGCTGCGCGACCGAATCACGCGGGACGTGACCGCCGCGGTCTCTGCCGTCGCCGGGGTGAGCGGTGTCGAGGTGCGGCTCGGCGTGATGAGCGACGAGCAGCGCGCCGCGTTGCGCGGCCAGTTGCAGGGCAACCGGGCCGGCCGCGAGATTGTGTTCGCGCAGCCCGGGTCGCTCACGCGCATCTACGCGATCGCGAGCGGCAAGGGCGGCGTCGGCAAGTCGTCGACGACGGCCAACCTCGCTGTCGCGATGGCCGCCGAAGGCCTGTCGGTCGGCGTCGTCGACGCGGACGTGTACGGCTACTCGCTGCCGCGGATGCTCGGTGTTTCCGACCGGCCGACGATGGTCGAGGGCATGATCATGCCGCCCGAAGGACACGGCGTGAAGCTGGTGTCCGCCGGGATGTTCGTGCCGGCGAACCGCGCGATCGCACTGCGCGGGCCGATGCTGCACAAGTGGCTGGAGCAGATCCTCGGTGACGCGTACTTCGGCGACCTCGACGTGCTGCTGCTCGACCTGCCGCCGGGCACCGGCGACATGGCGATCAGCACCGCCGCGCTGTTGCCGAGTGCCGAGGTCGTCGTGGTAACGACGCCGCAACTGGCCGCGCGCGAGGTCGCCGAACGGGCCGGCGCGGTCGCACTGCAGACCCGGCTGCGGGTCGCCGGCGTCATCGAGAACATGGCCGGCCTGCCCTGCCCGCACTGCGGCGAGATGGTCGACGTCTTCGGCGCCGGCGGCGGGCAGGCGGTCGCGGACTCGCTCACCCAGCTCGTCGGCGCGCCGGTGCCGCTGCTCGGCTCGGTACCGATCGACCCGCGGCTGCGCGAGGGCGGCGACGCCGGGGTGCCGATCGTGCTCGCCGACCCGACATCGCCGGCCGCGGTCGCGTTGCGCGACATCGCGACCGGCCTGACCGGCCGGAGCCGTTCGCTGGTCGGCCGCCCGCTGACCCTGACGCCGGTGAGCTGACGGGGCCACCCGTTGGCCAAGATCATCGCGGGCTGAGCCAGCCAAAGTCGCCGCATTGGGCTGGCTGAGTGCGCGATGATCTTGCGGCTGCCGTAGCGGCGGCGACGAGCGGTCAGGTCGCGTCGGCGTCGTACGGCGGCGGCTCGCCCGGGCCGAGCGCCGGCGCCATCACCGGCGCCCGGCTGGCCAGCGCGACCGCAGCGGCCGGCTCGTCGTCGTCGAGGACCGACGCGACGATGCGGCGCGGGTGCAGCGAGGCGAGGTCGAGGTCGGCGATCTCCGGCCCGAGCTCGGCCTTCAGGTCTGCCGCGGCCCCGCGCGCGAGCGTGCGGAACTGGCGGACCGCGCGGACCGCGTCGGCGGCCGCCTTGGGCAGCCGGTCCGGGCCGAACACGACCAGCCCGACGACCGCGAGCACGACCAGCTCGGACCAGCCGACGTGGCTGAACATCACTCGCTCCGGGCCGAGCCGAGGACGACGGTCGTCGTATGCCGGTGCCCGCCGCGCAGGTACGTCAACGTCAAGCGGTCGCCGGGCGCGTGCTTGCGGATCGCGACGATGAGCTCTTCCGGCGAGGTGATCTTCTCGCCGTTCGCGGCCACGATGACGTCGCCGCCGCGCAGGCCGGCGCGGTCGGCCGGGCCGCCGGGCGTCACCGCCGTACCGTTGGGGTCGGCGATCTTCGCGCCGTCGCCGGTGAACGCGGTGTCGAGGTGTACGCCGATGACCGCGTGGGTCGCGAAGCCGCGCTTGAGGATCTCGGTCGCGATCCGCTTCGCCTGGTCGATCGGGATCGCGAACCCGAGGCCGATGCTGCCGCCCTGCCCGGTCGACGCGTCACCGGACAGCGTCGCGATCGCCGAGTTGACGCCGACGACCGCGCCCGACATGTCGACCAGCGGACCGCCGGAGTTGCCCGGGTTGATCGCCGCGTCGGTTTGGATCGCGTCGATGATGTTGTCGGTGTTGCCGCTGCCGCTGTCGCTCGCCGCGACCGGCCGGTCGAGCGCGCTGACGATGCCGGTCGTGACGGTACCGGCGAGACCGAGCGGCGAGCCGACGGCGATCACCGGGTCGCCGACGCGCAGGCTCGACGACGAGCCGAGCGTCGCGGGCCGCAGACCCTTGACGTTCGCGACCCGGACGAGGGCGAGGTCGCTCACGGGGTCGGGGTGGCCGACGATCGTGCCCTTGGCCGACGTCTTGTCCGGGAAGACGACCGTCAGCTTGCCGCCGCTGGCCACGGCCGAGACGACGTGGTTGTTGGTGAGGATGTAACCGGCGCTGCTGATGACGATGCCGGTGCCGGTGTCGCCGCCGCTGCCGGTGCGGACCTCGATCGACACGACGCTCGGCAGGATCTTCGCGGCCACCGCGGCAACCGACCCTTGCGACCGCGCGACTACCGGCGCGGTGCTCGCTCCCGTCTGGCCGAGCGTCACCGTCTTCGGCGCGGCCCCGCTGTCGTCGGCGGCATGCACGACGAGCCCGCCGACCGTACCGGCGAACACCGCCGCGATCCCGGCGGTGAGGGCCACGACCGGCCACGTCATCGCCGGCGCCGGCGGATGGGCGGGCTGCTCCGGAGGCCAGGTCACCCGACCATTGTCACCCGCCCGACTGTGAGGTCCCGCCGCCCGTAGGCTGGGCGAAAACCCGACAGCAAGGAGGCCGGCATCAGCGCATCGGACGAAGGCGCGGTCGCCGTACGACGGCAGGCGTTCCTCGAGGCGTGGCTGCCCGAGGACGACGTCCTGGTCGCGGCGCGCCGGCGCGGGGCCGAGCTGGGCGCCGTGCCGATCGGCCCGGGCGGCGGCGCGATGCTTCGCTTCCTCGCCGCGTCCGTCTCCGCGCGCGCGGTCGTGGAGATCGGCACCGGTGCCGGCGTCTCCGGGCTGTGGCTGCTGCGCGGCATGGCGCCGGACGGCGTCCTCACCACGATCGACATCGAGGCCGAGCACCAGCGCGCGGCGAAGGAGGCGTTCGCCGAGGCGCGCATCCCGCCGAACCGCGCGCGGCTCATCACCGGCCGCGCGCTCGACGTGCTCCCCCGGCTGACCGACGGCGCGTACGACCTCGTGTTCGGCGACGCGGCCAAGGGCGAGTACCCCGACTACCTCGCCGCGGCGTTGCGGTTGCTGCGCCCCGGCGGGCTGGTCGTGTTCGACAACGCGCTGTGGCACGACCGGGTGCCGGACACGTCCGCGCGCGATCCGGAGACCGTCGCCGTACGCGAGCTGCTGAAGACCGTGCGTGACGACGACCGGCTGGTGCCGGTGCTCTCCGGTGCCGGCGACGGCTTGCTCGCCGCGGTCGTCCGCGACTGAGCCACCGCGCGGTTACTCGCGGACCGTCTGGCCCTTGCCGATCACGACGACGCCGCCTTCGCTGACGTGGAAGCCGCGGGCGCGGTCCTCGTCGTGGTCGACCCCGATGCGTACGCCGGCCGGGATCACGACGCCCTTGTCGACGATCGCCCGACGTACTTGCGCGCCGCGGCCGACGTCGACCCCGTGCATGAGTACGGCGCCTTCGACCACCGCGCGGCTGTGCACGTGCGCGCCCGGCGACAGCACGGACTGGCGCACCTCGCCGCCCGAGACGATGCAACCGGGTGAGACGAGCGACTCGATCGCGTGGCCGGTGCGGCCCGGCTCGTCGTGCACGAACTTCGCCGGCGGCAGCGGCGGCGTGTGCGTCAGGATCGGCCACTGCCGGTTGTAGAGGTTGAACACCGGCGAGACCGACACGAGATCCATGTGCGCGTCGTAGTAGCTGTCGATGCTGCCGACGTCGCGCCAGTAGCCGGCGTCGCGCTCGGTCACGCCGGGCACGTGGTTGTCGGCGAAGTCGTAGACCTGCGCGTCGCCCTGCGCGACGAGCATCGGGATGACGTTGCCGCCCATGTCGTGCACCGAGCCTTCGTCGTACGCGTCCTTGCGGACGGCGTCGAGGAGCACCTCGGTCGAGAACACGTAGTTGCCCATCGACGCGTACGTGCGGTCGGCGTCGTCGGGCAGGCCGGGCGGGTCGGCCGGCTTCTCGAGGAACGCGTCGATCCGGCGGCCGTCGCTGGTCTGGATGACTCCGAACGCCGACGCCTGCGACCGCGGCACCCGGATGCCCGCGACGGTGACGCCGGCGCCCGATGCGATGTGCTGGCGCACCATCTGCGCCGGGTCCATCCGGTAGACGTGGTCGGCACCGAACACGACGACGTACTGCGGCTGCTCGTCGTACACCAGGTTGAGCGACTGGTAGATCGCGTCGGCGGAGCCTTGGTACCAGCGCGGGCCGAGGCGTTGCTGCGCCGGCACCGGCGTGACGTAGTTGCCGAGCAGCGACGACATCCGCCAGGTGAGCGAGATGTGCCGGTCGAGCGAGTGCGACTTGTACTGCGTCAGCACGACGATGCGCAGATAGTCGGCGTTGACAAGGTTGGACAGGACGAAGTCGACGAGCCGGTAGATGCCGCCGAACGGCACCGCGGGCTTCGCCCGGTCCGCGGTCAGCGGCCAGAGCCGCTTGCCCTCGCCACCGGCGAGCACCATGCCGAGCACGCCTCGTTGCGCCATGCGGCCATTCTCCCTGCATCGCGCCAGAGTGTGTGCGGTCGCGGTCGTCATAGCCACCGCGGCCGCGCACACTTGGCCGCCGCCGACCTCCTAGTCTGTCGCAGGTGCGAGTCGGGCTGCTGACGAGGGAATGGCCGCCGGACGTCTACGGCGGCGCCGGCGTGCACGTCGAGTTCCTCGCCCGCGAGCTCGACCGGCTCGTCGACCTGCGGGTCGAGGCGTTCGCCGCGCACGGCAGCTGGGACCGGCTCGACGGCGCGAACGCGGCGCTCCAGGTGCTGAGCACCGACCTGTCGATGGCCGCCGCCGTGGCCGACCGCGACCTCGTCCACTCGCACACGTGGTACGCGAACCTCGCCGGCCACCTCGCGAAGCTGCTGCACGACCGGCCGCACGTCGTGACGTCGCACTCGCTCGAACCGCTGCGGCCGTGGAAGGCCGAGCAGCTCGGCGGCGGCTACCGGGTGTCGTCGTGGGCGGAGAAGACCGCGCTCGAGGCCGCCGACGCGGTCATCGCGGTCTCGGCCGGGATGCGGGCCGACGTGCTGTCGGCGTACCCGGCAGTCGACCCGGCGCGGGTGCACGTCGTGCACAACGGCATCGACACCGCGCTGTTCGCGCCCGCCCCCGACCCCGCGGTGTTGAGCGCGCTGGGCCTCGACCCGGCCCGCCCGGTCGTCGTGTACGTCGGCCGGATCACCCGGCAGAAGGGATTGCCGCACCTGCTCCGCGCGATGCGCGCGGTACGGCGGTCGGCGCAGCTCGTGCTGTGCGCGAGCGCCCCGGACACACCGCAGATCGCGGCCGAGGTAGAAGACGGAGTCACCGCGCTGGTCGAGAGCGGCACCGACGTGCTGTGGCTGCGCGACCCGCTGCCGCGCGACCAGCTCGTCCGGCTGCTCTCGTCGTCCACGCTGTTCGTCTGCCCGTCGGTCTACGAGCCGCTCGGCATCGTCAACCTCGAGGCGATGGCCTGCGCCATCCCCGTCGTGGCGAGCGACGTCGGCGGCATCCCCGAGGTCGTGGTCGACGGCGAGACCGGCCTGCTCGTCCGGTACGACGCCGACGACGCGGCCGGGTACGAGGCCGGCCTGGCGCGCGCGGTCGAGTCAGTGCTGGACGACCCGGGCCGGGCCCGCGCGATGGGGGCGGCCGGCCGGGCGCGGGCCGAGCGTCACTTCAGCTGGCCGTCGATCGCCGAGCAGACGGTCGAGATCTACGCGTCCGTCACGCGGTAGCCGCCGCAGGCCGCCGTACGGCGCAACGGCCATTGCCGGTTACCGGGCCCCCGGGGCAGTGGCCATATAGCTCTGCGGACAGAGAATGCTCGGTAGTAGGTATGTGCCTGAATCCGGGCAGAACCCGACACCAGCACCGTTTTCCTTCCCCGGGGACTAGTCATAAAGGATGGTCTGATCTCACCCTTCTGGGGGGTGCGCTTCTGCCCCCGATTCCCCGAAACCCGCAACATGGGTTCACATTCGGAAAGCTCTCGTGCTTGGCGAGGCGGGCGTCTGGCCCGGTTCGCCGTCCCCGCCGTCGCCGGCGTGGTGGTCTTCGGCGCGGTCACCGCGTTCGCGGCCACCCTGTCCGTCAGCGGCAAGACGCTCGGGTCCGGCAACGCGACTGTGTCGAGTTGCAACTCCGGCGCCACCGTGACCTACACGACCGCGTACTCGGCCACGCTGCCGGGCTACAAGGTCGCGACGGCTCCGGTGACGACGGCAGCGGCCTGCAGCGGCTTCGCGTACAAGGTGACGCTCACCGGCGCCGCGAACGCCTCGCTCGCCGAGGTCACCGGCACTCTCGACGCCTCCGGCAACGCGACGCCCGACTTCAGCGCAAGCAACATCGCGGCGGCCAACGTGACGGGCGTCTCGGTCGTCATCACAGGCTGATCGGGCCGTGCGCGAAGGTCGCGCCGTCGCAGCGTTCGCCGGGCTTGCTCTCGCGCTTGTCGCGTGGCCCGGCAGCGCTGCGGCGACGTCCATCGCACCGAATCCGAAGCAGGTGAGCGAAGCCTTCACGGCGACAAGCTCGTGCGGCTCGCTCGCCGGCATCGGCGTCGCGTGGACGGCGACGGCGAACGTCGTCAGCAGCGTGTCGTTGACCTCCATCCCGGCGGCGTGCGCGGGTGGCCGGCTGTCGCTCACGCTCGTGGGCACCGGCAACGCCTCGCTCGCGTCCGCCGGACCCGTCAACGTCGCGGGTACGTCGCTGACGCTCGGCTCGCTGACCGGATCGGCGACCGCCACGTCGGTCACCGCGGCGTACGTCTCCGTCGTCGGGCCATGACCCGCGGGCTCGCGGCCGCGGCAGCCGTCGTCGTCGTGTCGGCCGGTACGGCGTGGGCCGCCGGCCTCACGCTGACCTCGGCACACCTCGGCGCGAGCTCGCTGACATCGCCGGTGATGTTCCCCGTGTCCGTGACCCTCGCCAACAAGACCAACGGCACGGTGGGCAAGGTGCAGAGCGGCGACACCGTCACGTTCGTCTGGTCGCAACCGGTCGACGAGACCACGTTGTGCAGCGGCTGGTCGAACGCGTCGTCGACGCAGCTGCTGACGTTGCAGTGGTCGGTGGTCAACGGCGCGAGCGGTGCCGACGACACGTTGCAGGCCACCGGCTCGTCCGCGACCTGCGCGACCGGCCTGCACGTGGGCACCGTCGACCTCGGCTCGGCGGGGTACGACACGGGCAGTACGGCGATCGACTTCACGACGACGACGAACGCGCTGACGGTGGGCTCGACGACCACGACGCTGGTCGTGACGTTGGGCGGCGGGTCGGCCGTCAACGCCGGAACGGTCGCGTCCGGGAACGCCGCGGTCTGGACCCCGGACTCGGCGGTCAAGGACCGCAGTGCGCGTACCTGCCGCACGAACCTCGCCAAATCGTCGTCGACCGTGCAGTTCTGAGGAGCCTCGCCATGCGACAGGGTCTGCGGTCGACCGGCTGGATGCTGCTCATCGCCACGCTCGGCCTGCTCGCGATGTTCTGGCCGCAGTCGCTCGGCGGGCAGGTCGCGTACGTGCGCGTCGACGGGCACTCGATGGACCCGACGTTCCACCTCGGTGACCTCGCCGTCGTCCGCCGGCAGTCTTCGTACCGCATCGGCGACCCGGTCGCGTACCGGATCCCGAAGGGTGAGTTCGGCGCCGGCGCGCTGGTGATCCACCGCCTCGTCGGCGGCAACGGGACGACCGGCTACGTCACCAGGGGCGACAACAAGACCGTGAACGACGAGTGGCACCCGAAGACCGGCGACATCGTCGGCCGGGTGCGTTACGACATCCCGGGCTTCGGCACGAAGCTCGCGGCGCTGACGAAGCCGGCGTACCTCGGTGGTCTCGTCGCGGCGCTCACGGTGCTGGTGATGCTGCTGCCGACCGCGCCGCGGCAGCCTGGACCGCGAGAGTCAGCCGCACACTCGTGACGTCGTAACCGAGCGGGTCAGCGCGGCGGGTCCCCCTTCCACAGCACGGTGTTCACGATCGGGTCGGCGAACAGCGCGACGTACGAGTCGGCCGCACTCGCGTGACCGTCGTTGAGGCCGCCGTTCTCGAAGCTGTACTTGTGGTAGTCGCCGAGGACGATCGCGAGCACGGCGACGTTCCCCTTCACCGCCGCGGACACGATCGCGCGGGTCGTGTTGCCGCTGCCTGACCCACCTTGCGGTGCGACGTCGTACGCCGCGCCGTAACCGAGCTGGTAGCCGACCGCCGCGTTCGGCAGGACGTACGCCTGGTGCGCGTCCGGCAGGTGGTTGGAGACCCAGCTCTCGACCACCTGTTGTGCCGTCTGACCGCTGGCCGCGACACCCTTGAACTGGATGGCGCCGTCGCTGCCGTAGTCGAGGGTGAGGCTGTCCGGCTGGCTGGCCGGCGAGACCTTGCCGCCGGGCTCGTCGAAGTAGGTGACCGCGAACCCGAACTGCGACGAGGTGTACGGGTGGCCCGCTTGCACCGGCGGGCCGTTCGGCGGCCGGTAGCAGGTGAGGCCGCAGTCGCCCGGGCCCGGCTTCGCGACGATCGCGATCGCCGCGAGCAGTACGCCGACCGCGCCCAGCCCGGCACCGAGCAGGTAGAGCATCTTGTGGTGGCCGATGCGCCGCGCGACGGCGGTCGTGGGCGCGACCGGGTACGGCATGACCACCGACGCCGGCGGCGCCGAGGCGGCCGGTGGCGGTGGCGGTGGCGGGCTCGAAGGTGGCGGGGGCGGCGGCGCGGTGCGGCTCATGGCGTCTCCTCCGCGGGAGTCTGCAAGGAAAGCTGACGACGGGACGCGCGGCTCGACGCGACCTCGGCCGCCCCGCAGTTGGGGCAGAACGGCGCGGCCGGCACGACGTGGTGGCAGTGATGACAGACGCGAGGTGGCCCGATGCGTATGTCGTGCGCCTCGTGCAGCAGCACGTGATGCAGGCCGACGCGCAGGGCGACCAGATAGGCGGCCGCGGCGGCGAGGTGCGCGACGAGGACGACCGCGTTGCCCGGCGTCGAGACGTCGGCGTAGCCGAGCCCAACCTGTACGACGACGGCGACCGCGAGAGCGAGCGGCCACAGCGTGAAGAGCCGGCCCGGCGTGTCGGCACCGTCACCGCCCTCGGCGGCAACGGCCCGGCGCAGCCACAGTCCCGCGCCGACGAGCCCGGTCGCGCAGGCCGCGACGAGCGGCAGTGCGATGCCGTGCACGACGGTCTGCACGTAGAGATTCGCCGTCGACCCGTGGATGCGCGCACCGGCGTGCAGCTCCGGCGCGAGGTCGGTGATGACGGCGGCCGCGACGAACCCGAGCGCGCCGGCCGACCCGAACACGAAGCCGTCCATCGACTCGCGGTAGCGGTCGCGGCGCAACGCCCACATCAGCGCGACCGGCACGACCATGAGGAGTTGCGACCCGGCCGGCACCAGCGTCGCGAGGACGATGTGCGTCGTGGTCGAGCCGGACTTGCCGCCGCCGAGCAGCGTGAGCCGGCTCGCCGACGTGACGTAGTGGCTGGTCAGCAGCGACCAGCCGACGCCGAGGACCGCGCCGACGCCGATCGTGAGCAGCGTGGCGAACACCGGCTCGTCGTCGTAGAGGTTGGCCTCGTAGATGTAGAGCTGGAACAGCAACGGGATGCCGAGCGCCGACACCGCGATCGCGGGCGCCTGCAGCCGCAGCCCGGCGAGCACCAGCAACGCCACGACGACCGCGAGCAGCCCGACCCGGAACGGCCCGCGCGAGCGGTGCGACAGGTGCGGGAACAGCGACGACACGACGGAGAGGTGCAGCACCGACTCGCCGGGAGCGGCGACGTACGAGTGCGCGCGGCGAGCCGATGGGGTGTCGGCGTCGTGCGACCAGTGCGTGCCGCACGCGGCGCAGAACGCGCCCACCGGGACGACGTTGCCGCAGACCGGACAGGTCACGGTCGCCACCTGCTGTTCGGCCGAGACGTCGCTCATGACTTCTGGCCTTTCTGGAGCCCGAGGATGGCCTGGGTGAGGTAGGCGACGTTGGGTGTGCCGAGTCCCGTCACCGGGTCGTAGCCGGGCGTCGCGACGTAGAAGTCGTTGTTTCCCAACGTGATGTCGTGGAACGGCGGCAATGTCGGCGTGTGGCTGCCGAGGTAGTAGAGCGTCGGGTTCAGGAAGCCGACCGCCTTGCCGCCGTGCTGACGGAGGTAGGTGTTCATCAGTGCGGTGAAGCCGGCCCACATCGGCGCCGACAGCGACGTGCCGCCGCCGGACGTGACCGCGGTCGGGTCCTTGCCGTCGGAGCTCGCACCCGCGGAGACGACGATCGTGCCGGACGCCGGGTCGGCGTCCGCGGCGATGTCGGGAACTTCGCGGAACTGCTGGTTGACCCCTTGGTCGCCGACGCCGGTCCCGGCTTGCCAGTCGGGCCGCGCGACGATCTGCGAGACGCCGCCGCCGGTCCCCTGCGACAGGATCGACGCCGTCCAGACCGCCTCGTCGGCGTAGTCGCTCGTCGCGGTCACAGACAGCGTCGTGCCGCCGACGCCGGTCGTGTGCGTGAGCACCGACGGGAACGCGACGCCCTTGCCCTGCTCGCCGGGGAACTCGCCGATCGACTTCGACGGCGTGCAGTCGAGCCCGCCGGTGTCGCCGCTCGACGCGAAGAACGTCGTCCCGTGCGCCTCCGCCGTCGCGACGTCGGCGTCGAGCACCTGGAAGTCGGCCGGCTGGAAGAACATGAACTCGCAGAAGCCGAGCGACGCGCTCCAGATCGCACCCGGGTACTTCTTGTCCATGTCCTGGAACGCGCGGTGGAACACCTGCGCGAACGTGTCCTGGTCGCTGTTGATGTAGTCGTAGACGTCGTCGTACACGATCTTCGCGCCGGGCGCGATCATGTGTACCGTCTCGATGTCCATGTCGGTCTCGACCCCGTCGGTCGTCTTGTCCTTGCCGTTGACGACAGGGGTCAGCGCGGGCAGGTTGAACCGCCGATCGAACGTGTCGAGGCTCTGCTGGTTGAACCCGTCGTTGAACTCGTAGATGACGACGGTCTGGTCGGCGCCGAAGTCGCCGGCCTGCGCGAGCGGCAGCGCGTTGTACGCGCGCATCACGTCAGACGGCGTGAGGCCCTTCGGCGGGATGCCCTTGGGTGTGGCGAGCATCGAGTTGCCCTCGTGCAGCGTGGTGATCCGGCCGAACCCGCGCACCGACCCGGCGAGCTCGTGCGGCACCGACGCGTCGGTGCGCGCGGCGAGGAACTGCACTCCGCCGGGCGCGCGCCAGTCACGGATCGCGACGCCGAGCGCGGCGCCGAGCGCCTTCGGCGTACCGGTCAGCGTCGCCCCGCTCGCGGTGACGTCGGAGACGCGCAGGCCGCGCGCGACCGCCCACGTGCGGAACGCCGCCGCACCGCCGGGCCGCAGCGCGACGAGCATGCTCACGCTCTTCGCCTTCGCCGGGCCGAGGTCGGCCGAGTGGTGCAGCACCGACGCCCAGGTGAGCTGCCGGACGGGGCCCGCACCGGACTGCGATGCCGACGGCGACCCGGCGCCGCAGGCGGCGGTGGTCGCGACCACGGCGACGGCCGCGGCGGCGGCGAGGTGGCGCGCGCGGCGGTTCATGCCGCGTTCGCCGTGGCGCGGGCGAGCACCTTCGCCACGACCGAGTCCTCGAGTGCCTTCTGCGGCGGCTGGATGACGCCGGTGAACGCGACCTGCACGATGAACCGCTTCACCACCATGCCGAAGTCGTCGATGGTCAGGCTGACGTTGCGACCGTTGGCGAGCTTGTACGTCACGACGGTGCGCATGGCGAACTCGCCGGCCGGCGCGTCGAGCCTGCTGCCGGTGGCGCTGACGAGCTTCGCACCCTTGGGCGGCGGCTGGCTCCGCGCGCTGGCAACGCTGCAGCTGACGCCCTTGGGGCCGGCCAGCACGGCCTGGTACGGCGCGGCCTGCGGCTCGTTCTTCGTCACGTTGATCAGCGTCGCGGCGAACGCGAAGCCGTCGCCGCGGCCGAAGTCGACCTCGCTCGAGGTGGTCTGGATCGTCTCGATCGTCGGCAGCCCGAGGCAGGTGTCGAACTGCCGGTCGTTCTTCAACCGCTCGGCCGCGGTCGTCGTATCCGGCTGCGACTTCCACCCGCTCGGCAGGTCGGTCAACGCGAGCTGGATGGCCGTCACCCGCTGCTGGTCGGTCCCGCCGGAGGTCGCGGTCGGCGACGGGCTCGGCGGCGCCGACGACGACGGCGGCGCGGACGGGGTGTCGTGCGCCGACGGCGTCGACGACGACCCGCCGCACGCGGTCAGCGCGATCGGCACCGTCAACGTGGCCGCGAGGGTGAGTAGGCGGTTCATCGGGCTCCTTCGACGAGCGTGGAGTCGGCGGGTTCGGCGGTCGCCCCGGCGGGCTCGCGCGGCGCCGGCGGGTCCGGAACGGCCGTTGCCGAGCCTTGCGCTCGGGCCAATCGGATGAAAAAAGCGAGCAACAGCACCGGAAATGCGACCCGGAACAGCGCGTTGCGGGTGATGACCTCCGGCTCGAAGAACGCCTCCGCCGCGGTGCCGGTCGAGACGACCTTCTCGGACGTGTAGAACAGCACGGTGCCGGCGAGCAGGATCGTGTAGCCGAGGAACCCGAGCACCCGGGTCGCGCGCGGCAGGTGTGACGTGCCGTGGTTCGTCATCGACTCACCGGACATCGTCACGTCCCAGACGACGGCGACGAGCAGGATGATCGCGGCCCAGATGCTGATCCGCGACGCGCTGAGCGCTTTGCCGTAGAGCCACATCATCAACTCGAGCGCGGCGATCGCGGCTTCCAGCCCGATGACGCCGCCGATGACCAGCCGGCCGACGGTCGTGCCGTGCCGGTTGCGGGCGCGGACGGTGACGACCGCGGCGAGCCCGAGCACGCCGGCGCCGAACAGCACGCCGTACTCGGACAGGTGCGGCACGTGGACGGTGCCGCCCAGCACGCAGTGGCCGATCGCGCCGGCCTCGTAGAGCAGCGTGAACAGCGAGACGGTGGCGAGCACGAGCCCGGCCGCGACCCACTGCGGCCGCCAGCGACGCCATACCGCGAGACCGATGACGAGGACGAGCAACGCGGCACCGCCACCGAGCGCCACTTGGAGCGCGAGCCGGTGGTTGACCAAGCCCTCCGGCGTATTCGCTTCCGCCTCCGGCGGAGGCAGCGCCGCCGGTGCCGCACCGTCACCGCGGAACGACGTCAGCATCGCCTTGAACAGCGGCGTCGCCGGCTCCAGCGCGTATGTCGAGCCGTGCACCGCCTCGTAGACGACGTACGTGCCGGACGCGTTGGGGTTCTCGACCGGGCGGATCCAGACGTAGCCCTCGACCTCGTCCTTGGCGGTGAACTTCGCGCCCTGCCAGCCGTCGAAGCTCACGTCTTCACCAGGCGTGGCGCCGAAGCTCTGCTCGACCTGCGTGAGGTCGACGACCGGGAACAGCCCGACGCCGACGCGCTCGTACCCGCCCTCGCCGTCGTACGTGCTCGCCTGCACGATCTTCCCGTTGTTGTTCACGACCCAGCCGCGCGGGACCTGGAAGCTGAACGCGGTCGGCCCGGTCGACGCCTTCTGCGTCACCACGTCGGCACCGCGTGCGTACTGACCTTGCTCGGTCGCGAGCTCGGGCGGCTTCAGGTCGCTGAACGCACCGGTGATGGTCGCGCCGATCTGCGGCAGGATCACACCGGTGATCGCGGTGGCGCCGATGAGCGCCGCGAAGCTGATGCCCGCCTTCCACTGCCGGCGCCCGATCCGCAGGCCGTAGAAGAGCCCGACGAGAAACAGGACAGCGACGCCCAGCAACGCGACCCCGCGCAGCGCGCCAAACATCGTCGCGCTGGTGAAAACGCCGATGCCGTCCTGCAGTTTCCAGAAGCCGTACGCCGTCATAGCGCCGGCAGCGACCACGCCGACGACCCACAGCACCTGCCGCCGGCCGCGCGCGACCGCGTGCGTCAGCCGCTCGCCGCTGAGCTGCCCCCACTCGCCGAAGTCGACCGCCGCGACCTGGAGGAACGGCCACATCACGAAGACGAGCGAGCCGAGGATCGCGTCGATGGTCTCGCCGTAGAGGTTGAGCCCACCGAGCGTCGGCATACCGATCCGGAACACCGCGAGGTACGTGCCGATCAGCGCCGCGAACGCCACCACGAGCACGATGCGCGTGCGCGGCTCGCGCTGCCGGGACTCGTCGATCGCACGCGCACCGACGCACAGCAGCACGAGTACGACGAGGATCGCGCGGTCGGTCCATCGCACCCAACCAGGCACGATCGAGAAGACGTCGAGGCCGCCGACGAGGTGGCCGAACGCGCCGGTGTAGACCCCGATCGCGAACGTCATCAGCAAGGCCGCGGGGGCCGCGATCCACACCGACGTGAGCGACGCGGCCGTGTACATGTAGCCGAACCCGAGCGAGATCAACACGAGTACGGCGATGAACAGCGGCTCGCCGATCTGCGTGACCGCGCCCTTCGACCGGCCGAGGTAGACGCTCGCCGAGCTGACGTCGCGCAAGCCGAGCAGCAGCACGGTGACCAGGACGGCCGCGATGGCGCCCGCGGTGGCGAGCCGCAACGGGCGGTCCATCGTCGCGACCGACAGCCGGCGCTCCGCGAACAGCCGGCGCAGCGAAGTGACCTCGTGCTCGAGCGCCTCGTGGGCCTCGTGCGCCTCGTGTCGCTCCCCGTGCGCCTCGTGCTCGCCGGGCCCGTCGCTCGGTCCCCCGTGCTCGGACATCTCAGCCCAGGATCGAGGAGGTCATCTTGTCGGAGTCCGGCGCGTTGGCCTTGTACGCGTCGGCGCTCACCGCGTCGAACACCGCCAGCACGCTGTACCCCTGCGGGTTGAACAGCTCGTAGAAGACGCCGAGGACCTGGGTCGTCCCCTGGTTCGTGGTGAGCGTCGCCTGGAACGGCATAGTGGCGACGGAGGTGAACCCGGCGCCGCCGTTGACGTCCTGGGTCTGGGGCGTGCCGACCTTCACGTTCGACAGCGCACTGTCGCTGGACACGTAGGCCTGCGCGTCGGCCTGCAGCTGGCTCGTGGCGTCGTGCTCCTTCGCCGCACCACCGGCGGCGAAGTACTCCGCGTCACTGTTCGGGGAGAGCAACGACACGGAGTGCTTGCCGGTGCCCTCCACCTTCCAGCCGGCGGCCGGGGTGAGCGACGCGTTGTTGCCGAGGTCGACGCCGCCGCCACCCTGGTCCGACGGGGACGCGGGCTGCGACGACTCTGGCGTCGGCGAGCCCGGCTCGGGAGAGCTCGGCGTCGTGGGCTGGGTCGGCGACGACGGCTGCGGCTGCGGCTGGTTCGGCGAGTTCACCGGTGCCGGCGCGGGCGGCGGAGCCGGCGGGTTCGAGGGGCTGTGGTGGCCGGTGAGCGCGATGATCGCGACGATCCCGCCGATCAGCGCGACGCCGCCGCCGGCGATCATTCCGATCTTGGCGCCGTCGAGGTGACCGTGGCCGCCAGCGGGCGGCGCGGCCGGAACCTCGACCGAAGGCGGCGGGGGCGGCGGCGGGTAGCTGACGGCCGGCGGTGGTGGCGGCGGCGTGGCGGTGGAAGGCATCGCGAACGACTCCCGTTCTCGGGTGCGAAAAGTCGGGTCAGGCGGACGTGGACGCGTACGACGCGACGTGTTGCTGGTGCGGCTTCGGCATCGCGGCGACCGCGGTGCCGCAGGCGAGGCAGAACGCCGAGCCGGCGACGAGCGGCAGGCCGCACTCGGCGCAGTTGCCGCCGTAGTGACCGGCCGTCGCGACCGTCGCGGTCGTCGCCTCGTCGAGCAGCGCGGCGTGCGCTTCGTCGCGGATGCGGACGAGCCCGACCGCGGCGGTGACGACGGCGACGACGAACGTCAGGACCGCGCCGCGGTCGCCGTAGATGGACAGTGTCGCGACCGCCGAGTCGTAGACGGCAATCAGCAGGAAGCCTTCGAGCAGGCCGAGCGGGTACGCGCTCGTCCGGCGGCGCAACCGCATGACCGTGATCGCGCCGGCGGCGCCGTAGATCACCGGCTTGGCGAAGCCGAGGGTCAGCGCGATGAACGCGTCGCGGCCGCTGCCGGTGCCGTGCACGGTCGCCGACGAGAACGCGCCGTGCTGCACCACGATCGACTCGGCCAGCGACAGCG
Organism: Frankiaceae bacterium; assembly: GCA_030840525.1. GTDB lineage: Bacteria > Actinomycetota > Actinomycetes > JAFAQI01 > JAFAQI01 > BP-197. The sequence continues at coordinate 32,217 of JAVEEI010000015.1, forward strand.
ACGCACCGCCGAGCGCGGCGAACGTCAACGCGTCGAGCGTGTGCGCGAACCGCGGCCGCGACGTGACGAGCGCGGGCGCGACCTGTACGGCGACGAGAGTGACGAGCGGCAGCAGTAGGCAGAGGCCGAGCAGCCGCATCGTCGACGGCAGGCTGTTGGTGAGCGCGGTCGCGCCACTCGCCGACAACGCGTTCGCGAGGAAGCCGACACCGACACCGAGCACACCGGCGAGACCGAGGCACAGCGCGACCACGGTCAGCGGGTCGCCGGTCCAGACCTCGTGGTCGTACAGGTACATAAGCAGCACGCCGGGCAGCGCGACACCCGCGCAGATCAGCGCGACCGGAAGGATGCCGAAGCCCGCGGCGACGAGTGCCGCGATCCCGGCCAGTGCGAGCCCGAGCTTGTACAGGTGGTGACGCGAGCCGGACACGTGCGGCATCAGCGTGCTCACCAACGCGAGTGCGCGCACCGGCTCGCCCGGCGACGCGGCGTAGTGGCCGGTGCGATCCGCTGCCGTGGTCCCGAGACCGGCGCCGCAGCGGTAACAGAAACGAGCGAGCTCCGGGTTGGCGGTTGAACACCGGGAGCAGGTCATAATTCCTCCGCGTCTCGTGAGGGACGGCGGGAGCATGACACGGCACTCAGCGATCCAGTGGCCGATTCACAGAGAACGCCGCCGTGTTCTAGCGCGTCGGTAAGGAACACGTATCCGACCGCCGGCAGCGCGGTCGAGGTGGCAGTATCCCGGCATGCACAAGGACGACAGCGGTCAGTGGCGTAGCGACGACGACGTCTGGGTGTGGAGCGGCTCGACATGGCAGCCGGCATCGCCGGCACCGACCGAGACACCACCGGCGCCGCCGGAGCCGCCGGTCGAGCACCCGATCTCGCCGGACGGGCACTGGCAGTGGGACGGCACCGCGTGGCACCCGGTCGAGGCCGCCGCGCCAACGGCCGCACCGACGCGGCAGCTTTCGCCGGACGGCAAGTGGGTGTGGGACGGCAGCGCGTGGCAGCCGGTCGCGGACACGGTCGCGGCGAGCAGCGCGCCCGCGGCCAACGACACCGCCGCGGCGCTGATCGCGAGCGGCATGCCGGTCTCCGACGACGGCGCGTGGGTGTGGAACGGCACCGCATGGATTCCGACGGCCGAGTCCGACCACCCGGCCGCGAAGAAGAAGCGGAAGGCCGCGTCAGCCCGGCACTAGCGGCGGCGGCGTTGCGGCGTTGTGGCGTTGCGCCGCGGTCGCGACACCGGCGACGATGACTGCGATGACGAACACCCACACGCTGAAGTAGCCGAGGTCGTTTTCGACGAGCGCCCAGAGCACCGCGCCGCCGGCGACCACCGCCGCGCCGATGCGCAGTTGCTTCGTCATCCGCCGGCGCCGTACGACGCCCGCCATCGCGACGAGGCCCGCGACGACCGGGATGGTGAACGGCTGCCCGCGGCCCGAGCCGGCGTAGTAGAAGCCGGGCATGTAGTACTCGGTCGGGTTGTAGTAGTAGCCCGAACTGTCCGACCCGTACGCGTACGGGTCGTAACTGAGCCCGCCCATGAAGTACCCCGACGACGTGTGCGCGTTCGACTCGGCGAACAGCGAGAGTACGGCGATCCCGAGCGCGACCAGCGCCACGGTCGCGCGGCTGCGCACCGGGAGCGGGCCGGCCTGGGTCGCGAGCCGGCGCCATGCCTCGCGCATGAGCACGTACGCCGCCGCGAGCCACAGCACGCTGGTGAGCTGCAGCCGCGCCGAGACGACGGCGACACCGGCGACGAGTGCGGTGAGCACCCAGAACGCGGCCGCGGTCACCGGAGCCGGCAACGAGACGCGATGCGCGGGCAGCTTCGCGATCTCCGCGACGGTGGCGAGACCGGCGGCGAGCAGCAGCACGACGACCCAGAACCAGCCGGGGCCGTACTGGTCCGGCAGCCAGCCGACCACGACGGCGAGGACGACGAGCACGGCGCCTAACAGCGGCGCGGACTGGCGCAGCGCTGTCGGCGGCGGCGCGACCGGGCCCGGCCGCCGGATGTTGCGGACGATGGGCACCGCGACGCAGACCAGCGCGCAGAACCACGCGATCTGGGTGACGCCGAGACTGAGGAAGTCGAGTTGCTGCGCGGCGAGCAGCAGCGCGAACGACGTGAGCAGGATCGTCGACCCGATGGCCGCCGGCACCGCGTTGAGGGCCGGTAGCCGGCCGCCTTCGCGCAACTGGCCGGCGACCACGACGATGCCGAGAAGGAGCAGGACGACGAGCCAGCGCACCGGTACGGCGTGCGACGAGTGGACCCGGTCGGAGATCAGCGCGACGACGAGGAAGCCGAAGCCGATGACCGGCCACACCGATCCCGAACGCGCCGGCGTACCCGACGCGGTCGCGAGCCCGACCCGGCCGGCCTCGCGGTCGAGCGCGGTCATCCCCTCGGACCACGCGCCCTTCACCAGCGCCAACAGCGACGTCGCCTGACCCGGCAGCGCCGCCCACGCGGACGAGGCGCTCGACGCGGTGGGCGGTGGTGGCGGCGGTGGCGTTGACGGTGGCGGTGGTGGCGTTGCCCCCGTGGTCGGCATCTGACCTCGTCCCTCGCTGTCGCTGTCGTCCGGCGCGAACCATAACGCGCACCCGCGACTCGCGCGGCGAATATCGCGATACCGCCGCGAACCGGCGCTGTGGTGGAGAGAATGCGTCGCAGAGGACGACGCTCGGAGGGTCATGCGCCGGACAGTTCGCATCCTCGCCATCGACGGGGGCGGGGTGCGTGGCCTGCTGCCCGCTCGCTTCCTGATGGAACTGGAAGCGATGAGCGGCCGGCCGCTGCACTCGCTCTTCGACGTCATCGCGGGCACGTCCGTCGGTGGCATCCTCGCCCTCGGGTACGTCGCGCCGGGTCCGGACGGCGCGGGCTTCACCGCCGCGCGCGCGTTCGAGGACCTGCGCGAGTGGCTGCCGGCGGTCTTCCCGCCGTTGCAGGCCGCGGCGTCGATCAACGGGCTGCGCGACCCGCACGAACGGCACGCGCTGTCGCAACTCGTCGGCGCCGCTTTGCTGCCGCATCACTTCGGCAACGCCCGGTACGGCGCGGCCGCGCTGGAAGAGCGCGTGCTCGGTGCGTTCGGCGACGCGCGGCTGAGCGACACGCTGACCGACGTCGTCGTACCGGCGTACGACATGCACGTCGGGCAGCCGGTGGTGTTCCGCAGCCGGGACGCGCGCGGCGAGACGACCGCGCACCGCAACCCGAAGCTCGTCGAAGTGGCGCGAGCGACGTCGGCAGCACCGACGTACCTGCCGCCGTTGCGTCTTGTCGACGACCCCGACGAGTCGGTGCTGATCGACGGTGCGGTCGTCGCGAACAACCCGGCCGCGATCGCGTACCTCGACGGGCTCGAGTGCTACCGCAACGACGACGGGTCGGCGCCCGACGTCGTACTGCTGTCGGTCGGCACCGGACGGCCGTCGGCGCAGCAGCCGAGCTACGAGGAGATCTTCACCCGCAACTGGGCGTCGGTCGGGATGGGCCTGCTCGGTGTCGTACTCAACGGCGCGAGCGAGATGGCGCACCAGCTCGTCGAGCGGATGCTGGCCGGAAAGCCGGCGCCGAACAGCTACCTGCGCGTGCAACCGACGCTGGCGCCGGGCGCGAGCCTGCACATCGACGACGCGTCGGCGGCCACTCTCGACGCGCTGACCCGCTCCGCCGAGGCGGCGATCGAGGCGCACCGGCCGGCGCTGGAGGAGCTCGTCGCGGTGCTGTCCGACGCCGCTCCCCCGGTGCCACTGCAGCCGGCCGGCACGACGGCGAGTTGAGTACCCCGATGACCTCGGCCGACATGGACCCCGGCGAGCTGCCCTCCTTGCGCGCGGACCTGCACCGCCGGATCCGGCGCGCGACGGACCTGCCGATGCTGTTGCTGTCGATCGCGTTCATCGTCGTCATCGTCTGGCCGGTCGCGAGCCCGCACCTGAGCGCCTCGACGCGCACCGCGCTGACCGCGACCGACGACGGGATCTGGGCCGCGTTCGCGCTCGAGTACGCGGCGCTGGTTATCACCGCGCCGAACCGCCGGCGTTACGTCCTGTCGCACGTGCCGGATCTGTTGATGGTGCTGCTGCCGATGGTGCGCGTGCTGCGAGTGCTGCGCGTGCTCCGCGTCGGCACGGTCGCGATGTCCGGCGCGCAACGGTCGCGTCACCTGCTCATCTCGCGCGCACCGCTGTACGCCGCCGGGCTGGCCGCGCTCGCCGTCGTCTCCGCGGCAGTGATGGAGCTCAACGCCGAGCAGCACGCGGCCGGCGCGCGGATCGTCAACATGGGCGACGCGATGTGGTGGGCGGTCACGACGATGACCACCGTCGGGTACGGCGACTTCTACCCGGTGACGGCGGCCGGGAAAGTGATCGCGGCGGCGCTGATGCTCACCGGCATCGGACTGATCGGTGTCATCACCGCGTCGGTCGCGGCGTGGTTCATCGGCGCGGAGCAAGACGAGGCGATGTCGCGCGAGGCCCGGCTCGAGGCCGTCGTCGCGCGGCTCGAGCAGCAGGTCGAGGCGCTGAGCCGCGCGTCGTCGACCGTCGACACTTCGAGGTAGGAAGGCTGACGTGGCGGGAGATCGGCACTACACCGGCGACCGGGCGGCGCTCGGCCGGTTCGAGACGTTCTTCTTCGCGGCGATCTCGACCGTGGTGCTCGTGCGCGCATTCCTGATCGTGACCGGCTACCCGAAGGTCGGCGGGCACGGCCTGCACGTCGCGCACGTGCTGTGGGGCGGCCTGCTTATGGGCGCCGCGATCGCGATCGCGATGATCTACCCGGGGTCGCGCTGGCGGCACCGCGCCGCAATCCTCGGCGGCATCGGGTTCGGCCTGTTCATCGACGAGGTCGGCAAGTTCCTCACCAGCAGCGTCAACTACTTCTACCGGCCCGCGATCGCGATCATCTACGTCGTCTTCGTCGCGTTCTACCTGATCGTCCGCGAGGTCGTGATGCGCCGGCCGCTGTCGCAACCGCAGCGGCTCGCGATCGCGTCGACCGCGCTTGCCGACCTGTCGCTCGGGCAGCTGGGCAGCGGCGGCCGCGCGTATGCGTTGTCGGTGCTCGACTCCGCCGCGCCGGACAACCTTGGCTCGCACATCCGCAGCGCGCTGACGTGCGAGCCGCTGGGTACGTCACCCACGGAGACGCGGCTCACGCTGTTGCGCGAGCGGCTGGTCCACCGGGTCCGGGATGCGCTCGGCCACCGGCTGGCGCACGTCGGCGTGTACGCGGTCATCGTCGTACAGCTCGTCGTCGTCATCGGCCAGCTCGCGGTGCTGCTCGTGCAACCGACGCTCGGCGAGTCGCACGGCACAAACACGACGATGCGGATCGCCGAGACCGTCACCGCGATCAGTGGCGCTTACACCTTGTTCGGGTTGGTGCGCGCGATGCGGGGCGACCGGTCGGGTGCGCTGCGGGTGCTGTTCCGTTCCGTACTCATCACGGTGCTGGTGACACAGACGTTCGTGTTCGCGGAGTACCAGGCGCTCGGCATCGTCGGGTTGCTGGTCGACCTCGGGCTGTTCGGCCTGCTGCGGGTCGCGGGCGAGGCGAAGCCGGACGCGTTCCTCGAGCCCGACCTCACCTGAGCACGCGGCTGGTCAGTGCCAGCCGCCGTTGACGTGGCGGCGTTTCGTCGTCTCAGCCGGCTGCTGTGTTGCCCGCTGCTGGGGCTCCGCGCTAGAGCGGGCGAGCATCACGGCGGCGACAGTCAGCGCGAACGCGAGGAGCGCGGTGGTTGCGACAAAAGGATCGATCATGACGAGGCCCCGTCTCTCGTACCGACGGGGAAACCCTGACAGATCGGCTTCATGATCGGGCCGAAATCGCGGAATTGACTGGTGTCCGCCACCCGGCGCAGCGATACCGGGTGGCCCGATGGAGCCATCTTTCGGCGGTGGCACAAATCGATGCCGGCGGACCGCGACACTGCGTGGATGAGACGCGTGCTGGTCGTCGACGACGAGCCCGACATCGTCGAGCTGTTGACGATCTGGCTCGACGACGACCCGCGCTGCTCGCAGGTCTTGCGAGCGAACGACCTCGACGGCGCACTCGCGATCGCGACCGACAAGCAGCCCGACATCGTCGTACTCGACTTCTGTTTCGGTCATCGGGTCAGCACCGAGATCCTGCCGCCGATGCGCGCGGCCTGCCCGGACGCGCTGATCGTCGTACATACGGCGAGCAGGCGCGCGGCCGAGCTGTCCGGCGTGATCGCGGCCGGCGCGGACGCGATCGTCGAGAAGGGCGAACAGACCATCGACGAAGTCGTCGACGGCCTGTTCGTCACCGTCCGCGCGTAGCGGTCAGCTCGCGGTCAGCGTCCGGGTCGGGCTGGCCGACGCGAGGTACGCCGCGGACCCGGCGAAGTAGACGCGCAGCGGGTACGAGCCCTTGGTCGGCGGGACGAACTTGAAGGCGTAGAAACCCGTCGACTGCGTCACTTGCGTCGCGACCGTGTGCCACGCGCGCGAGTAGTAGCGCTGCAACTGCACCGGGACCCGCGCGGCCGGACTGAACACACCGTGGACCGTCACGCTCCTGCCGTGCGGGACCGTGGTCGCCGACAGCACCGCGGAGATCGACGTCCGGACTGCGACGGTCCGCGTCGACGCGACCGGCAGCGGGTCCGCGAACACCGTCCGCACTTCATACGCCGTGGTCACCCGCTGCACCGGAGCGGTGAGGCTCACCGTCCCGGTGGCGGACGTGTAGCCCGAGTTCACGCTCGTCCATGTCGAGGCACCGGCGGCCCGCTTCAGCAGCTCGACGTTGACGCCGGCCAGCGCGGTCGTGGCAAGTGGGCCGTGCCGGGTGAGGGTGGCGACGAGAACGGGCCGCGCCCCCGCCGTCACCGACGTCGGGCCGGTCGTCGTCAACGTGTCGCTGCTGGTCCCGCCGGTGAGCACGAAACCCGCGCGCTGGAACGTGTTTCCGGCCGCGCCGGGCAAGTTGAAGACGGCGACGGCGACCTTCGCACCGGCGGCGACCGGGATGTGCGCGCCGGTCCCCCAGCCGCTGCCGAGCAGGCTCGCGTCGGTCCCGTCGATCGGCGTCACCGGGATGGTCGTGCCGGCGGCGTACCGGACGATGATGGCGTACCCGCCGGTCCAGAAAACCATCGAGTCGCCGTTGCCCTGCCACTGGTAGCCGAGCCCGGAGACCGGCGAACCGGCGAGCAGCCGCGCCTTCGTCCGCGTCACGACCGTGGGCGCGGAGAGGTTGCCGGACGTGTCGGTCGCCCATGCGGCGAGGGTGTAGTCCTGGTAGCGGTCGACCGCGGCGCTGCCGCCGGTGGTCTGGCCTGGCGTCAAGGAGGAGCTCACGACGTAGTCCTGCCCGACACCGTCGCTCGGCGTCGCCGGTGCGACGTCGCCGGCGACCCAGCGCACCAGGACCTTGGCGACGTCGGGATCGGTGGGCACGGTCAGGTGCCAGTTGAGCAGCGCCGCGTCGTCGACGGTGAAGGCCGGCGCGGACGGCGCGGTGGTGTCGACCTGCGGCGCGATCCCGGTCGTGACCGCCGGCGCGCTCGTCGCCGACAGCTGCCCGGCCGACGCCGTCGTGTACACGGCGACGCGATACGTGTTGGCCGACGAGAAGCCGGGGCCGGTCTGCGCGTTCGGCCCGTAGCGGTAGTAGGTGAACGACCGCGGGGTGCTGTCGCCGTTGGTCGCGAACGATCCCAGCGTGACCCCGCCGGTCGTCCAGAGCGGCGCCGCCGGCGACTGGGTCGCGGTGATGGTCACCAGCTCGCCGGTCACGGCGGGCGGCGTCACGGTGACCGTGATGCTCGCCGGTCCCGCGCCGGCCGTCGCCGTAGCAGCCTGGCCCGGGAAGCTGGCGTCCGGCGGCGTCACGGTTTGCAGCAGCCCGCCGGACCCGTCGTCGCGGGACATGCGCAGGCTCAGCAGGTCGCCGCTCGCCAGCACCGCGACCGGGCCGCCGAGCCGGGGGAAGTCCGCGGCCGACGCACCGTTGGCGTGCAGCGCGACGACGGTGCCGAGGCTGCTCAGGTAGATGGTCCCGTCCGGAGCGACGACCATCGACGGCGCGTACGGCGCGGCAGATGTGCCGCCGAGCACGTGCAGCGAGCCGTCCTGGTCGACCCGGCTGATCGTCGTACTGGCCGGGTCCGTGGCGAGGTAGAGCGCGTGGCTGGCCTGGTCGACGGCCATCCCGAACAGCCCCGGCAGCGGCACGCTGGTCGCGCTCGACGAGTCGGTGACCGCCCCTTGGGTCGCGCCGTTGCCGGCGACGGCGGTCACGGTGCCGGCGGCGAGGTCAGCCGCCCACACCTGCGCACCGGCCCCGAAGTAGAGGATGCCGGCGGCACGGTCGACCGCCAGGTCGGTGCGGCCCGGCAGCGCGACGTCGGTCGCCGCGGCGCCGTTCGCGAGCGGCGACGCGCCGCCGCCGGCCACGACGGTCTGGCTCTTGTCCGGGTGGACGCCGACGATCTCGAACGGGTCGCCCGCGGTGCCGGTGCCGACGGAGCAGTACGCCGTCGAGTCCGCGCCGACGGCGAGACCGACGCAGGTGAGCGCGGCGACGGTGTCGAGGGTGCCGGCGTCGCCGGTACCGCTGAGCCGGCGGACCGCACCGGTCGTCGCGACGAGGACCGACCCGTCCGGCGCGGCGGCGACGCGCGACGCGTCGCTGAGGAAGACGTCGGCGACGGTCGCGCCGTCGGCGGAGTCCGCACCACTCGGTGCGGCCAACCCGGCGAAGGGTGTGCCGGCCTGCGTGGCGGCGGAGCCGTTGGCCGGCCACGAGCGCAGGGTGCGCCCGCAGCTGACCAGCAGGTCGGTCCCGTGCGGCGCGATGGTCTCGCCGGGACACAGTGCGGGGTCGCCGTCGGAGTTCGGGCTCGCCGGGCCCACCACCGTCGCGACCGGGCCGCCGACGGTGAAGCTGCGCTCGGCCGCCCCGACGCCGTAGTTGTCGTTGAAGTAGACCGTGCCGTCGGGGCCGACCGCGATCGACGCGACGTCGATGGCCACGTTCGTCGCCGGCGAGCCCGCGTCCGCGGTGATGCTCGCGGCGGATGCCGCGGTGCCGTTGCCGGCGACGGTCGAGATGATCCCGGTGGTCGCGTCGACGCGGCGAATCGTGTGCCCGTGGTAGTTCGCGAGGAACACCGAGCCGTCGGCCGCCGCGGCGAGGACGTCCGGGTTCTGCACCGTCGCAGCGGTCGCGAGGCCGCCGTCGCCGGTCGACCCGGGGTGACCGGCGGTGCCGGCGACGACCGTGCCCGCCGACGTCGGGTCGGCGCCGGGGGTGAACTCGCGGATGACGCTGTTGACGGTGTCGGAGACGAAGACGTCGCCGGCGCCGTCGACCGCGACCGCGTGGTACGCGCCGTTCCAGGTGTTGCAGCACGGCGTGGTCGGCTGCTTGACGACGAGGTGCCACATGCCGTCGGCGTGGTCGAGCCGGTAGACGTTGCCCCAGTCGAAGCAGTTGCTCGAGCCGCCCGGCCAGATGAACAGGTCGCCGGCGGCGTCCGACCACAAGCCGTGCACGGCCGGCACCGCGGCGTCGGTGGCGGCGACGGTGGTGTCGACGGTGTCGCAGCCGGGCGTGACGGCCCCGGCCTTGCCGGCGATCGCCGAGACGACGCCGGAGGTCGGGTCGACCCGACGGATCTGCTTGGCGGCCGAGTCGAAGAACACAACGGCGCCGTCCGCGGCGGTGGTGGTCGCGCCGGCATGGACCAGCGCGGCGGTCGCGGCGCCGCCGTTGCCGAAGTCGCGCGCGGCGCTCTGGACGATGGCCGGAGCGACGAGCGTGTCGGCATGCGCCGCGGTCGGCGCGGCGACGGTGACGGCTGCGCTCAGCGGTACGGCGAGCAGGCAGGACAAGGCGACGGCGGTTCGTCGTATCACGGTGGAGGTTCCATTTCTCGGCCCGCCGCAGGGGACGTCCGGAACTGCACCGTAACTAGCGAACGGTCGCTATGTCTCGATTTCGGGTCGATTCGGCGCACGTACCGGACATATCGGCGTCTCGCGTGTGGCGCTCGCGCTGCGTCGTGAGCAATCTGGCGAACGCCGGGACGGTTGCGGCGTGGGTCCCGTACGGTTCCGGCAATCGGGCACGCAACCAGTCAGGGGGACCGTCGACATGACCTATCCGACCAACGCACTTTCCGTCCCGGTACGTAAGCAAGGTGCCTGGGGACTGTGGTGGCTCGTCGGCCTGACCTGCGGCGTCTACTACTACATCTGGTACTCCCGGGTGAACCGGGAGCTCGCCCGGGTCCTCGGCATTGCCGTGCCGTCGGATGGGCAGTGGTGGTGCCAGCTGATCCCGGTCTACAACCTCATCGGCCTCGCGCGTACGGCGAAGCGGCTGAACGAGGCGCACGCGCGGGTCGGCTCTCCGACGCGCGTCGGTGTGTTCGTCACGTGGTTCTGGGCGCCGCCGTGGTTCGGTTCGCAGACCCGCTACCTGCAGCGGCGGATGAACATCCTGCACGACGTGCTGGCGGCGAAGTCCGTCGGCGCGGCGCCGGTCCCGCAAGCGGTCGCCGCTCCCGTCCCGGCCCAGGCGGTCGAAGGCGTCGAGGCGCCGAAGGAGATCGCCGGCTGACCCGACCGACGTTCGGAGCCAGGACCACCTTCGTCGCGAAGCCGTCGTCCTGGCTCCGGTGTTTCGGTGGAGGTGGCGGGAATCGAACCCGCGTCCTTCGGCGGTTCGTCAAGGCTTCTCCGGGCGCAGCCTGCTGCAGTTTTCTCGGCCCCGGCAGTGGCGCAGGCACCCTGTCGCAGGCTCAGTCACTGTTTGGTTTCCCTGCCGACCCCGTGACCGGGTCGACCGGTGGAGCCCTCTATCGACGCCAGGTTCCAGGGCGAGGGCGCCCCTGGGCTGACGGTTCCGCTACGGGTTAGGCAGCGAGAACGAGATGCTGGTTATCGGCATCTATTGGTTTGCCGCGATGGATTTACGAGCTCACGCGACATCCTCGGCCCGCTTCACTTGACTCATCGACCGAAGTCGAAACCGTTCACCCCCTGGGTCGGGATCGTGCACGAACTCTTCGATTCTACTCGCGGCCTTTGGCCCGCCGGCCGGCCGCGCGGGCAATCTCGCGCTCGGCGTCCCGCGCCGCGAGGGTCTGCCGCTTGTCGTACGCCTTCTTGCCGCGCGCGAGCGCGATCTCGACCTTCGCCTTGCCGTCCTTGAAGTACAGCGACAACGGCACCAGCGTGAGACCGCTCTCCTTGGTCTTGCCGATCAGCTTCGCGATCTCCTCGCGGTGCAACAGCAGCTTGCGCGACCGCCGTGGCTCGTGGTTAGTCCACGACCCCTGGTCGTACTCGGGGATGTGCGCGCCCTCGAGCCACACCTCGCCGTCCTTGATCCGGCCGTACGCGTCGACGAGCGAGGCCCGCCCGGCGCGCAGCGACTTCACCTCGGTGCCAAGCAGCGCGAGACCGGCCTCGTACGTCTCGTCGATGTGGTAGTCGTGCCGGGCCTTCTTGTTCTGCGCGATGAGCTTGCGCCCGGGCTCGCGAGCCAAGACGCTAACCCCGGCCGCTGGAGCCGGCGTCGGCAGTAAGGCCGGACAACACCTCGACCGCGCGCTGCTCGATCACCGACGGCGGCGTGCCGGCCGGCATCTCCAGGTCGGGGGTCACGCCGACCCCGTCGATCGAGCGCCCGGACGGGGTCAGGTAGTGCCCGACCGTCAGCTCGAGCGCCGACCCGTCGGAGAGCTGGCTCGGCGCCTGCACGCTGCCCTTGCCGAACGTCTGGCTGCCGATGATGACCGCGCGGCCGCGGTCCTGCAGCGCCGACGCGACGATCTCCGCCGCGCTCGCCGTACCGCCGTCGACGAGTACGACGAGCGGGATGCCGGTGTCGCCGCCACCGAGCGCGTCGAGCACGTCCGGCGCCTGCCCGCGCTGCTGGTAGGACACGACCGGGCCGCCACGCAGGAACGCCGACGCGGTCTCGACCGCCTCGTCGAGCAGCCCGCCCGGGTTGTCGCGCAGGTCGAGGACGAGCCCGCGCACGTGCCGGCGCTCGGCGGCGCGCACCTGCGCGCGGGTCCAGCGGCCGACCCCGCGGGTGAACGCCGAGACCCGCAGCCGCTCGACGCCGTCGCCGAGCGCGGATGCGGACACGTCGTCATCGCTCACCGCGGCACGGCGCAGCGTCATCGTCATGACCTTCGACCCGCGCCGTACCTCGACCGCGACGACCGTGCCCGCGTCGCCGCGCAGGCTCGCGACCACGTCCGCGACCGAGCGGTTGCCGACCAGCCGGCCGGCGACCGCGACGACCACGTCACCGGCGCGCCGCCCGGCGAGCGCAGCCGGTGACGACGGCTCGACCGACATCACCCGCAGCATGCCGTCGGCGCCGCGGCGGATCCAGACGCCGACGCCGGTGTACGAGCCGGACA
>JAVEEI010000091.1 GCA_030840525.1 Frankiaceae bacterium
GCCAGCATTCGCAGCACGGCCTCGGTGAACATCGGCCGGATCAGCTGCCGCACCGAGACGTTGACACCGACGAGGCAGCCCGGTGCGCGGTGCATCGCTTCGGCGAGCACCCACTCGCCGATCTCGACGATGAGCTCGCTCTCCTCGGCGACCGCGATCGCGGCTTCGATGTCCTCGCCGCGGGCCGGCCAGCGCAGCAGCGCCTCGACGCCGTCGAACGAGCCGGTGCGAAGATTCACGATCGGCTGGAAATGCAGGTCGAGTTCGTGGTCGCGCAGTGCGCCGCGCAGCTCCGAGTCGATCTGCATATGGCGCTCGCGCGCGCGTCGCATGGGCACGGTGAACAGTTCGACCCGATTGCCGCCGGCCTGCTTCGCGCGGTACATCGCGGTGTCCGCGTCGGCGAGCCGGGACTGCGACGTCTCGTCGTGCGACCCGCCGATCGAGACACCGACGCTCGCGCACACCGTGACGTCGTGTCCGTCGACGCGCATCGGCTCGCGCAGCGTCTCGACGACCCGCGCCGCGACGTCGCACGCGTCGTCGGCGAGATGCAGTTCGCGAAGTACGACGACGAACTCGTCGCCGCCGACCCGGGTGACGAGATCACCCGGCCGGACGAGCGCGCGAAGGCGCGCCGCGGTCTCCACCAGCACCGCATCGCCCGCGGCGTGGCCGAGGGTGTCGTTGACCCACTTGAACCGGTCGAGATCGACGAACAGCACACTGCTGCGGGCGATGCTGCCGTTCGCGACGGCGTAGTCGAGCGAGCGGAACAACGCCGTACGGTTGCCGAGTCCGGTGAGCGCGTCGCGAGCGGACTGGTCGACGAGAATGCTCTCGGCTGCGCGCCGTTCGGTCGTCTCCTCGAGCTGGACGAGAATCCCGCCGTACCGATCCGCGCGATTCAGCGGCGTCATCATCGCGAGCAGCCATCGGTCTCCGTCGTCGCCAGAGAGGCACACCTCGATCCGGCTACCGGGCGCGCGGCCGGCGCTGATTGCTTGCAAGGCCACGGAAATTGCGTCCCGGCCGGTTGCCGGGAAGAGGTCGAGCAGGTTGGTCTTGTCCCTCCGCGAATCGGCGATCTGAAAGATGCCGGCGAACGCCGCGTTCGCTCGTTCCAGCCGTCCGGCGCCGTCGACGATCGCGAGGCCGGACGGCGAGTTCAGAAACGCGATCGCGAATTGGCTGCGCGCTTCGGCCAGCAAGCGCCGATTGCGGTCGACGACGATGCCTACGGCGACCGCGGCGAGAACTCCGCTACCGATGGCTGGTGCCCACCGATAACCGAACGACGCGAGTACGACGACCGCGCCGACCGCGCCGACCGCGCCGACCGCGCCGACGATGGCAGCGACCGCGGCCGTCGTACGAAGACGGTGAAGCAAAGCGGACGCGCGCGCCGCCGGCGCGGAGACTTCGCAAGTGAGCATTCGGGAACGATCCGATCAGGCAGGGATGACACAGCCGCAGGACGCCAGTGGTCACGCTAGGCAGGATCGGGCCCGTAGTCCCTAGTCACTTCGAGTCATTCGACGGTGAAATATGTCCCCGGGGTGACGTCCATCGCCCGCGATGGACCACTTCGGGTAGTCCGCGCCGGCCGCGCCGTAACGACGGCGACGTGCGATCCGGCGCGCGGTGCCCGATGGCAATCGTGCCGATCGGGACATAGCTGTCAGGGACACCGAACGCAGCACGGAACGGCGCGAGATACGCAGGCGGAATGCCGAAGAAACACGCGCCGAGCCCGGCGTCGACCGCCGTCTGCAACATCAGTAACGCCGCCATGCCGGTGTCGATGTGCCAGTACGGGACCGGCCACCGATCCTCGGCCCGGTCGGTCCACCCTTTGTCCGGCTCGGCGTAGCGGTCGAGATACGCGTCGCGGTGCGACAGCGGTACGACCAGCAGCGGCGCGCGCCGCATCCCCTCGAGCCACGGATTAGGCTCCGCGTCGCCGGTCGCGTCGTCCGCACCGGTGGTGCGCCAGAACAGCTCGCGGTCGGCGGCGCGCTCGAGCACGAGGAACGCCCAGCCCTGCGAGAACCCGGCGCTCGGCGCGTGCAGCGCGTTGCCGAGAATCCGGTCCCGCACAGCAGCGTCGACCGGATCGCCGGTGAAGTTGCGGACCATCCGGCGCCGGTCGACGACCTGCTGAAACTCCATCCGGCCAGTCTGGCAGCCGGCTATGCAGCGCTTCGAATCAGCGAAGAACGCGGCGTTCCTCCACGACGGCGCCGTCACGCGCGCCACGGCGCGGGCCGAAGATCGTCATCGCGACGATCAGGCCGAGTACGCCGACCACGAGCAGGATGATGCCGATCGTGAACGCCGCCTTGACGGCGAACGCGAGGATGAGTCCTGCGGCGATGAGCAGGATGGCGACGCCGATTCCCATGACTACCTCCGTGTCGGTGACCTGGTAGTCGCCGTACCCGCTGCTCGCCGCCGCCGAACCCGACTCAGGCCGCCGCGACTGCGAGCGGTGCATCGGCGTCGTACGCGGCTGCACCGTCGGTCATGTCGTCTCGCCGGCCCGCGCGAATCAGCGAGAGTACGACGACCGCGGCGAGCGCCATGATCCCGACGCCGACACCGAAGGCGCTGGTGAATCCGTGCACCGTCGCGGCGCGCGACACGCCGCCGTGAGCAGCGGCGTACGACGCGGTCGCACTCGTCGCGATCGTGTTGAGGAACGCGACGCCGAGCGAGCCGCCGACCTGCTGCATCGTGTTGACGAGCGCGCTGGCCGCGCCGGCGTCGTGGTTGGGCACGCCGAGCAGCGCGGTCGACGCGAGCGGGACGAACACGTGCCCCATGCCAAGGCTGATCAGCAGCATCGCCGGGACGACGTGCGTGCCGTACGCCGGCGTCGCCGGCAGCTGGGTCAGCCAGAGCATGCCGAGCGCGGCGGACGTGAACCCGGCGGTCGCGAGCAGCCGCGGCCCGAACCGGGGCAGCGTGCGCGACGCGATCGTCGACGACACGATGACGCCGACCGGGAACGGCAGGAACGCGACGCCCGCCTTCAGCGCGCTGTAGCCGAGCACGCCCTGGAAGTAGTAGGTCAAGAACAAGAAGACGCCGAACAGCGACAGCGTCGCGAGGAAGAACGCGAGGTACGAGCCGCCGCGGTCGCGGTCGAGCACGATCCGCAACGGAAGCATGGGGTTCTTGGCGCGGGTCTCCCAGACGACGAAGCCGACCAGCAGGACGCCGGCGACCGCGAGCAGCGCCAGCGTGCGCGACGCGGTCCAGCCGTGCAGCGACGCCTCGGTGAAGCCGTAGACGAGCAGTGCGAGGCCGCCGGTCGCGACGAGCGCGCCGGGTACGTCGAAGTGCCGGTCGCCGTCGGCGCGGCTCTCCGTGAGCAGCGGCCACGCCGCCGCGGCGACGACGAGCGCGATGGGCGTGTTGACCAGCAGCGTCCAGCGCCAGGAGAGGAACTCGGTCAGCGCGCCGCCGGCGATGAGGCCGACCGCCGCGCCGGTGCCGGAGATGGCGCCGTACACCGCGAACGCCTTGGCCCGCTCGCGCGTCTCGGTGAACGTCGTGGTGATGAGGGACAGGACGGTCGGGGCGAGCAGCGCCGCGAACGCGCCCTGGATGGCGCGCGCGCCGAACAGCCAGCCGGCCGACTGCGCGAACCCACCGAGGGCGGACGCGCCGGCGAAGCCGAACAGGCCGATGAGGAAGGTGCGCTTGCGGCCGAGGTAGTCGGCGACGCGGCCGCCGAGCAGCAGCAGGCCGCCGAAGGTGAGCGTGTATGCCGTGAGCGCCCATTGCCGCGAGGCGTCGCTGATGTGCAGCGCGGCCTGCGCGTGCGGTAGCGCGATGTTCACGATCGACGCGTCGAGAATGATCATCAGCTGCGCGACGCCGATCACGGCGAGGGCGAGCCAGCGCCGGTCCCGGGGTGCCGCGGCCTGTGCCGGCGCGGGTGGCGCGAGAGTCGAGTTGGTCATGTCATGCCTTCCGGTGGAGCGGTCCTTGCGATTCGTGCGGGCGCGGCTTACGCTTGGGCCCGTAAGCGGATGCCGCCTCCGGAAAACATACCGGAGGCAGCCTCCGCTTTGTCAAGCGATTAGCGCCGGAGATTTGGCGCCGGCGAGTTTTTGCGGAGGTGGACGGCGGTGACGGTGCGGTGATGGTGCGAGCGCAGCGCGCCGACGCGTGCCGCAACCGCGACCGGCTGCTCGACGTCGCCGCGGAGGCGTTCACCGCGTGCGGTGTCGACGCCTCGCTGGAGAAGATCGCGAAGACGGCGGGCGTCGGCATCGGCACGCTCTACCGGCACTTCCCCACCCGCGACGCGCTGGTCGAGGCGGTGTTCCGGCACAACGTCGACCTGCTCTGCGAAGCCGCGGACGAGCTGTCCGCGACGCTGCCGCCGGACGAGGCGCTGGCCGCGTGGATGCAGCGCTTCGTCGCGTACGTCGGCACCAAGAAGGGCCTCGCGACGTACCTGAAGTCCGTCGTGTCCGCCGACTCGGACCTGTTCGTCTCCACCCACGCGCGGGTGCAGGCGACGGTCGGCCAGCTGGTCGACGCGGCGGCCGCGGCCGGCACGATCCGACCCGGCGTCGAGGGCATGGACCTGCTCCGCGCGCTCTCCGGGGTCTGCCTGATGTCCGACGCCCCGGGCGGCCCCGAGCAGGGGACGAAGGTCGCCGCCCTGCTCATGGACGGCCTGCGCTACGGCGCCCCCGTCACCGCCTGACCTCGGATCGCCGCGGCAGTGCCGGTCGGCGAAGGCGCCGAAGATCATCGCGCTTTCAGCCAGCCGGAACGCCCGGATCGGGCTGGCTCAGACCGCGATGATCTTGACGTCGGCCGGCAGCGAAGTCGACCTCGTCGGCGGTCACCGTGCCGCCGCGCCGGCCGGGCGCGGACTGGAACTGCCAGTAGAGGTTGGTGTGGGCGATGACCTGGTCGGGTGGGGGGGCGCCCCACTCGCTCTGGTCCTCGGTCGTGTGCGCGTCGCTCACGAGGGTCGCGTCGTAGCCGCGGACGATCGCGCCGTGCAGCGTCGAGCGGATGCACGCGTCGGTCTGCGCGCCGGTGACGACCAGTCGGCCGACCTTGCGCTCGGCGAGGACCTCCTCGAGCTCGGTGGCCTCGAACGAGTCGCCGTAGCTCTTGTGAATCAACGGCTCGCCGTCGGCGCGGGCGAGCTCGGGAACGTACTGCCATCCCTCGCTATCGCGCGGGATCTGGTCGTCGGAGTGCTGGACCCAGACGACCGGGACGCCGTCGGCGCGGGCCTTGTCGACGAGGGTGGCGATCGTGGCGACGACGCCGTCGCGGTTGTGCGCCCCCTTGACGACGTCGTTCTGGACGTCGATGACGAGCAGGGCGGTGTTGGGGCGGTCGGTGAGCGTGGTCATGGCGGTGACCGTACCTCCGTAGCGCGACTGTTTCGGATCGTGCTTCACTCGTCTCATGACACGAGCGATGCGTTGCCGCTGCTCGTGTTGTTGCTGTCGTTGAGCCTTCAGCCTCCGTCAGCGACTACCCCAAGGATCCCACCGTGGCCACGGTTCTGTTCTTCCACGCACACCCCGACGACGAAGCGATCTTCACCGCGCTGACCATGCGCCGGCTGGCCGACCAGGGGCACCGGGTCGTGCTCGTCACCGCCACCGGCGGCGAGCTCGGCGTACCGCTGTTCCCGCTGCCGTTGGGTACGTCGGTCGGGCGCCGGCGGGTCGCCGAGCTGGAGGCGTCCTGCACGGCGCTCGGTGTGTCCCGGCTGGTGCTGCTGGGCCGGCGCGACTCCGGGATGCCGGGCGACCCGGCCAACCGGCACCGCCGTGCGCTGGCCCGCGCCGCGGTGGCGGGGTGGGCGGGCCGGCTCGCGGACCTGGCCCGCGGCGAAGGCGCCGAGGCGATCGTGCACTACGACGGCAACGGCATCTACGGGCACCCGGACCATGTTGCGGTGCACCGGATCGGGTCGGCGGCGGCGGAGCTGGCCGGGGTGACGTCGTACGAGGCGACGGTGGACCGCGAGTACATCCACTTCGTCGAGCAGCATCTCGTCGAGGGGTCGGGGCCGCGGTCCGGGCGCCCGCGCGTGGGCGCGGCGTCGGTCGAGATCACGACGGCGCTGCGCGGTACGGCGGAGGAGCTGGCGGCGAAGCGGCTGGCGATGGCGGCGCACTCGTCTCAGATCCCGCCGGACACGATGGTCGCGCCGACGTACGACGACGTGTACGGCTTGGAGTGGTTCATCCGCCGCGGCGTGCCGGGAGTGCTGGAAACGCTGGGAAACGCGCACCTGTTCGCGTAGCCCCGCTTACGGGCAGCGAAGGCTCGGTCACGCAGTGGAGATGAGCAGCCACGACCGATCGTCGGCGAGGGCGCGCAGGCCCGGGAAACGCGCCACCAGTGGCAAGAGCACGTCGTCGTTGATCCGGTCCGGCTGCATCGCGAACTCGACTCCCACCGGCTCGCCGGTCGCGTCGACGTCGACCATGACCAGGTCGGTCACGCCAACGGTGCCGTCGACTCTGCGGTCGTTGAGTGCGACGTAGGTCGCTTTCGCCTCCGGGTCGTACTCCGCGATCACGGTTTCGACGCTACCTCTCCCCATCGCGATCCGCGACGGTAATCACGACGCACCGATCGACCGCGGGTACGACGACCTTGAGCCGCCGGCCCGCGACCGTCCGGCGCAGGATCACCAAGCGGGACGGATCGTCCTTCGCGCGGTACGTAGTCTCCGGACGCTCGACGGCTTCGACGACCTCCGTCTCCGTGATGCCGCGTGATGCCATGCGCCGGCGCGCGTGAGCACTGAACCGCAGCGGCTCGGGCATCGCCCGACGCTAGACAGCCCGCACGGACGGAAGATGGGTGTGGCGGCAATCTGTGGACGGTTCGCGGCTACCGACGAACCTCAGGTCCGCGCATGCCCGGGGTTCGACTCGAGGAGTGACCGACGGGCGCGGGTCGGCCCAGATGGAATCCCTGCACGAAGTCCACGCCTTCGGCTCGCAGCAGCGTCAAGACGTGTTCGTCTTCCACGCCCTCGGCAATCGTCTGGAGGCCGAATGCGCGCGCCAGGCTGACAATCGCTTTGACGACGTGGAGGTTGTCAGGGTTGGTGACCAGGTCCCGGACGAACTCGACATCGATCTTGAGATGGGTGATGGGCAGCTTCTTGAGGTAGGTGAAGCTGCCGAACCCGGTTCCGAAGTCGTCGAGGGCCAGCCCGCAGCCAAGTGCGGCCAGCCCGCGGGCGAAGGCTTCGCCGGTGCTGATGTCGTGCATGAGCGCGGTCTCGGTGATCTCGAAGACGAGATTGGCCGGGTCCGCGTGCGCTTCCCGGATCTGTTGCTCGATGAAGGGCAGGAGGTCCGAGGTGCTGATCGAGGCCGCCGAAAGGTTCGCCTCGATCACTCGGTTTCCCGTTGCGGCTAGTCGGGTGGCTTGGGTGATGACCCAGCGGTCGATCTCACGGACCAGCCCGTACTTCTCGGCTACCGGAAGGAAGCTCCCGGGCAGGATGACTTCGTTGTCCCGTCCGATCATGCGCAGGAGCAGCTCCTCGCTGGGCCGACCGGCGCCGAGAGGCACGATGGGCTGGGAGTACAGGACGAGCCGATTCTCGTCGATCGCGTCGCGGACGCGCCCGAGCCACGTGAGGGCGTCGAGCTCCCGTTGGGCGGTCGCTTGTTCCGTCTTCTCTTCGGTGATGTCGCGGAAGACGACGACGACACCTTGCAGAGTAGGACCGCTTCGTAGTGGTGCGGAGGAGTAGGCGACGGGGAAGATCGAGCCATCCTTTCGGGTATAGGCCTCGTCGAGAATCCGAACGCTCTGGCCTTGAGTACGGACCTGCAACAGAGGGCAGTCCTCGGCCGAGATCTGTCTGCCGTCGGCGCGTTGGAAATGCACGGTGGCATGCATCGGCTTGCCGCGTAGCTCGTCTTCGGTCCACCCGAGCATCGATGCGGCCGCAGCGTTGAGGTAGGTAAGGAGCCCGTCGGCGTCCAGGGCGTAGAGACCTTCCGCCATGTTGTCCATGACGACAGCGCGGAACTCTTCGGCTTCCCTCCGCTCGGTGATGTCGACGACGACGGTGCCGATACCGATGATCTCGCCGGCCACGCGCACCGGGTAGTAGCTGGCCAGCCAGTGGCACATCCGTTGTGGGTTCGCGGCGCTCGGTTTGCTCACGTCGACGTTGGTGACCGTTTCGCCCGCGAGTACGCGTTCGTAGACCTTCTTGAGTCGTGGCCACAGCTCGGGCACGAGCTCGGCGACGGCGACGCCCATGCTTTCTTCGACAGACCGGCCTACATCAGCGGCCAACATCTCATTGATTCGAACAACCTTCAGGTCGCGATCGACCAGCGTGAAACCGACCGGGGTAGCCGCCTCGATGCTCTGCAAGAGGTTGACCGTCTCGGTGGCCTCCCGCTCAGCGTGGCGAAGACGGAGCTCCAACTGCTTCTGGTCTTCGATGTCGGTCGCGGTGCCGATCCAGAGGCCGATCTCGCCAAGGGCATCGCGAAGAGGTGTTGCGCGGAAGCAGTGCCACCGGAAGACCCCGTCGAAGCGGCGAATCCGATACTCGAGCACGTACTCCGTACCCGTTGTCGTGGCATGCCGCCAGGCCGTTGCGGCCCGCTCGGCGTCGTCAGGATGGACGAGGCTGAGCCAGTTCCACGCGTAGTTGGTTTCTCGCGGGCAGCCGGTGTAGTCCGTGCCCTGCCGGTTGAAGTACGTGGTCGCGCCGCTCGATGACGCGGTCCACACGATGTGGGGGATCGACTCGGCGATCATCTCTGCGTACTGCGGGTCGAGAACAGCACCGTTGGACCGAATCGCGACGATGTCAGGCCCAGGGCTTGCGGAAAGCGCGGAAGTGGTCACGACAGGACCCTCGGTAGGCACCCCCTAGGTACCAACAGGGACCTTAGTCCCGATTCACCCGGGACCTTCGTCTTCAGGCTCCGGCACCGACTCGTAGAGCCGGGCAGCCGCTTGCCGTGAGATCTTCAAACGCTGCGCCACGGCAGTCAGTGTCAGACCCTCGTCGTCGACAAGCGCGCGAACCACACCAGCACGCAGCCCGGCGACAGCGCGCTCGTACTCCCGAAACGCGTCAGCGGCGCTCAGCCGAGTCTCCCGTCCACCGGTACCGATCAGCTCGTCGACGACCTCGATCAGAGAACGACCCGCGTCCCGCGCGGCACGGCCGTCACGTAGCGCGCACACCGCCGTTTCGATCGCCAGGCAGGCCTGGCGACCGGCTTCGTCGACCCGTTCAACCGCTTCGGCGAACGAGTCTTCGGTCATCAGATCCTCGGCAGACGGACACAGGGCTACCATCGCACACCCAGGTGAAGCCGCGCCGGTATCTATCGGCAACCTTCGGGACCAAAGCGGCGCAACTGATCGGGGTTTCACTCCGTCAGAGGGCAGAACTCGGCCTCGACGAGCGGCTACGAGTGGCCCAGGTAGATGAAGCCGTAGGCCTCGTCGCGGAACTCGATGCCGGCGTCGCGCAGCGGCTCGTCCCAGTCGCCAGCGCACGTCGGGTCGGCGCCCTCGGACCCGTGGTCCGACGTCAGCAGGAACACCGTCGAGTCGAACGCGCCGATCGCGTCCAGATGATCCACGAACACCCCGAGCCGGCGGTCCGCATCGCGCATCGCATCGCGTGCGATCGGCGAGTGCGGCCCGCCCTCGTGATGCCCGGTGTCGGTGAGCAACGTGTTCCACCACATCAACCGCGGCCACTCCCCCGGCGACCCGGCCGGCCACAGCCCGAGTACCTGCTCGACCCCGATCGCGTCGACCGACGACGACCACGCGTAGTCGGCGTTCGACACGACGTGTTCCTGGGTCGCCAACGGGTCCTGCAACGGGTCCGGCAGCAACGAGTTCATCGACTTCGCGCCGTCGCTCGACCCGCTCGCCCGCACCAACCCGAACGTCGAGTAGTCAGCCCCGTTGTCGACCGGCTCGTTGACCGAAGCGCAACGACCGGACACCCGCTCGAACACCGTCTGCACTCCGGGCGCGAGCCACTCCGACCAGCGGTGCCACGTCGCCGCGTTGTTGGTCAGCACCTGTACGGCGCTGCGCCGGTCGAAGTACGCGTTGTTGACGATCCCGTGCCGGCCGGGACCGACACCGGTCAGCGCGGACGTGTGGTTGACGAGCGTCACCGAAGGAAACTCGGCGATCGCACCACCCTGCAACGCGCATCCGGAACCGAGCAACCGCGCGACGTTCGGCAGCTCGCCGGACGCCGCCATCGCGTACAGCGAGTTGGAGTTGCAGCCGTCCCACAGCAGACCGACGACGTGCTGCGCGGCGCCGGCAACGGCGAGGTCCACCAGCGCGGCGCCGTCCATGTCACCGAGCGAAGCGAGCGGCGTACCGGCCAGCCATGCCAACGTCGGCGCTACGTCGACGACCCGCGCGGCGGCCGGCAGCAAGCCGCGCGCGACGACGCCCGCCCCCGACAGCAGCAGCGGCGCGCGCGACTGTACGACGTTCAACGACCCGTGCTCACCGAGGTGCCCGCCTTGCGCCGGCCAGTAGTGCTTGCCCGTGTGCACGACGACGAGATCCGGCGCGGCCGACGCGAGGAACAGCGACGACAACCGCTCGTACGCCCACGGGTAAGCGTTGTCGAGATTGGCCGGCGACGGGTCGGCGAGCTCCGCCGCCAACGGCGTGAACGCCAGCGGGTCCTGCGACGCGACCGGGTTGCGGCCGCGCAACACGGACGCACCGGATGCCGACAGCAACGCAGAACCAAAAGCGTTCGCGACCATCACGCCGCCCGACCCGGCCGGCCACGCGACCAGGTCCACCACATGCGAAAGCGAGGGATCGCACAGTACGTCGACTGCGCGATCCCTCGCTTCGGTCAGCACGCCCCAACCCTAGAGGGACAGGAGCAGGGCGCGAGCGCGGCGGGATGCCGACTCGGCCCGGCGCTGCAGGCGGCGCACCTGCGCGAGCCGGTTCAGCATCTGGCGCTGGCGCGCCACGTCGAGCGATCGTTCGTGCTCGCGCATGCGCTCGCGCGCGAGACTTTCGTGCAGTACCAACATCTCGAGCTCCTCGGAGAACGATGTACGGAAACCGGACGACAGCGCGGTCATGCTGCGACGTCGTCCTTGCGCGGCCGGCCGCGCGGACGCTTGCGTGGTACGACGACGCCCTGCAAGACCAGCTCGCCACCCCAGACGCCCCACGGCTCACGCCGGTCGAGAGCACCGGCGAGACACGTGGACCGGAGCGGACAGTCGAGGCAGAGCGCCTTGGCGCGCTCGACGTCCGCCGGGGACTCGGCGAAGAACAAGTCGGGGTCGACGACGTGGCACGGCAACGCCGTGTCCTCGCCGACCGGGTCGACGACTGCGGTGAGAGTCATGGCGCACCACCTCCTTGTGGCTGCTCGTGACGGTCAGAAATCGAAGGGAGACAACGTTTTTGGGAAACGAAAAGGCCGCGGACCCTTTCGGGTGCCGCGGCCTGGTGTCTGCCGGTCGAAGAGACATCTTTCAAACCGGTGGACCCCAGGCGTCGAGGGCACCCATGCCGCCATTGCCCGCATCGCTGTGCTGACGCGGCTTCACCGAGACACCGGTGATCGCGGCGTACGAGGGCACAACGCTGCCCATGGCAGCCAGGCCGAGCGCGGACGTGCGAATGCCGATGCGCGCGTCGGCCCGCTGGAACGTGGCGATCTCCATGGGGCACCTCCTCGCGCGCTCGACGACAACGTCAGGAACAACTTCGCTGGACGATAAAGCACCCGTCCAGTGATGGCAACGAATTATTGCGGCGCGTTAGCGACTCGCAACAAACCCTCCTGTACGACGGACACGACGTGCTCGCCGTCACGGGTCCAGAGCTCGCCGCGCGCGAGCCCGCGGGCGCCGCCGGAGGTAGCTGATTCCTGGACATACAGCAACCAGTCGTCCGCGCGGAACGGCCGGTGGAACCACATCGCGTGGTCGAGGCTCGCGACACTCAGGATCCGGTCGCTGCGCCACGACAGCCCGTGCGCCATCAGGACCGAGTCGAGCAACGTCATGTCGCTCGCGTACGTCACGACGCACACGTGCTTCAGCGCGTCTTCGCCGAGCGAGCCGTCCGCGCGCATCCAGACCATCTGCCGCGCCCGCACCGGTGACGATGGGTCGAGCCACGCCGGCGTCTCGACGTGCCGCACGTCGATGGGCCGCGGCCGCGACCAGAACGCGTCGTCGAGCACGCCGGCCGCCTTCAGCCGCTCGGCCATCGTGGGCAGCGACTCCGGGTCCGGCGCGGCCGGCATCACGCCCTGGTGCACGACCCCGGGCTCGTCGATCTGGAACGACGCGGACAGGTTGAAGATCGCCTTGCCGTGCTGCACCGCGACCACGCGCCGGGTCGTGAACGACCGGCCGTCGCGGATCCGGTCGACCTCGTAGACGATCGGCACCGTCGGGTCGCCCGGCCGGAGGAAGTACGCGTGCAGCGAGTGGACGTGGCGCTCCGCCGGCACGGTGCGGCCGGCCGCGACCAGCGCCTGTCCCGCGACCTGCCCGCCGAACACCCGCTGCCGGTTCTCGTCCGGGCTGTTGCCGCGGAAGATGTTGACCTCGATCTGCTCGAGGTCGAGCAGGTCGACGAGTTGGTCGAGCGGGCTTCCCACCCGCGGGAGGTTACCGGCGCACGATCCGCAGCACGTCGTCGGCGTACTGCTCCAGCTTCTTCGGGCCGACGCCGGGGACGTCGCTCAGCTCGGCGCGGTCGGCGGGGCGCCGGGCCGCGATCGCCTCCAGCGTCTTGTTGTCGAACACGACGTACGCCGGAACCCCGTCGTCGCGCGAGCGTTGCAGCCGCCACTCGCGCAGCGCCACCTCGACCGGGTCGTCGGGGATCCGCTTCGGCGCTTTCGCCGCCCCGGCAGAGCCGCGCGGCACGTCGAGAAAACGGCTCGGCTTGCGCGACCGCCGGCCGCCGGCCGCCCGCGCGGCCGCCCACGACAGCGCGAGGTGCCGGCGCGCGCGGGTGATGCCGACGTAGAGCAGCCGGCGCTCCTCTTCGACTTGCGCGGGCGTCGTCGCGTGCGTGATCGGGAGTGTCCCGTCGACGAGACCGACGAGGAACACCGCGTCCCACTCCAGCCCCTTCGCGGCGTGCAGCGACGCGAGCGTGACGCCGTCGACCGGCGGCGCGTGCTGCGCCTCGGCGCGCGCGTCGAGCTCGGCGACGAAGTCGCGCAGCGTCGCGCCGGGGAACTCCTCGGCCAGCCCGATGATCGCCCGCAGCGACTCCCACGCCTCGCGCGCGGAACGGCCGCCGGGCGCGGTGTCCGCGACGTTGAGCGCGTCGGCGACGAGCTGCGGCAGCGGCCCGTCGTGCTCGGCGTGGCTCGCGACCCGCAGCCGCAGGATGCCTTCGCGCACCTCCGGCCGGTCGAAGAACCGCGCGCCGCCGCGGACGAGATAAGGAATGCCCGCCGCGGCCAGCGCCGCCTCGTAGACCTCCGACTGCGCATTCACGCGATAGAGCACCGCGATCTCGCGCAGCGGCACTCCCTCGCGCTGCAACGCCTTGATCCGCGCGACGACGCCGTCGGCCTCCGCGGGCTCGTCGTCGTACGCGGTCGTCGTCGGCGCCGGCCCATCGCCGCCCTGCGCGAGCAGCGTCGTACCCGGTGTCAGCCGGTTGGCGAACTCGACGACCTGCTTGGTCGACCGGTAGTCGCGGACCAGCCGGACGACGGTCGCGCCGGGCCAGCGGCGGGCGAAGTCGGTGAGGTACGACGCGGACGCGCCGGTGAACGAGTAGATCGTCTGGTTAGGGTCGCCCACGACGCACAGCGAGTCGCGGTCGCCGAGCCATGCCTCCAGCAGCCGCTGCTGCAACGGGTTGACGTCCTGGTACTCGTCGACGACGAAGTGCCGGTACTGCTCGCGCACCTGCGCCGCGATCTCGCGGTGCTGCTCCACCGCGTACGCCGACGTGATCAGCAGGTCCTCGAAGTCGAACTGGCCGCGTTCGCCGTTGACCTCCTCGTACGCCGCGAGCAGTTTCTGCACCGTCGCGGCGTCGAGCGGCGGCTCGCGCCCGGCCGCGACGGCCGCCTCGGCGTACGCGTCGGTCTGCACCTGCGCGGCCTTCGCCCACTCGATCTCGCTGGCGACGTCGCGCTGGCTGGCCGGGTCGAGCTGCACCCGCACCCGCGCGGACGCCGCGCGGATCGAGGGCAGCTTGCTCTCGATGATCGTGGGGAACGGGCCGGCCGACAGCCGCGGCCAGAAGTAGCGGAGCTGGCGCAGCGCGGCCGAGTGGAACGTGCGCGCCTGCACCCGCTCGACCCCGAGCGCGCGCAGCCGCCCGCGCATCTCGCCGGCCGCGCGGGTCGTGAACGTCACCGCGAGGATCTGGTTGGGCGCCGCGACCCCGTGGTGCACCATCGCGGCGATCCGGTGGGTGATCGCGCGGGTCTTGCCGGTGCCCGCCCCGGCGAGGATGCACACCGGCCCGGTGAGCGCCTCGACGGCCTGCTGCTGCTCGGGGTCGAGCGCGGCCGGCGGGTCCGCTGGGCCATCCACTGGGCCATCCTGGCATCGGAACAATCCGGTCACGAGCGAGGTTGGGCAGGACGTGTCCCGACTGACGATGTACACAACCGTCTGGTGCGGCTACTGCGTGCGGCTCAAGCGCGCCCTCGAGCGCGAAGGCATCGAGTTCGACGAGGTCGACATCGAGGTCGACCCGTCCGCCGCCGACTACGTGATGAGCGTCAACGGCGGTAACGCGACCGTCCCGACCATCGTCCTGCCGGACGGCCGGGCCCTGACGAACCCGCCGCTTCCGGAGCTTCTCTCCGCCATCCGGGCGGCCTGACCGATCCCTCCCCACGGCGGGGCAAAACAGGGCACCATAGAGCCGTGCTGACCGCCGACCTGCACCACCCCGCGGTCGGCGCTGCGCTCGCGACCGCCGCCGACCTGCTCGGCATGGAGGTCGTCTTCGTCGGTGGCCTGACCACCGACGAGTTCTCGTTCGTGCGCGTCCTCGGCACCATGCCGGGTGTCGCCGAGGGCCGGACGATCCCGCGCATCGACACCTTCTGCCACCGGCTGGTCGGCGGCGCGCCCTCGTCGACCGCCGACGCCGCCAACGACCCGGCGTACGCCGACGTGCCCGCCCGCGAGGAGTTCGGGATCACGTCGTACGTCGGGGTTCCGGTCAAGGACCCCGACGGCAACGTCGTCGGCACGCTGTGCGGGCTCGACCGCGGCCCGGTGCCGGTCCCGTCCTCGACCCTCGGGGTCCTCGAAGAGCTCGCCGGGGTGATCGAGGCGCACATCGACGGCGCCGACACGTCGGTCGTCGTACGCCGGATGCCCGGCGGGTGGCGGGTCGGCAACGCCGACGAGCCGGACCTGACCAGCGCGATGGTCCTCGCCGACCTGCTGGCCGAGACCGCGGACCCGCCGCGCCGCCCGGCCCGGCCGGACGAGACCGACGAGGTCGCGCAGCTACGCGCGTCGATCGGGCAGCTCGAGCACGCGCTCACCGCGCGGGTGGTCGTCGAGCAGGCCATCGGCGTGCTCGCCGAACGCCAGCACATCGCGCCGAAGGCCGCGTTCGAGCGGCTGCGCAAGGCGGCGCGGTCGCGCGGCCGCAAGGTGCACGACCTGGCCCGCATGGTCGTCGCGTCGGTGACCGACCCGTCGGTGCCGCTGCCGCCGGAGCTAGCCGGCCGCCGCTAGGCCCGCTACGAAATCGTCGACCAGCCGGACCGTCTCCTCCGGCCGGTCGGTCCAGAACAGGTGCCCGGCGCCCTCGATCCACGCGAGTCGCGCGCCCGGAATCGCGTCGGCGAGAAGCCGCGCGTTGTCCGGCTGCACCAGCCGGTCCGCGGTGCCGTGCACGACCAGCACCGGAAGGTCGAGAGAGCGCAGCCGTTCGAGCAGGCCGCCGTGCCGCCGCATCGCGTCGAGCTGGCCCCAGTAGGCCTTCGCCCGCAGCGGCCAGCGCAGCCGCACGGTCACGTCCTCGTCGATCCGGTCGCGCGACGTGTCGTCGGCGTACAGGAACGGCAGCGACGCCTCGACCGCGTCGCGCGGCGACCGCGGCGTGCGGTCGAACAGCATCGCGACGGCGTCCGGCGATGCGCGTACCGCGTCGCGACCGCTCGGGTGCGTGCAGCCGAGGACGAGGCCGCGGACGCGGTCGCGGTGCCGCAGCGCCACTTCCTGCGCGACCACGCCGCCCATCGAGACGCCGAACACGTACGCCGACTCGACCCCGGCCGCGTCGAGGACGCGCGCGGCGTCGTCGGCCATCTCCTCCATCGACCACTCGCCGTCCGGCAGGTCGCTGCGACCGACGCCGCGGTTGTCGAACCGGACCACCTGCCGCGACGCGCTAAGAGCCGGGAGGATCCGGTGCCACATGTCAGCGGTGTAGCCGAGGCCCTGGATCAGCAGCAACGGCGGCTCGCCGTCGCCGGACCGGTCCCACCACAGCCGCGGCCCAGCGTTGGTCAGCACGCCCGATGTTACGTTCGCGCGCATGGCCGCCGACATGACCGCGCTGCTCGACGACCTCGCCGCCGAGCACGCCGACCTCGACGCGCTCGTCGCCGGCCGCGACCTCGACGCGCCCTCGGCGGCCGCGGGCTGGACGGTCGGCGACTGCCTCGGCCACCTGTGGTTCTTCGACCGCGAGGCGACGACCGCACTGGTGGACCCGGCCGCATTCGAGGCGGGCCTGCAGCGGGTCGCCGCGGACCCGGACGGTTACATGGCCGCGCACCTCGACGAGGCGCGCGCGATCGGTACCGCGCTGCCGGCGCACGCGCGCGCGACCCGGGCGGCGTTGCTCGACGCACTCGCCGCGGCCGACCCGGCGGCGAAGGTCCCGTGGTACGGCCCGCCGATGTCGCCGGCGTCGTTCGCGACCGCGCGGCTCATGGAGTATTGGGCGCACGGCCAGGACATCGCCGACGGCCTCGGCCTCACCCGTACGCCGTCCGACCGGCTGCGGCACGTCTGCCACCTCGGCGTCCGCACCCGCGGCTTCTCCTTCGCCGTACGGGGTCTCGCTGTACCCGACGGCGACGTACGGGTCGAGCTGACCGGGCCGAGCGGCGACGCGTGGACGTGGGGCGACGCCGCCGCGCCGGACCGCGTCACTGGTACCGCGCTCGACTTCGCCCTCGTCGTCACCCAGCGCCGGCTCGCGGGCGACACCGCGCTCGCCGTCGAGGGCGAGAGCGCGCGGGAGTGGATGAGCGTCGCGCAGGCGTTCGCCGGCGGGCCGACGACGACGGACCCGAGCCGGCACGAGCTGGCCCGCGGGTAGCTGCCGTTGCTCAGCCGACCGCGGTGCGGTCGAGCCAGCCGGTGATCAGCCAGTGCGCGATCGACGCGGGCGGCGGCAGCAGCGGCCGGCCGGACCGCAGCTCGTCGCGGCCGAACCACGCGACGTCCTCGAGCTCGTCGTCGCCGGTTCCCAGCGACCCGCCGACCGCGCGGGCCTCGAACCCGAGCATCAGCGACGCCGGGAACGGCCACGGCTGGCTGCCCCGGTAGACGACGTCGTCGACGACGACGCCGGACTCCTCCTCGACCTCGCGGACGACGGCGTGCTCCAGCGACTCGCCCGGCTCGACGAAGCCGGCGAGGGTCGAGTAGCGGCCGGGCGGCCACGACGGCTGGCGGCCGAGCAGGCAGCGGTCGCCGCCGTCGTGCACCAGCACGATGACCGCGGGGTCGGTGCGCGGGAAGTGGTCGCTGCCGTCAGCCGGGCAGCGCCGTACCCAGCCGCCGTCGACCACGTCGGTGAGGTCGCCGCAGCGCGGGCAGCGCGGGTGCGTCGCGTGCCAGTTGGCCAGCGCGATCGCGGCGACGAGCAGGCCGGCGTCGCGGGCCGGCAGCAGCGCGCCGACGTCCCGCACGGTCGCGGGCCGGGCGCCGAGCGCGCGCGGCAGCTCGCCGACGGCGGCGAACACCGCGGCGCCGTCGTCGTCGAGGCCGAGGAAGTAGCCGGCCGGCGGGCGGTCGCCGGTCGGCACGAGGAGCAGCCCGTCGTCGCCGACCACGGCCCGCCGCTCCTCGTCGACGACGAGCAACTTGCCGCCGGCCCATGCCGCCGCCAGCCACTCGGGGTCCTTGCGGCGGTGCGCGGCGCGGTCGAACGCGGCCCGCGACAGCGCCGGCCCGGGCTCGGTCAACCCCGACCCACTCAACCGAGCGTCGTCGCGAGCTCGTCCCACAGGTACGCCGCGGCTTCCGCGCCGACCAGCAGCAGCGGGAAGACGACGCGCTCGTTGGGCGCGTGGATGCGGTCGTCGGGCAGCCCGACGCCGAGGAACACGACCGGCGCCCCGAGTACGTCGGCGAGGTCGGCCTCCGGCCCGCTGCCGCCCTCGCGGGTGTACAGCACCTCGCGGTCGAACGCGCGCTCCATCGCCCGCGTCGTCGCGAGCAGCGCCGGCTCGTCGAGCGGGGTGAGGCACGGCCGGACGCCGTCGGTGTGCCAGTCGACGGCCGCGGTGATGCCGGCCGGCACCGTCGCCGCGACGTAGTCGTCGAACAGCTTCTTGACCGTCAGCGGGTCCTGGTCGGCGACGATCCGGAACGACACCTTCGCGTGCGCGTCGGACGGCACGATCGTCTTGCCGCCGGGGCCCATGTAGCCACCCCACATGCCGTTGACCTCGGCAGTCGGCCGGGCCCACACCCGCTCCAGCGTCGAGTACCCGGACTCGCCGTACGGCGCCCGGCTCGCGGCGGTCGCGAGCCACTCGGCCTCGTCGTACGGCAGCTTGGCGATCAGCTCGCGCTCGCGGTCCGACAGCGGCCGTACGTCGTCGTAGAAGCCGGGCAGCGTGATCCGGCGCTGGTCGTCGTGCAGGCCGGCGAGCAGCCCGGCCATGACGTCGAGCGGGTTGGGCACCGCGCCGCCGAACGACCCGCTGTGCAGGTCGATGTCCGGGCCGTGCAGGTCGATGTCGCACTCGATCATGCCGCGCATGCCGGTGCAGATCGTCGGCGTCTCGCGGCCCCACATGCCGGTGTCGGAGACGACGACCGCCTCGCAGGCCAGCCGCGCGCGCTCGCGTTGCAGCATCGCGCGAAAGTTGCGTGACCCGCTCTCCTCCTCGCCTTCGACCAGGAACCGCAGCGTGACCGGCGGCGCGGACCGGCCGGACGTCTCGAGCAGCGCGCGCAGGCCGAGCAGGTGGAACGCGACCTGGCCCTTGTCGTCGACCGCGCCGCGGCCGAAGAGCTCCTCGCCGCGCAGCTCGGGCTCGAACGGCCCGGTCTGCCACAGCTCCAGCGGGTCGACCGGCTGCACGTCGTGGTGACCGTAGACTACGACCGCCGACGCGCTGGCGTCGTCCGCCGGCCACTCGGCGAAGACCGCGGGCAGCCCGCCGGTCTCCCAGATCTCGACGGTCGGGAAGCCGGTACGGCGGAACGCCTCCGCCAGCCACTCGGCAGACCGGCGCACCTCCCCCGCGTACGCCGGGTCCCCGGACATCGACGGGATGCGCAACCACTCGATCAGGTCGGCCAGGAACGCCTCGGCGTGGTCCTGGCAGTACCGGCGGACGTCGCTGTCGGGCATGCCGCGAACCTTAGTCGGGGAACCCTAGTCGGCGAGGCCCGCGTCCGCGGGGGCCAGGACCTCGGCCAGCTCGGCCCGCGACAGCAGCCGGTCGGGCGCCTTCAGCTCGCCGGTGCGGACGTAGAGGAAGCCGGCGGTCACCGTTGCCGGGTCGCAGCCGGCGAGGTCGGCCCAGGCCAGCCGGTAGACGGAGAGCTGCAGCGACGCCGCGGCGAAGTCGGGCGGGACGACGCCGGTCTTGTAGTCGACGACCTCGTAGCCGGCGACCGCCCCGGTGGCGGCGACGACCGGGTAGACCGCGTCGATCCGGCCGCGGACCATCCGGCCGCCGACGAGCAGCTCGAAGGCCTGCTCGACCGCGACCGGCCGCCGCTCGGCCCACCCGCCGTCGAGGAAGCGCTGCTGCAACGCGGCGAGCTCGGCGTCGGAGATGTCGTCGTCGCCGGAGCCGGGCAGGTCGTCGGGCTCGAGCAGCGGCGCGGCGGCGTACAGCTGCTCGACCCACGC
>JAVEEI010000095.1 GCA_030840525.1 Frankiaceae bacterium
ACACGTTGAAGAACGTCGTACTGAAGACGCGCGAGCCCGGGTCGAGCGACTGGAAGCTGCTGATCGTCGGCGTACCCGGCGACCGCGAGGTCGACCTCAAGCGGGTCGCGGGGCAGCTCGAGCCGACCGAAGTGACCCAGGCGGAGGGCAAGGACTTCGACCGGTGGCCCGAGCTGCGCGTGGGCTACATCGGGCCACAGCGACTTGCCGAGATCGGCGTCAGGTACCTCGTCGACCCGCTCGTCGTCCCTGGCAGCGCATGGGTGACCGGTGCCAACGAAGACGACAAGCACGCGGCGTTCGTCGTGCGCGGTCGCGACTTCGAGCCGGCCGGCGAGATCGGCGCGGTCGAGATCCGTGACGGCGACCGCTGCGCGCGCTGCGGCAGTGCGCTGCGGATCGCGCGCGGCATCGAGATCGGCCACATCTTCCAGCTCGGCCGCAAGTACGCCGACGCCTTCGGCCTCGACGCGCAAGGTCCGGACGGCGAGCCGATCCGGATCACGATGGGCTCGTACGGCATCGGTGTGTCCCGTGCGGTCGCCGCCGTCGCGGAGCAGACCGCCGATGCGTCCGGCCTGTGCTGGCCCGCGTCGGTCGCGCCGTACGACGTGCACGTCGTACCGGTCGGCAAAGGCGACGAGCAGTTGCGTGCGGCGTCTGAGCTTGCCGGCGATTTCGAGGCGGCCGGTTTGCGCGTGTTGCTCGACGACCGCAACGCGACCGCGGGGGAGAAGTTCGCCGACGCCGACCTGCTCGGGATGCCGACGATCGTCGTCGTCGGCAAGGCGCTGGCCGACGGCAACGTCGAGGTCAAGGACCGGCGTACCGGCGAGCGGCGGGTCGTCCCGTTGCCGCACGTCGTCGCCGAGCTGGCCGGGTGAGCTCGGCCCGCATTGTTCGGGCAGTCCTGTTCGACTGGGGTGGCACCCTCACGACGTTCCATTCGGTCGACATGCTCGACGCGTGGCGGGTCGCGGCGAGCGTGCTCGCGCCCGACGACTCCGACCGCGTCGCGGCCGCGCTGCTCGACGCCGAGCACGAGGTGTGGGCGCGGACGACGGGGTCGTTGCGCAGCGCGACGACGGCGGAGGTGTTGCGGACCGCGAGTGCGGCGGTCGGGCTGCCCGTCGACGAGGTGCTGCACGACCGCGCGGTCGCGTCGTACCTCGACCACTGGGCGCCGACCACTGTCGCCCGGCCGGAGGCGCGCGAGGTGCTGCACGCGCTGCGGGCGCGCGGCCTGCGCACCGGGCTGCTGTCCAACACGCACTGGCCGCGCACGCAGCACGAGTCGTGGCTTGCCCGCGACGGCCTGCTCGACCTGCTCGACGCGCGCGTCTACACGAGCGACCTCGACGTGGTGAAGCCGCACGAGGACGCGTTCCGCGCACTGCTCGACGCGGTCGGCGTCGAGGCGAGCGAGGCGGTGTTCGTCGGCGACCGGCTGTGGGACGACGTCTACGGCGCGGCCCGGCTCGGCATGCGCACGGTCTGGATCCGCAACGACGAGGTACCGCCGTACGACGTCACGCCGGACGCTGTCGTCGACGACCTGGCCGATGTGGTCGAGGTCGTCGACGCGCTGTGCGCCCCATGATCATCGCCGCCACCGCGACCTCTATGTCGCGCTGACGGCGACTCAGGTTGGCGGTTGGCCGGGAAGTGCCGGCTCGCGAGCCGCGGCGGCCTTGCCGGCCCACTGCGCCGCGCGGGCCGCGGCGACGCCGAGCCACCTGACCCCGAGCGCGCGCAACTCGTCGCCCGAGGCCGACGCGGCGACGAGATCCCACGCCGCGCCCTCCGCCGCGTGCTCAAGCAGCACGCACAGCGCGGTCGCCGCCGCGGCTGTCGCGACCGGGCTCGGCGGGGCATATGCCGGGGCCGCGGCGGCAGGGACCTGGCCGCGCTCGCGGAGCAGGCCGGCCAGCCGGTCGCGCCGCGCCTGCGTATCGGCGAGCGCCGCGAGGGCGGCGGCGTACGGCTTGCCGGACAGGTGTGCCGCGGCCAGGCCGTAGCCGTAGACCATCTCGTGCGAGACCGCGAGCGCGGCCTGCAGCGCGCCGACGACGGTGGTCATGAGCCGCTGAGGTGCGACGCGGCGATGCTCGCGAGCACCGCGGCGACGTGGCCGGAGCGGGCACCGACCGCGGCCGCCTGCAGCGGCGCTACCGAGCCGCGGACGAGGCCGGTCGGGTCGGCGGGCAGCGCGGGCAGCGCACTAGGCATCGTGCCGGCCAGCGCGGACAGGTGCGCGGCATGCAGGTCGCGCCGCATCGTGTCGCCAGCGGCGTCGTACGCCGCGACCAGCCGCTGCTCGGTGTCGCGCGCGCCGGCGAGCGCCGCGGCGTCGGGATCCGGCGGCGGCTTCGGAGACCGGTTGCGGCAGGCGGCCGCGGCGGCGCCGACCGGCATCGCGACGAGGATCGTGCGCCGGCTGACCGTCATCGAGGCCGAGTCTGCCACGGCCGTTCGACTATCCTTGGCCGCGCAGGACCGGGTACGACGCACGGCCACAAGAGAAGAGCGGGAGGTGCGCATGTCGTCAGCCGTCTCCCGCGACCGGGTCCGCGACGTGCTCGCTCCCGTCGTGTCGGCCGCCGGGTTCGACCTCGAAGACGTCGCCGTCACCGCCGCCGGCCGCCGCCACGTCGTGCGCGTCGTCGTCGACCGCGACGGCGGCCTCGACCTCGACGCCGTCGCCGAGGTCTCCCGGGTCGTCTCCGCGGCGCTCGACGACAGCGACGTCACCGGCCCGACGCCGTACACGCTCGAAGTGACCTCGCCCGGGGTCGACCGGCCGCTGACCGAGCCGCGGCACTGGCGCCGAGCCGCGGGCCGTCTCGTGACCGTGGCCGGTGGCGTGACCGGCCGCGTCGTCGACGCCGACGACGAGCGGGTCCGCCTCGACGTCGACGGCGAGACCCGCGAGCTCACGTACGCCGAGCTCGGCCCCGGCAAGGTGCAGGTCGAGTTCTCGTGAACATCGACGTCGCCGCGCTGCGCAGCCTGGTCCGGGAGAAGGACGTCTCGTTCGAGACGGTCGTCGAGGCCATCGAGTCGGCACTGCTCGCCGCCTACACGCACACCGAGGGCGCGGCCGCGCATGCGCGGGTCGAGCTCGACCGCAAGACCGGCGAGGTGCGCGTGCACGCGCAGGAGGTCGACGAGGCCGGCGAGGTCGCGCGCGAGTGGGACGACACCCCCAGCGACTTCGGCCGGGTCGCCGCGATGACCGCCAAGCAGGTCATCATGAGCCGGCTCCGCGACGCGCACCAGGAGTCGTCGTACGGCGAGTGGGCCGGCAAGGAGGGCGACGTCGTGAGCGGCGTCGTGCAGGCGCACGCCGGCGTCCGGGCGGACGGGCCGGTGTTCGTCGACCTCGGCGGCGGGGTCGAGGCCGTGCTGCCGCCGGCCGAGCAGGTGCCGGGAGAGAGCTACGTGCACGGCGAGCGGGTGCGCTGCCTCGTCGTCCAGGTACACCGGGGGATGCGCGGCCCGCAGATCACCGTCTCGCGGACGCATCCCAACCTGGTGAAGAAGCTGTTCGCGATGGAGGTGCCCGAGATTGCCGACGGCTCGGTCGAGATCGCCGCGATCGCCCGCGAGGCCGGCCACCGGACGAAGATCGCCGTGCACTCGAAGGTGCCGACCGTGCGGGCGAAGGGCGCGTGCATCGGGCCGATGGGCGCGCGGGCGCGCGCGGTGATGAACGAGCTGCACGGCGAGAAGATCGACATCGTCGAGTGGCACGCCGACCCGGCCGACTTCCTGGCCGAGGCGCTGCAGCCGGCGAAGGTCACGTCGGTGACGGTGGTCGACGCGGCGGCCCGGTCCGCGCGGGTCGTCGTACCCGACTACCAGCTCTCGCTCGCGATCGGCCGCGAAGGGCAGAACGCCCGGCTCGCGGCCCGGCTCACCGGCTGGCGCATCGACATCCGCAGCGACGCCGCGCGCGATCCCGCGCCGGGCGACTCACCGGAGCCCCCTCCCGCTTCGTGATCATGGCGTTTGCAGGCTGCGACCGCCATGATCACGCCGAAATACGCTGCGAACGCCATGATCACGGACCGCGGCGGGCGGGTCCCGCCGTACTGCGGACTCGCGACACGCCCGAGCGCGGGCTAGACTCCTTCGGTGACGAGGCGGGCCGTCCCCGTACGCACCTGTGTGGGCTGTCGGGAGCGGAGCGCCAAGTCGGACCTGCTGCGCATCGTGGCTGAACCACCCAACGCGGCCGGGGCGTCAGCAGCCTTGACCCCCGACCCGCGAGGCCGGATGCCGGGCCGGGGTGCGCACCTGCACCTCGACCCCGAGTGCCTCGCACTCGCCGAGCGGCGGCGGGCCTTCGGCCGGGCACTGCGGGCCGAGGGACCGCTGGACGCGACCGCGGTGCGGGCATGGATCGAGGCGCACCGGGCCGAGTACGACGACGAAGCCATCCCCGAGAGGGCGGACCGTAACGATGAGCGCTCGATGAGCCAGCACCGATGAGTAACACCGTGCACTGACAACGGCTTGCGGCACACCGCGGGCCACCGAAGGAGAGTTTGTGGCCAAGGAGCGGGTGTCCGCGCTTGCGAAGCAAGTCGGCAAGACTTCCAAAGAGCTCATCGAGTGGCTCAACAGCAACGGCGAGTACGTCAAGACTCCGTCCTCGACGATCGAGGCGCCCGTCGTCGCGAAGGTGTTCGCCGCCTTCCCGAAGGTCGAGGTAGCCGGCGGCGACGGCGCGGCCGCGCCGGCCAAGAAGACCGCGGCCAAGAAGACCGCGGCCGCCGCCCCGGCGCCGGTGGAGCCGGCGCCCGAGCCGGCTGCACCCGCGCCCACGTCGACGGTCGACACCCCGCTCGAGACCGTGTTCCCGCCGGTCGAGCCGGTGCCGGTGCGCCTCGACGACGACGAAGACGAGCGGCCCGCGGCCGCCGCCGGCCCGGCGGCTGCCCGCCCCGCCGCACCGCGGCCCGGCGTACCCCGCCCGGGCAACAACCCGTTCACGACCCGCGACCCGGCGCCCCGCGCCGTGCCTCGGCCCGGCGGTGCCCCGGGCATGCCGCCGCGGCCCGGCATGCCGCCGCGCCCCGGTCCCGGCATGATGCCGCCGCGTCCCGGCGGTCCCGGCGGTCCCGGCCGCGCCGGCGGACCCGGAGCCGGTCGTCCCGGCGCCCCGGGTGCCGGCCGTCCCGGCGGCGGTGGCTTCGGAGCCGGCCGCCCCGGCGGTCCCGGCGCCGGCCGCGGTGCCGGACCCGCGGGTGGCGGGTACGGCGGAGCCGGTCGGCCCGGTGGTGGCCCCGGCGGTGCCGGAGCCGGCGCCCCCGGCCGTCCCGGCGGTGGTGGCTTCGGCGGCCGTCCCGGTGGTCCCGGCGGTCGCGGTCGCGGCGCTCCGACCCAGGGCGCGTTCGGTCGTGGCCCCGGTGGCCGGCCGACGCGCGGCCGCAAGTCGAAGAAGCAGCGGCGTCAAGAGTTCGACAACATGCAGGCGCCGACGATCGGCGGCGTGCAGGTCCCGCGCGGTGGTGGCGAGACCATCCGGCTGCCCCGCGGCGCCAGCCTCGCCGACTTCGCCGACCGGATCGGCGCCAACCCGGCGTCGCTCGTGCAGGTCGTGTTCACGCAGCTCGGCGAGATGGTGACCGCGACGCAGTCCGCGCCGGAGGAGACGCTGCAGCTGCTCGGCACCGAGCTCGGCTACGACGTGAAGATCGTCACGCCGGAGGAGGAAGACGCCGAGATCCTGGCCCGGTTCGACCTCGAGTTCGACGCGGACGAGGAAGAGGAAGACCTCGTCGCGCGGCCGCCGGTCGTCACGGTCATGGGTCACGTCGACCACGGCAAGACCAAGCTGCTCGACGCGGTCCGCTCGGCCAACGTGCAGGCGCGCGAGGCCGGCGGCATCACGCAGCACATCGGCGCCTACCAGGTGCACACGATCGTCAACGGCGACGACCGCACGCTGACCTTCATCGACACCCCGGGTCACGAGGCGTTCACCGCTATGCGGGCCCGCGGTGCGCAGGTCACCGACATCGCGATCCTCGTCGTCGCGGCCGACGACGGCGTCATGCCGCAGACCATCGAGGCGCTCAACCACGCGCAGGCGGCCGACGTACCGGTCGTCGTCGCGGTCAACAAGGTCGACAAGGAAGGCGCCGACCCGACGAAGGTGCGCGGGCAGCTGACCGAGTACGGCCTGATCGCGGAGGAGTACGGCGGCGACACGATCTTCGTCGACGTGTCCGCGGTGACGGGTGTCGGCCTTCCGCAGCTGCTGGAGGCCGTCGTACTGACCGCCGACGCCGCGCTCGACCTGCGGGCCAACCCGAACCGGCCGGCCGAGGGCGTGTCGATCGAGGCGCACCTCGACCGCGGCCGCGGCCCGGTGTCGACGGTGCTGGTGCAGCGCGGCACGTTGCGGGTCGGCGACTCGATCGTCGCCGGCGACGCGTTCGGTCGCGTCCGCGCGATGCTCGACGAGAACGGCGACCCGGTCGACGAGGCGACGCCGTCGCGGCCGGTGCAGGTGCTCGGCCTGACCAGCGTCCCCGGCGCGGGCGACAACTTCATGGTCGTCCCCGAAGACCGGATGGCGCGGCAGATCGCCGACCAGCGGCAGGCGCGCGAGCGCTACGCCGAGCTGGCGAAGAGCCGTGGCCGCCTGACGCTGGAAGACGTGCTCGAGCGGATCAAGCAGGGCGAGGTCAACCAGCTCAACCTCATCCTCAAGGGTGACGTGTCGGGTTCGGTCGAGGCACTCGAAGACGCGCTGCTCAACATCGATGTCGGCGCGGAGGACGAGGTCGGCCTGCGCATCATCGGCCGTGGTGTCGGCGCGATCACCGAGAACGACATCAACCTCGCCAAGGCGTCCGACGCGGTCATCATCGGCTTCAACGTCCGGCCGGAAGGCAAGGCGCGCGAGCTCGCCGAGCGCGAGAAGGTCGACGTCCGTTACTACTCGGTCATCTACCAGGCGATCGAGGACGTCGAGCAGGCGCTGCGCGGCATGCTCAAGCCGGAGTTCGAAGAGGCGCAGCTCGGTACGGCGGAGATCCGCGAGGTGTTCCGGTCGTCGAAGTTCGGCAACATCGCCGGTTGTGTCGTGCGCAGCGGGACGATCGTCCGCAACGCGAAGGCCCGCCTCGTCCGCGACGGCGTGGTGGTCGCGGACAACCTGACGATCACGGGCCTGCGCCGGTTCAAGGACGACGCGACCGAGGTGCGTGAAGGTTTCGAGTGCGGTATCTCGCTCGGCAACTACAACGACATCGCCGTCGACGACGTCATCGAGACCTTCGAGTTGCGCGAGAAGCCGCGCGCGTAGCCGAGTTGTCAGCGCGTGGTGTCGCTATCGCCACGCCACGCGCTGACAAGTCCGAGGTGAGCCAGCGATGTATGTAGGGACACTGGAGCTCGACGTGCTTCTCGGCGACGTGCACTCGTTGAAGGAGAAGCGCTCGCTGGTCCGGCCGCTCGTCGCCGAGCTGCGCCGGCGGTTCGACGTATCGGTCGCCGAGGCAGGGCACCTGGACCTGCACCGGCGGGCGCTCGTCGGCGCGGCGGTCGTGGCAGCGGACCCGGCGCACTGCCGCGAGGTGATGGATGCGTGCGAGCGCCTCGTCGCCGGGCGGCCGGAGGTCGAGCTGCTCTCGGCCCGGCAACGGCTGTACGGCGACGACGACTGAGACGACGGGGAGAGGACCGATCGCAATGGCCGACGAGGCGAGGACCCGGCGGATGAGCGTGCGCGTGCGCGAGATCATCGCCGAGTTCATCGAGCGCCAGGTGAAGGACCCGCGGCTCGGCATGGTCACCGTGACCGACGCGCGCCTTACGCCGGACCTTCGTGAGGCCACCGTCTTCTACACGGTGTGGGGCGACGACGAGGTCCGGTCCGATACGGCGCTTGCTTTGGAGAGCGCGAAGGGCCTGATCCGGTCCGCGGTCGGCCGCGGCACCGGGCTCAAGCACACCCCGTCGCTGGCGTTCGTGCACGACGCGCTGCCGGACAACGCGCGTCACATCGACGAGCTGCTCGAGCGCGCGCGCGTGGCGGACGAGCAGCTGCACCACCTCGCGGCCGGCGCCCGGCCCGCGGGAGACGCCGACCCCTACCGCCATTCGGCGGACGAGGACGCGGCCGAGGAAGCCGACACAGAAGCGTGACCGCAGCTGTCACCCTGCCCGACGAGCGCTGGGCCGCCGCGGTCGCGCTGATCGACGCCGCACCCGACGCGACCCTCGTCTGCCACGTCGCGCCCGACGGCGACGCGTTGGGATCGATGCTCGCGCTGGCGCGGGTGCTGCGTGCCCGCGGCATCGACGTGACCTGTACCTGGGGCGACGAGCGCTGGGCGGTCCCGTCGTCGTACACGTGGCTGCCGGACATCGACAGCGTCGTGCCGCCCTCGAGCGCGCCGGCCGCGCCGTCGTTGCTCGTCGTACTCGACACCGCGAGCCGCGACCGCCTCGGCGTCCTCGGCCCGCGCGCCGACGAAGCGGCCGCGCTGCTCGTCGTCGACCACCACGCGCACAACAGCGGGCTCGACGGCGTACAGCTCATCGACCCGTTGGCGGCGGCGACGGCGGTCGTCGTCGAGGAGCTGTTGCGGCGGCTCGGGTCGCCCATCGATGTCGAGACCGCGACGTTGCTGTACGTCGGGCTCGTCACCGACACCGGCAGCTTCCAGCACTCGGTCACGACGCCGGCGGTGCACGCGGTCGCGGGCCGGCTGCTGGCCGCCGGGGTTCGGCCCGAGGAGGTCGCGCAACAGCTCTGGGGGAGTCGCCCGTTCGGCTTCGCGCAGGTGCTCGGCGCCGCGCTCTCCCGGGTCGCGCTCGACCGCTCCGCCGCCGGCGGTCGCGGCGTCGTCTGGACGTGGACGACGACCGAGGACCTGACAGTGGCGGGCTTGAGCATGGACGAGATCGAGCCGGTCATCGAAGCGGTCCGCGCGACCCGCGAGGCGGACGTCGCGGCCGTGTTCAAGCAGGACGCGGACGGTACGTTCCGGGTCTCCACGCGTTCCCGCGGCGGCACCGACGTCGGCGCCGTGTGTGCCGGTCTCGGCGGCGGCGGGCACCGGCTGGCCGCGGGGTTCACGTCGTACGACGACATCGAGACGACGGCGCGAAAGCTCTTGGCCGCGCTGGAGACGGCACCCGAACTGTGACCGACGGTCTGGTGCTGGTCGACAAGCCGGCCGGCTGGACGTCGCACGACGTGGTCGCGCGGTGCCGGCGGCTGGCCGGCACCCGGCGGGTCGGTCATGCGGGCACGCTCGACCCGATGGCGACCGGGCTGCTCATCGTCGGCGTC
Source organism: Frankiaceae bacterium (assembly GCA_030840525.1). Classification (GTDB taxonomy): domain Bacteria; phylum Actinomycetota; class Actinomycetes; order JAFAQI01; family JAFAQI01; genus BP-197. The sequence goes on from JAVEEI010000095.1 coordinate 9,317, forward strand.
GAGCGCGCGACGCGGCTGCTCGGTCATCTTGCGTTGCACGACAAGGACTACCTCGCGACGATCCGGCTCGGCGCCACGACGGTGACCGACGACGCGGAGGGTGAGACGGTCGACGTCGCGGACGCTCGTGGCGTCACCGATGCGGCGCTCGCGGCGGCGATGGCGCGGCTGACCGGCGAGCTGATGCAGGTGCCGTCTGCGGTGTCGGCCATCAAGGTCGATGGGCAGCGCGCGTACGCGCGGGTGCGGTCGGGGGAGTCGGTCGACCTCGCCGCGCGGCCGGTGACGGTGTCGCGGTTCGAGCTACTGGCCCGGCGCGGCGACGACGTCGACGTGGCGGTGACGTGCTCGACGGGGACGTACGTGCGCGCGCTTGCGCGCGACCTCGGCGTTGCGCTGGGTGTCGGCGCGCACCTGACGGCGCTGCGCCGTACCCGCATCGGCGGCTTCCGGGTCGAGGACGCGCGCACGCTGGACCAGCTCGCGGAACGCTTCGACGTGACGCCGCTCGCCTCGGCGCTGCAGGCTGCTTTCCCGGTGCGGTTGTTGACCGACGACGAGGTGTTCCGGGTGGCGCGGGGCCAGGCGATCGAGGCGGCGGACATGCCGGGTGGGGTGGTCGCCGCGATGTCCGCGGACGGGTCGGCGATCGCGTTGCTGGAGCGGGCCGGTGACCGGGTGAAGTCGCTCGCCGTGTTCGCACCCGCGGGCTGAGTTTCGCTTACTCCGTAAGGTGTGTCGGGTGCGACGGTGGCGTGATCCGAGCGAGGTTCCCGAGGACTGGGGTCGCAGCGTCGTCGCGATCGGCGTGTTCGACGGCGTACACCTTGGGCATCGGGCGATCGTGGCGCGCGCCATCGAAGCGGCCCGGTCGCTCGACGCTTCGTCGGTGGTCGTCACGTTCGACCCGCACCCGGCGCGGGTCGTCCGGCCGGAGGCGGCGCCGTTGCTGCTCGGCTCCGTCCCGGAGCGCGTCGAGTTGTTGGCGTCGTTGGGGATCGACGCCGTACTGGTGCTGCCGTTCGACCGCGAGATGTCGTCGTGGACGGCGGAGGAGTTCGTACAGCGGCTGCTGGTGTCCCGCTTGCACGCGCGGCGGGTCGTTGTCGGGGAGAACTTCCGCTTCGGCAATCGCGCGTTGGGCGACGTGGCACTGCTGCGGTCGCTCGGCGCCGCGGACGGGTTCGACGTGGATGCGGTCGGTCTCGTCGGCGACGGCGACGCGGTGTCGTCGACCTTGGTACGCGGTCTCGTGGCCGCGGGCGACGTGGCCGGTGCTTTGCGTGCCTTGGGCCGGCCGTACGCGTTGTCGGGTGTGGTCGTGCGCGGCGACGCGCGCGGGCGGGCGCTGGGCTACCCGACGGCGAACCTCGCGATACCGGCGGGCATCGCCGTGCCCGCGGACGGCGTGTATGCGGGGTGGCTGGTGCGCGCGGACGGGTCGCGCTGGCCCGCGGCGGTGTCGGTGGGAAGCAATCCGACGTTCGACGGCGTCGAGCGGCGGGTCGAGGCGTACGCTCTGGACGCTGAGTTCGACTTGTACGACGAGCGCATCACGGTCGAGTTCGCCGAGCGGTTGCGCGGCATGGAGAAGTTCGACTCGGTCGATACCTTGGTCGCGCAGATGGCAGCGGACGTCGCCGAGGTGCGGCGAAAGCTGTGAGCGGTGCTGCCCGCGGTTACAACGAGTTGGAGAGATTCGGCGCGGGCAGCCCTAACGGGATGTACGGCGCGCAGTTGGTCCCGTCGTAGTAGCCCCAGACGTCAGCGCCATTCACCGGCTGAGAGAACAGCCAGAACGGGATGTTCGTGCCCGTACCGGCGACGCCGATACACAGCTGCGTTGGGTCACCTTGGTTGACACCCGGAGGTGTTGCGCCAGGGACCGGTATTTCCGGTGCGATCTCGCCGTTGAAGGGTCCGGCGCAAGCGCCGGGGTTCGACGTGATGCAGATCTGTGGAACGTCGTACGGCTGCGTGATGGGGGTCGTCGGGGTGCTCGTGACAGTCGGCGGGTTGATCGAAGCGACCTCACCACTGCCCCTCGGCACGATAGTGAGTCCTACTTCCCCGAAACAACTAGGACCCGCGGATGTTTCGGAAACTCCGCCAATCCCGTACTCACGTCCGAATTTCACCCCACTCACCTTCACGCGTAACTCGCTGTCCGCTGGCGTCACACGCCGTCGGGGCGTCGCTCTCGACTTCCGCGACGGGGACGGTGCCGGTCACGGTGCGCGTCACGGGCTCCAGTCCGAAGACCTGCAGGGTGGCGGTGATGTCGAGCTGTGGGTCTCCGTTCGGTTGCTGCGACGGCGTCGCCGAGACGCTGACGCACCCGGCTACCTGGCCGCCGATCGTGATCGGCGCGCACTCGCCCACGTCGGCGTGCGCGGACGTTGGTACGACGGCGGGGCCGATCAGCGCGGCGGCGGACGCGAGGCAAGCGGCGAGGCTGGTTCGCGAGTGCATGGGTCTCCTCCGAGTGCTGGGCTGGAGAAGATTGCCACTCGCGGGTTTGTGCCGTCTACCCAGGTTGGTCGCGAAGGTCGCTTGAATCCGTAATGTCCCGGTTCGGTGGCCAGCGCGATGTCGAGCATGGAGCGGCGAGACTAGTTCGACTGGCTGAAAGGTGAGTGTTCGCCCGGTAAATCCCAGGAACTTTGTGTCCGAATTGCGTCCCTCGCGGTCGCGCCGGGGCTTATCGTCTGTTGGAGCCATCCTCCGTTCGGGCGATGGCAGGGGTGGGCTTTACAGCGATCGGTGGGGTCTTTGATGGACGTACGTCGTGTGTTCGCGCGGGTGACTGCTGTCGCGGGCTCGATGGTCGTTGTGGCGGCAACGCTCACGACCGGAGCTGCGTCGGCCGCGGCCTCGCCGGCAACGGTCACGTCGGGGTCCCCGCTGCTCAACACCGGACAGCACACCATCACCGTTACGACGACCAACACGTACCTCAGCCCGCCCGCGCCCGCGCCGACCGTGACGATCAGCCGCACGGGCAACGCGAACGACACGGTCGCCGCGACGGCAGTAGTGGGCTCCGGCGGCACCTCCAAGTCGATCACCATCAGCGCGGACTTCACGGCCGCGAATCCCGGGCCGTACGACATCGATATCCATCAGATTCAGAGTCAGGGCCCCGTCTCGGTCCCGATCGAAGATGCGTGCACGAGCTGCGTTTCCGTCCAGGGCTTCACCCCGGTCGTCGCGAACGTGTCGCCGAGCGCGCTGGCTGAGGGGACGAAGTCGAACAACAGCACGAACGTCGGCTACCAGAACTTCCTCATCAACGGGCAGAGCTTCGCCAAGGGCCAGTACATTTCGTGCGCCGGAACCATTTCCGACTGCGCGACCCTCGGTACGTCGGGAAGCCCTAACGTCGCGATTCGGCAAACCGTCACCGGCCTCGCCGACGGAAACGTGAGTCTGCGGAAGGTCGCCGGCTCGGGCGAGACCGACGCGGGCGCCAGCGGTGTCGCCGGCACGTTGACGCAGATCGCACTGCGGATCAACGTCACCGCCGGCTCGGAGACCGCGCCGTACTTCGACGACGTCACCGTGACCAACAGCGACGGCAAGCACAACACGTGCGTGAGCTGCCTCGAGATCTTCCCGGCGCCGACGATCGACAGCGTCAAGCTGCTGGCGACGGGCGGCAACACGATCGGCCGCAACGCAACTGGTCAGACCCTCGTCATCTCAGGTCACAACTTCCAGCCGACGACCAACTCGGTGACGCTGGCACCAGCGGCCGGTCAGGCGACTCCGGGCTCGATGAGCTTCTCCTCCGTCGCGGTCTCGAACGACGGAACGAAGGTCACGGTTTCCGGCGTTAACACAACCGCCGTCACCGCTACGGGCATCAACAACTGGAGCGCCACGGTCTCGGACGCCACGCTCCACTCGGTCACCAACGCGGGCTCGTTCGTCGTGACCGACGCGCCGGCACCCACGGGCGTGCACTACATCAGCAATCCGGCGACGACCCCGCTCAACTACGGGCAGGGCGCGCAGGGCGTCAGCATGACCATCGATGTCGGCGCGACGAACGGTTTCACCGCTGGCTCGGGTGATCCGTCGACGTACACGCACGCCATCCTCACCGGCCTCCCCTCCGGCGTCACGATCACCGGCGAAGAGGCAGACGCTGGTACGCCGAGCACCGTCAAGGAGACGTTCAACGTCGACCCTGGCGCCAGCCTCGGCTCCGCGACCATCAAGCTCGTCAACCCCGACGGCGGCACGTCGACGTCGTCATGTACCGCGACCGGCTGTGCGCTCACGATCGTCGCCGCGCCGAAGGTGTCGACGCTCAGCCCGGCGTCGTTCCTCGCCGGAACGACGAACGGCAGCCTCGTGCTCACCGGTACCAACATCGACGCCGGCACGCAGCACGTGTCCATCACGGTCGGAAACACGAACTTCGTCACCGGCACCGGCAACTTCAACCACGGCACCGGTGCGGCCGCCAACCAGATCACTGTCACCGGCATCACCGTCCCGGGCGGCGAGCCCGCCGAGGATGCTGATGTCACGCTCATCAACAACGACAACAACGGCGTCAGCGTCTGCGTCAAGTGTTTCCACGTCACCAGCGTCGACGTGACCAGCGTCGTACCGAGCGCCGCGACCGGCGCGACCAACGACGCGCCGAGCCCGATCACGATCAACGGCGACAACTTCGCCAGCGACGCGGCGTTCAGCCTGCAGCAGGTCGGCGTCCCGACGATTCCGGTCACCGGCGCGAGCGTCACCAACCCCGGTGCGAACGGCAGCCAGGCGACCGGCACCGTCGACCTCACCGGTGTCGCGCCGGGCTTCTACGACGTCGTCGCCGCCAACCCGTCGAACAACATTCACGCCGGCACCGGCGTGTGCGTCCAGTGCTTCCGCGTCCTCGCCAGCGCGCCCACCGCAAGCAACGTCTCGCCGAACAAGGCGGGCGGCGGTGCGTCCAACCTCGCGGTGACGCTGACGGGGACCAACATCTTCCCCGGCGCGCAGATGTCGTTCAGCTCCGCCGACATCACGCTGGTCGGCGACCCCGTCATCGCCAGCGACCACAAGAGCATCACGCAGCACATCTCGGTCGCCCCCAACGCGGGCAGCGAAGTGGGCAGCGTCACCGTCTTCAACACCGACGGCCAGCACCCCGGTTCGCCGCTGACGTTCACCGTCGACCCGGCGCCGGTCGTCAACACGATCGCGCCGTCGGCGCACGCGAACGGCACGTCGTTCCCGCTCACGATCACCGGCTCCGGCTTCTCCGCCTCGCCGTTGCCGACCGTGACGTTCTCCAACGCCGGCGTCACCGGCACGGTCCAGAGCGTGAGCAACGCCGGTGACTCGATCACCGTCTCGACGACGATCGCCAACAACGTCGCGTCGAGCACGCCGGTCGCCGTGCACGTCACCGTGACCAACCCGGACCAGGGCTTCGCGCTGTCGCCGACGGACCTCACGGTCGACCCGCAGCCGACGTTCGACCACGTCACGCCGGACACCGTCGCCGCGGGCGCTTCCGTCCCGCAGCTGCAGATCTTCGGCGCCGGGTTCCTCAGCGGTGCCACCGTCGCGCCGCACTCGGCCAACTCGGGCCTCACGTTCGGCACGGTCACCGTCGCCTCGCCGACCGAGATCGACGTACCGCTAACCGTCGACTCGGCCGCGGCGAAGGGTGCGCGGACGATCGACGTCGGCAACCCCGACGGCGGCGCCACCACCGCGAGCCTGACCGTCATCACCGTCCCGTCCGTGCCGCAGACGGTCACCGCGACCGGCGGCGCACGCGCCGTCACCGTCGACTGGGCCGCGCCCTCCGACAACGGCGGGTCGGCGCTGACGAGCTACACGGTGACCCTCGCCAAGCAGGGCTCGCCGACGACCGCTGCGTCGTTCACGACCAGCGACGCCGGGACGCTCGAGCACACGTTCACCCAGGTCGGCAGCCCCGCCGCCAACCTCGAGAACAACACCACCTACGTCGCACAGGTCGTCGCGACCAACGCGGCCGGCAACTCCGCGGCCGCACCTGCCAACGGCGCCACCGCGACGACGTACGCGCTGCCCAAGGCCCCGTCGTCGCTGACCGCGACCGGCGGCGTCCGCACCGTCGACCTCTCCTGGCCGGCGGTCACCGACGCGGGCAACGACCCGGCGGGCATCGCCTCGTACACCGTCACGCTGGTCAAGCGCGGCGCCGACCCCAACACGACGCAGACGTTCACGACCCCGGACGGCAGCACGCTGAGCCACCAGTTCACCGGTCTCGTCAACGGCTCGACGTACGACGCGACTGTCCGCGCGACGAACGCGGCCGGCGACTCGTCGACCACCGGCGCGAGCGCGGCGACGTTCGACGTGCCGAGCGCTCCGGGCAACATCAACGCCGTCCCGGCCGACGGCACCCTCGCCGTCACGTGGGACGCGCCGTCGAGCACCGGCGGCACGCCGGTCACCGGCTACACCGTGACCCTTACGCCGTCGGGCGGCGACTCGCCCGCGACCACGACGTCGACTCAGCACACGTTCACCGGGCTGACCAACGACCAGAGCTACACGGTCAGCATCGTCGCGACCAACGCCGCGGGCGACAGCCAGGCCGCGACGACGAACGGCACACCGGTCCCCGCACCGCCGGCTCCCGCGCCGGTCAGCGCGGCCCCGGGCAACGGCACGCTCGACGTGACGTGGACGGCACCGACGACGTCGGCCGGCCACGCGGTCTCGTCGTACCAGGCGACGATCGTTCGTCACGACGGCGTCGGTAGCCCGATGACGTTCACTAGCAACGCCTCCGACGCCGGCGGTCTCGTCACCGAGCACGTGTTCAGCGGGCTGGTCAACGGCAAGCTGTACGACGTCGCGGTGACGGCGACCAACGACATCGGCACCGGCCCGGCCGCGTCGACCAGCGGCACGCCGCGGACGACCGCGCAGGCACCGACCGGCGTCACCGCAGTCGCGGGTGACGCGAAGGCGACGGTGTCGTGGACCGCGCCGGCCGACAGCGGCGGCGTGCCGGTCACGCACTACGTCGTCACCGCCAACCCGGGTAACCACCAGGTGACGACGGCCGACGGCACCACGACGCAGGCCGTCGTGACCGGCCTCACCAACGGCACCACCTACACGATCACCGTGCTCGCGCAGAACGTCGCGGGCGACGGCGCGAGCAGCGCGTCGGTGCCGGCGACGCCGAAGTTCGTCACGACCGAGACGGTCGCGACGTCGAAGCCGTCGGTCTCGTACGGCACGAAGATCACGCTGTCCGGCCAGCTCCTGCGCTCCAACTCGGCGCCGATCGTCGGTGCGTCCGTGCTCGTGTTCCGGGTGCCGGACGTCGGCGGGACCGCGCACATCGCGACGGTGAAGACCAACTCCGCCGGCCGGTGGAGCTACACCTTCGCGCCGGGCCTCAACGCGTCGTACTACGCGCGCTTCCTCGGCGACGGCGCGGACGCGTCGTCCGGCTCGACGAAGGTCCGCACGCTCGTCGCGGTCGTGATCCGGACCACCTCGCCGGCCAACAACTCCAGGAGCAGCATCTCCGCGCCGCTCGCGGTGAAGGGCTCGGTCACACCGAACAAGTACGGCGCGAAGGTGACGCTGTACTACGTGAAGTCGACCGGCCAGCTCGTCGCGCTCGCGACCACGACGGTGTCGAAGACGTCGACGTACGCGTTCTCGGTGAAGCTGGGCAAGGGCACCTGGCACCTGCGGGTGACGATCGGCTCGACGACCAACAACATCGGCGCGCGCACCTCGGTCCTGACCGTTTCGCGCGTCTGACCCCGCTCGGCTACACTTGCCGAGGTAAGAACGATCTGCCCGCCGTGGCCAGGCTCCCCGTCCGGGGAGTACAGCCCCTCGGGCCGGATGAGTCAGGAGACTCCGCGTGCCGCTCGACGCCGCCGTCAAGCAACAGATCATCAGCGACTACGGCACCGGCGACGGTGACACGGGGTCCCCAGAGGTGCAGGTCGCGCTGCTCACCCAGCGCATCAACGACCTCACCGAGCACATGAAGGCGCATCGCCACGACTTCCACACCCAGCGTGGGCTGCTGCAGCTCGTCGGCCGTCGCCGCCGGCTGCTGCGCTACCTGGAGCAGAAGGACGTGGCGCGATACCGCTCGCTCATCGAGCGGCTGGGCCTGCGCCGCTAGCAGTAACTCGCCGGCCCAACCGGGTCGGCGACGTCGTGGGCCGCTGCGCGGCTGATGGCGAGCGCCGGTCCGCGGTAGTGGCTCCCGAACCCGCACGGGTCCGGGTGCTTCGATCGAAGACCGGCCGCACGCAGCCGCCAGCGCCCCTGCCAGACAGGAGGCGCCCATGGAGGGCTCCAACATCACATCCGTCGAGACCACTCTCAAGTCCGCGCTCGGCGAGCGCACGCTCCGCTTCGAAGCCGGCCGGCTCGCCCAGCAGGCCGCCGGTTCCGTCGTGACCTACCTCGGCGGTGCCGACGGCAACTTCGACACGATGGTGCTGTCCGCGACCACCGTGTCGAAGAACCCGAAGGACCAGCTCGACTTCTTCCCGCTGACCGTCGACGTCGAAGAGCGCCAGTACGCCGCGGGCAAGATCCCCGGCTCGTTCTTCCGCCGCGAGGGCCGCCCGAGCGAGGACGCGATCCTCACCTGCCGGCTCACCGACCGGCCGCTGCGCCCGTCGTTCGCGAAGGGTCTGCGCAACGAGATCCAGATCGTCTCGACGATCATGGCGCTCAACCCCGACCACCTGTACGACGTCGTCGCGATCAACTCTGCGGCGGCCAGCGTGCTGCTCGCCGGCCTGCCGTTCAGCGGCCCGGTCGCCGGCATCCGCGTCGCCCTCATCGACGGCGAGTGGATCCCGTTCCCGAGCCACAGCGAGCTCGAGCGCGCGGTGTTCGACATGGTCGTCGCCGGCCGCGTCGTCGAGGGCGGCGACGTCGCCATCATGATGGTCGAGGCCGAAGCCACCACGAGCACGGTCGAGCTGGTCCGTGGCGGTGCGCAGGCACCGACCGAGGAGGTCGTCGCCGGCGGTCTCGAAGCCGCCAAGCCGTTCCTCCGGCAGATCGCCGAGGCGCAGCAGGAGCTGGCGTCGCAAGCCGCCAAGCCGACCCGCGAGTTCCCCGTCTACCTCGACTACGGCGACGACGTCCTCGCGGCCGTCACCGCCGCGGTCCGCGACGAGCTCGCCGCGGCGCTCACCATCGCCGACAAGCAGCAGCGCGAGACCGAGCTCGACCGGGTGAAGGACCTCGCCAAGGAGAAGGTCGGCCCCGACTTCGAGGGTCGCGAGAAGGAGATCTCCGCGGCGTACCGGTCGCTCACCAAGAAGCTGGTCCGGCAGCGGATCATCGGCGAGGGCGTGCGCATCGACGGCCGTGGCCTCACCGACATTCGCGCGCTCTCCGCGGAGATCAACGTCGTACCGCGGGTGCATGGCTCGGCGCTGTTCGAGCGCGGCGAGACGCAGATCCTCAACGTCGCGACGCTCAACATGCTGCGCATGGAGCAGATGATCGACACCCTCAACCCCGAGACGCGCAAGCGCTACATGCACCACTACAACTTCCCGCCGTACAGCACGGGTGAGACCGGCCGCGTCGGTTCGCCGAAGCGGCGCGAGATCGGCCACGGCGCGCTCGCCGAGCGGGCGCTGCTGCCGGTGCTGCCGAGCAAGGAAGAGTTCCCGTACGCGATCCGCGCGGTGTCCGAGGCGCTCGGCTCCAACGGCTCGACGTCGATGGGCTCGGTGTGTGCTTCGACGCTGTCGCTGATGGCCGCCGGTGTGCCGCTGCGGGCGCCGGTCGCGGGCATCGCGATGGGCCTCATCAACGAGGGCTCCGACTACGTGACGCTCACCGACATCCTCGGTGCCGAGGACGCGTTCGGCGACATGGACTTCAAGGTCGCCGGCACCCGCGAGTTCGTCACCGCGCTCCAGCTCGACACGAAGCTCGACGGCATTCCCGCGTCGGTCCTCGCCGCCGCGCTGAAGCAGGCGTACGACGCCCGCCAGACGATCCTCGACGTGATGGCCGGCGCGATCGCCGAGCCGGGCGAGATGTCGCCGTTCGCGCCGCGGATCATCACCGAGAAGATCCCGGTCGACAAGATCGGTGAAGTGATCGGGCCGAAGGGCAAGATCATCAACCAGATCCAGGCCGACACCGGTGCCGACCTCACCGTCGAGGACGACGGCACGATCTACATCGCGGCGGTCGACGGCGACAAGGCCGAGGCGGCGCTGCGCGCGATCCGCTCGATCGTGTCGCCGCAGCTGCCGGAGATCGGCGAGCGCTACCTCGGCACCGTCGTGAAGACGACGACGTTCGGTGCGTTCGTGTCGCTCACGCCGGGCAAGGACGGGCTGCTGCACATCTCGCAGATCCGCAAGATCGTCGGCGGCAAGCGGGTGGAGAACGTCGAAGACGTCCTCCCGGTGGGCAGCAAGGTCCAGGTGCAGATCGCGGAGATCGACCCGCGCGGCAAGCTGTCGCTCGTGCCGGTCCTCGAAGGCGAGGGCGACGGCGACGCGGCCGCGGCCGACACCGAGGACGCGGCGCCGGCGGCGGAGTAACCGGCCGATGCCGATCGAGCTGGCCGGGCGCTCCCAAGCGCCCGGCCGCACTCGCACCCTCGCGTCCAGCCCGGACGGCGGCGTCGTCCGCCGTACCGTGCTGCCCGGCGGCCTTCGGGTGATCTCGGAGGCCGTGCCGGGGGTGCGGTCGGTCGCGTTCGGCGTGTGGGTCGGGGTCGGCTCGCGGGACGAGACGCCGGCGCTGGCGGGCGCGTCGCACTACCTCGAGCACCTGCTTTTCAAGGGCACCCGCCGCCGCGATGCGCTGGCGATCGCGGCCGAGCTCGAAGCCGTCGGCGGTGAGCTCAACGCGTTCACCGCCAAGGAGTACACGTGCTACTACGCGCGGGTGCTCGACGACGACCTGCCCCTCGCGGTCGACGTGATCTGCGACATGGTCACGTCGTCGCTGGTCGCCGGCCGCGACGTCGACGGCGAGCGCACCGTGAT
>JAVEEI010000097.1 GCA_030840525.1 Frankiaceae bacterium
CACGTCGCCGCTTCAAGAAAGTCCAGAACCACAACGCGTCCGCGCCGAGAGCGCGGACGTGCCGCAACGCCCGCGAGCTGAGCTACCTCGCGCGCCGGCTCCGTACGGGCGACGACTCGTTTCAGCGCACCAGCCCGTAGAACCTCGTGACGTTCAGCCGCAGCACCAGCCGCCGGTCGCGGACCATCGCCGCGCGGTAGTCGGGCCAGTCGGGATGCTCGCCCTGGATCCGGCAGTAGACGTCGACCAGCTCCTCGACCGTCGCGTCATCGGCCGCCGCCGCGACCGCCGAGATCTCCACCTCGCCTTCGGCGACCGCGTACGACGCGAGGTCGGCGCTGCCGACGTACAGCGACGCACGAGGGTCGCGGCGTAGGTTCGCGACCTTCGCGCTGCCGTCGACCGTCGAGATCCGTGCGACCCGCGCCTCGGCGTCGTAACAGAAGTCGATGGTCGCGAGCTGCGGCCGGCCGTCGGTCTTCAGTGTCGCGAGAACGGCGCGACCCCGGTCGCCGAGAAGTTGCTCGAGTCGGTCCATGTCATACCTACTGTCTGTCGATGCAGAACACTTACAGTGTGCGCGTGACCGACCAGCCGCAGCCGGTGTGGCGCGACCCCGCGCTCGCCCGCCCGCCGGTGCCGACCGGCACCGGCACCGGCGCGTACGTCGAGCAGCCCGAGCCGCGGGCCAACCCGATGACGGTCGAAGGCGAGATCGCCGCGTTCGGCGAGATGGCGCGCGGTGCGGTCAAGCGCGGCGGCAAGCAAGGCGTGGTAGCCCGCATCTGCATCGGCGCGATGCTCGCCGGGATGCTGGTGTCGATGGTCATCACCGCCATGCGCGCGTTCACCTGACCACTACTCCTCGCGGCGTGACCACGAGCCGCCGAGCCACGGCGTACGGCTGTAGTCGACGCGCAACCGCCCGGGCTCGGCGTCGATGAGCTGTCCGAAGACGGTCGCGTACACGAACGACTCGGCCTCGTGCCGGATGACGAGACCCGCGGGGTCGTCGCGCGGCGTCTCCGCTTCGACCATCGCGCGCCACCCGCCCGGGAACTCCGCCGCCGCGAACCGGTCGAGATAGCGCTCGGTCTTGCCGTCTTCCGCGCCGCCGGACGTGACCATGTGCGTCCCGGCCGACAGCTCGGTCGACGTCAGCCGCGCGCCGTCGTACTCCCAGGTCGTCAGCCGCATCGGCGTCGCGAGTACCAGCGCGAAGCTCGCCATCCCGGTGACATCGAGGTGTGCGGTCCAGCCGTCCTCGTGCCGGGCCGCGAGCAGCGGCAGCACGCCGCGGCTCGGTGCGCCGGCATCGGCGACGCGCTTCGGCGCGCGGTTGAGCACCATCGCGGTCACTCCGGTCGCGACGTTGTTGGCGCACCACGTCCCGCCGGCGCCGCGGTCGCGCCCGCCGACGAGATCCGGAAACTCCGGCCACCAACGGCCCGGGTCGTCGAACGCGCGCGCGGTGGACTCGTCGCGCAGCGCGAGGATCTGCGCCGGCTGCCCGGCCTGCCACCGCACCACGACCGTGCACATGTCAGCGCGCCGATCCGTGCACGGTGACGCAGCAGTCGGGCGGTACGCCGTCGAGCTCGGCGCGGCAGCGGTCGTCCGCGCCGAGACCTTCGAGCACGCCGTGCACCAGTCGCTGGTTGAGCCCGCAGACGAGGGACGGCGCGATGTCGACGACGCCGTCGAACGGGCAGTTGCCGAGACAGAGCCGGCCGCGCTCGCGCCGCGGCTCGTAGCCGAGCGACTCCAGCGCGCCCGCCGCCTTCACCAGCGGGCTCCGCGACCTTGCCGTCGACGCCGCCGCGTGCGCCGCGCCGACCCGGCGACCTTCCGCGGCGGCGATCGCGAACGCCTTGCGGCCCGCGTCTGCGGGCGACGACGACACGGCCGCGGCGAGGATGCGCGCGACGAGGTGGTAGCGGCGCGGCGGCAGCGCGACCTCGACGTCGCGGTGCGAGGCCGAGTAGCGCTTGGCCGGCCGCCCCGCCCCGGGGCCGCCGCGCCCGTGCGGCCGGGCGAAACCGACCGTGAGCAGGCCGGCGGCGGCGAGCCGGTCGAGGTGGAACGCGGCGAGCCGTACGCCGATGCCGACCGCGCCGGCGACCGCCTCCCGGGTCATCGGGTCGGGCGCGCGCCGCACGACGTCGTACACCTGGCGGCGGGTCGGCTCGGCGAGCATCTCCAGTACGAGCGCATCCGGCGGGGGAGTGGGCGACGGCTCGGTCATTGACACCGGACCACCGCCCATCTAAAACTAATCGCGACTGTTGTTAGTTTCGCTGCTTCGAACCGCGCGCGTCAACTCATCGGGAGGCATCATGCGGCACTTCACCTTCCGGCCTCCGCTGACGCTGTCCGGGCGCAAGTACAAAGGCCTGCGCGGGTGGGCCGGCAAGCCGCTGCATCCGCCGCTGACCGACGTGCCGATCACGGCGTACCTGTTCGCGGCGGTGTTCGACATCCTCTCGGTCGCGCTGCACTCGTCGCACCACGAGGTCGGGCGGCAGCTCTACGTCGCGGCGAGCTGGACGCTGCTCGGCGGCGCGGGCGTGTCGTTGCTGACCGCGCTGACCGGCTGGGCCGACTGGCACCGGTCGAGCGAGCCGGGCACGCAGGCGCGCCGCACGATCAACGCGCACGCGATCACGATGATCCTCGTGACGGTGCTCGTGCTCGTCGACATCCTGGTGCGGTTCGCCGGCTACTCCGACCGCGGCTGGGCTCCGGCCGGCATCGTCGTGATCACGGCCGTCGCGGCGGTGCTCGTGAGCATCGGCGCCACGCTCGGCGGCAGCCTCGTCTACGACTACGGCTTCAACGTCGAGACCGCCGGCGACCACCCGGTGTGGCACAAGAACGAGGTCGACGTGCTGCCCGGGCAGAAGTAGCGGTCAGTCCCGCCCGCGACGTTGCGGGTGCACGGTCTCGCCGCGCGCGAGCATCGCGACGAACTGCTCGATCCGCCGCTGTCGGGTCTCGGGTCGCTTGGCCTGCTCGACCCGCCAGGTGACGGCGTACCGGTTCTGCTTCGTCAGGATCTCCCACGTCGCGCGCGCGGCCGGCTCGGCCTCGATGGCCGCGGCGAGGTCGGCCGGGACCTCCGCCGTCGCCGGGCCCGCGTACGCCGCCGCCCACCGCCCGTCCGCCTTCGCGCGCTCGACTTCCGAAATCCCCGCCTGGGTCATGAGCCCGGCGGCGTCGAGCTCGGCGACGATGCCGACGTTGCGCGCCGACCACGGGCTGCGTGTTCGCCGCGGGGTGAACCGCTGCCGGTACGTCGCCGCGTCGTACCGCCGCACCTGGCCGTCGATCCAGCCGTAGCAGAGCGCGGCGCGCAGCGCGTCGTCGTACACCAGGCTGGTCGGTACGGTCGTGCCCTTGCGCGCGAGCCGCAGCCACACGCCGGCCGGCTCGGCGTGGTGCGCGTCGAGCCACGCGCGCCACGCGGCGGCATCCGGTACGACGAGCTCGACGATGTCCGCGGCCACGCGAACGAGCCTGCCACGGACGCGGGCAACGCGCGGTCGACATAGGTTGCGGTCATGCAGCAATACCGCAACGGTGACCTGACCTTCGACGTAGACGACAGCGGGCCGGCGGACGGCGAGCTCGTCGTCCTGTTGCACGGCTACCCGGAGAACCGCGGCTCGTGGCATGCGGTCACGCCGTTGCTGACCGCCGCCGGCTACCGGGTCGTCGCGCCGGACCAGCGCGGGTACTCGCCCGGCGCGCGGCCGCTGCGCCGGCGCGACTACCGCACGCAGCTGCTCGCCGGTGACGTCGCCGCGCTCGCCGACGCGGCCGGTGCCGGCAAGGTGCACGTCGTCGGGCACGACTGGGGCGGCGCGGTCGCGTGGGCGTTCGCGTCGCTGCACGCGGACCGCTGTACGACGGTCACGTCGCTGTGCACGCCGCACCCGAAGGCACTCGTCGCGTCGATGGTGCGTAGCTCGCAGTTGGCGCGGTCGTGGTACATGCTGCTGTTCCAGTTGCCGTACCTGCCCGAGCTGTCGTTGCGCGGGTCCGGCGCGAAGGCGGCCCGGCGCAAGCTCATCGCGACCGGCCTGCCGGCGGAGGCGGCCGACCGCTACCTCGCCCCGCTCGTCGCCGATCCGGCCGCCGCGCGCGCGGCCCTGAACTGGTACCGCGCGCTGCCCCTGTCGGCGCCGTTGCGCGGCTCGATCGCGGTGCCGGCGATGTACGTGTACCCGACCGGCGACGCGTTCCTCGGCCGCAAGGCCGCCGACCTCACCGCGCGCTACGTCTCCGCGCCGTACCGGTACGAGGTGCTCGACGGGCTGTCGCACTGGCTGCCGGAGGAGGCGCCGGAGCAGGTCGCGTCGTTGCTGCTCAGCCACTTCCGGCAGCAGGCCTCCTGACCCGCCGCCCGCTCACGTACGCTCGCCACCCGTGCAGAAGAGCATCCGCCAGCGCGCCACCGAAGCCCACTGGTGGTACGCGTACGCAAGGCAGCGGGCCAACGCGCAGTGGCGGCTGCGGGGCATCACGACCGGCATCCAGCCGACGATCCTCGGCAACCCGCGGGTCGAGGCGACCGACATGGTCGTTGGCGACCACTTCAAGATCTGGTCCGGGCACCGCCGCACGCTGATCAGCGGGTGGGGCCGGATCCGCATGGGCGACCGGGTTTTCGTCAACAGCGGCGTCGTGCTGTTCTCGGTCAAGGCGATCACTATCGGCAACGACGTCGCCATCGCCAACGAGGCGTACCTCATGGACACCGACAGCCACGGGGTCGAGGGTCGGCCGGTGAAGGAGGCCCCGATCGTGATCGGCGACGGCGCGTGGATCGGCGCGCGCGCGATCATCCTGCCCGGCGTCACGATCGGCCGCCGCTGCCTCGTCGCGGCTGGTGCGGTGGTGAGCCGCGACGTGCCGGACGACACTCTCGTCGCCGGCAACCCGGCGCGCGAGGTCCGCACGCTCGTCTACCCGGACGGCGTCACGCGCGCCTGGCACGGCTGACATGCTCACGCCCGCGGTGGTCCTCGCGTGGATCCCGCTGGTGCTCGGTCTCGACTCGGTCGCGTCGCTCGGCCAGCAACGGCTGCTCGGTGTCGGCACGTGGCTGTTGCTGCTCGGGCTGCTGGTGCGCGAGGACGGGCGGACGCGGGCACAGGTCGCCGTCGTCGTGGCGTTCGCCAGCCTGGTCGAGTACACGTTCGCCGGCTGGCTCGGCGTGTACGTCTACCGGCTGCACAACGTGCCGTGGTTCGTCCCGCCCGGCCACGGTCTCGTCTACCTCGGCGCGTTGACGATCGGCCGGTCCGCTCTCGCCGCGCGTCATCGCGTCGTACTGATCCGTACGACGTTGGTCGTCGCCGGCGGCTACGCGCTGTGGGGGTTGGCGGTGTCGCCGCGGCACGACGTGCTCGGCGCGTTCTGGTTCGGCTGCCTCGCGTTTTTCTTGCTGCGCGGGCGAAACCCGCTCGTGTTCGTCGGCGCGTTCGTCGTCGTCACGTACCTCGAGCTGCTCGGCACCGGGCTCGGCACGTGGACGTGGCAGCAGCGCGACCCGATCCTCGGCGTCGTCTCGATGGGCAACCCGCCGTCGGGTGCGGCCGGTGGCTACGGCTTCTTCGACGCGGCGGCGCTCGCGGCCGCGCCGTGGCTGGTCCGCCGCCTAAGCCGTCGGCGTGAGCGTCCGGAGCACCTCGTCGTGCAGCAACCCGTTGCTGCACACCACGCTGCCGCCGTCGGGACGGGCGAGCCCGGATAGGTCGGAGAACCGGCCGCCGGCCTCCTCGACGATCGGCTGGAGCGCGGCGAGATCCCAGAGCGACACCTCGGGCTCGCACGAGACGTCGACGGCGCCTTCGGCGACGAGCAGGTGCGACCAGAAGTCGCCGAACGCGCGGGTCCGCCAGACGCGTTCGCACAGTCGCTGGAAACCTTGCCCGGGCCAGCCGGCGAACGACGAGTACGACAGGAACGCATCGTCGAGCGACGCGACTCGCGACACGTTGAGCCGGCGCGGCCCGGCCGGACCACTCGTCCAGGCACCGTCGTCGCGCGCTGCCCACCACCGGCGTTGCAGCGCGGGTGCGGACACGACGCCGACGACGACCTCGTGTTGTGCGCGCAGCGCGATGAGCGTTGCCCACACGGGCACGCCGCGGACGAAGTTCTTGGTGCCGTCGATCGGGTCGACGACCCACGTGCGCGGGCCGGTCCCCGTCGTACCGGACTCTTCACCGACGACCGCGTCGTCCGGTCGCTCGGTGCGGAGGGTGCGTCGTACGGCGTCCTCGATCGCGCGGTCCGCGTCGGTGACGGGGGTGAGGTCGGGCTTGGTCTCGACGAGCAGGTCGCTGGCGAGGAAGCGCGCGGTGCTGATCGCGTCGGCGGTGTCGGCGAGGGCATGCGCGAGCGCGAGGTCGTCCGCCCACCTGCCGCCCACGTCGGCCAACCTAGTCGGCCAACCCAGTCGGCCAACCGCGAGCTACGAGCAGGTCACCTCGACGCCGCCGGCGTTCGCGGTCGGGGTGCCGTTCGCGTTCGTCGTCTGGTGGACGTGCACGTGGATGGTCACCGTCGCGCTGACGAAGCTCAGGGTGAGGCCGCCTTCGTTCTGCCCGCGCGCGTTGCCGCCGCCGCCGCCCCAGATCGTCAGATGCCCGGTCGCGATCGGCGTGCTGTCTTCGTAGAAGACCGCGCTGCCCTCGGCGGTCTCGCCGCCCCAGCCGCCGTTCTTGTTGACCGACTCGTGGTTCACGCCGTTGCCGGAGGTGAACAGGAAGTTCGCGTCGTCGTTCGGGAACGGGCAGTTCGACGGAAGCCCGACCGGTGACGGCCCGAGGTCGAACGTCATACCCGCGACCGGTCCCACCGTCGCCGTCGCTCCCGCGGGCGAGGCGCCCGCCAGCAGGCCGCTGCAGGCGAGGATCGCGACCGTCGCCGGTGCGGTCAGAGCTCGTCCATTCATGGCTTCTCCTCGGTTGGTGGGCGGTGCGCCTCTGCGCACTACAGCAAGCGGGAGCCGCTCGGTGTTGCGGGCGGAGGGATCTCAACGGGATCTCAACGGCCGGCTAGTCACCCAGGGTTGACACGGAGGCGGTTCGTGTAAAGACTGCGGATCTGATGACACAGCCGGTGACGACCCGGGACGCGCTGCTCGCGGCTGCCTACGACGCCGCCGTCAGCGGCGACTGGGCGCGCACCCGCATGGTCGACGTCGCCGCCGCCGCGGGCGTCTCCCGGCAGACCCTCTACAACGAGTTCGGCAGCAAGGACGCGCTCGCGCAGGCACTGGCGATGCGCGAGGTCGAGGAGTTCATCGCCGGCACCGAGGCGGCGCTCGAAGCCGCCGACCCGGACGACCCGATCGAGGCCGTCGGCGCGGCCGCGCTCTACACGTTGCAGCGCGCCGCCGACAACCCGCTGCTCAAGGCCGCGCTCACCGACGACAGCAGCGGCCTCCTGTCGTTCCTGACGACGCGCGGCGAGCCGGCGCACGCGGCCGCGGTCGCGAGCTTCACCCGCTACTACACGACCCACTTCCCGGAGCTCCCGGCCGACGACATCGCACTCGCCGCCGAAGCCATCAGCCGACTCACCGTCTCCTACCTCGTGCTGCCGACCGACGTGCCGGCGGAAACCGTTGCCGCTCGACTCGCCGACGTAGCCCGGCGTTTCCTCAGGAAGGACCCCGCATGAGCAGCGCCTCCAAGTACGCCCGCCCCGTCGACGTCACCACCACCTGGGACGTCCCGCTCGCGAGCGACGCCAAGTTCACCTGGGAGTACGACGACGGGCGCGACCGGCTGCTCAGCCTGTACCAGAAGGGCAAGGACAAGCAGTGGGACACCACCAAGCGGATCGACTGGTCGCTGCCGGTGGTGCAGCACAACCCGATCGGCTTGCCCGACGAGTTCAACCCGTTCCGCGGCGTCGACTTCTACGAGAAGATGAGCCAGGCGGAGAAGGACAACTTCTCCCACCACCAGGCCGCGTGGACGTGGAGCCAGTTCCTGCACGGTGAGCAGGGCGCGATGGTCGTGTCCGCGCGCATCGTCGAGACGGTGCCCGACCTCGACTCGAAGTTCTACGCCGCGACACAGACGATGGACGAGGCGCGCCACGTCGAGACGTTCGCGAAGTTCCTGCAGGACAAGGTCGACCTGATGATGCCGGTCAACGACGACCTCGCGCTGCTGCTCAAGGAGTCGCTCGACAAGAAGGAGTGGGACTACGCCTACCTCGGCATGCAGGTCCTCATCGAGGGTCTCGCCCTGGCCGCGTTCGGCGTGTTCCGCGACATGGCGACCAACCCGCTCGCGAAGCAGCTGCTCGCGTACGTGATGCAGGACGAGGCGCGGCACGTCGCGTTCGGCCGGCTCGCGCTGCGCGACTACTACGCCAACCTCACCGACAAGGAGCGGTCCGAGCGCGAGGACTTCGTCGTCGAAGGTTGCTGGTTGATGCGCAACCGGTTCCTCGGCCGCGAGGTCTACGAGACGCTCGACATGCCGGTCGAGCAGTGCCTCGAGATCTCCGAGAACTCCGAGATCACCCGCACGTTCCGCTCGCACCTGTTCAGCCGCATCGTCCCGTGCGTCAAGGACATCGGCCTGTGGGGCGAGAAAGTGCAGAAGTGCTACGCCGAGATGGGCGTCCTCGACATGGCCGGCTTCAACCTCGACGAGCTGATGAAGGCCGACGAGGACTACGCCGAGCAGATCGACCGGGAGAAGAGCGAGTTCGCGGCCCGCGCGGCAGAGGTCGACGAGGCGATCGCGCTCGGCGCCTCGACGTAGCACCCGGGAGTTGTCAGCACCACGCGGGGCTATGGCCACGCCAGCTGCTGACAACTCCGAGCGCACGCGCGGCGCAGCACAATGGACTCGTGTCCGACGCACTCGACGCGTTCGCGCTGCTCGCCGACGACGAGCGGCTTCGCGTCGTCGGCGCGCTCGTGCTCGGCGCCCGTGCGACGGAAGACGTCGCCGTACGGGCGAGCCTCCCGTCGCGGCGCGTGCTCGAGGCGCTGACGCGGCTCGACGCGGGCGGGTTGGTCCGGCGCGACGACGACGGCACCTGGTGGTTCGACGTGGGGCGGCTGAAGGAGATCGCGCGCGAGGCGCGGCCGCGCGAGGAGCCGGACGACGTCGGCGACGTTGACGCGACGACGGCGAGCGTGCTGCGTACGTTCCTGCGCGGCGGGCGGCTCACCCAGATCCCGACCCAGCACGCGAAGCGGCTCGTCGTCCTCGACCACGTCTCGCGCATGTTCGACATCGGCGTCCGCTACCCGGAGCGCGAGGTCAACGCGATCCTGCGCGTCTTCCACCCCGACTACGCGGCGCTGCGCCGCTACCTCGTCGACGAAGGCTTCCTCAGCCGCGAGCGCAACGAGTACTGGCGGACCGGCGGCACCGTCGAGGTCTGAGACGACCCTACGACGCGCGCGCCACCAGCAGCCGGCGCAGCGAGTCGAGCCGCTCCGGATGCGCGTGCCCGGCCGCGACCCACTCGTCGAGCGTGCACACGTCGCGGTCGAGGTGGTCGCAGTCGGTCGGGCACTCCGCCGTACCCAAGGCCAGGTCGGGAAAGCAGGTGACGAGCCGGGCGGCATCGAGGTGCGCCAGCCCGAACGACCGCACGCCCGGTGTGTCGACGACCCAGCCGTCGTCGTCCGGCAGCGCCAGCGCGATCGCGGCCGTCGTCGTGTGCAGGCCCTTCCCGGTCGTCGCGCTGATCACGTTGACCCGCTGCGTCGCGTCCGGCACGACCGCGTTGACCAGCGTCGACTTGCCCACGCCGGACGACCCCACGAACACCGTGACCCGCCCGGACATCAGCTCCCGCAACGCCGCGGCGGCCGCGTCGCGCGACTCCGCACCCGACTCGACGACGGGTACGTCGAGCGGGCGGTAGATCGCGCGCACCGGCTCGGCAGGGCCGAGGTCGACCTTCGTCAGGCAGAGCACCGGGTCGACGCCGGCGTCGTACGCGGCCGCGAGGCACCGGTCGACGAGCCGCGGCTGCGGCTCGGGCGTCGCGACCGAGCAGACGACGACAAGCTGGTCGGCGTTGGCGACGACGATGCGCTCGTGCGGGTCGTCGTCGTCGGCGGTACGGCGCAGCACCGACCGCCGCTCCTGCACGCGCACGATCCGCACCAGCCCGTCCGGCCCACCGGACACGTCACCGACGACGGCCACCTCGTCGCCGACGACGACCGACCGCCGACCCAGCTCGCGGGCCCGCATCGCGACCGCCAGCGTTCCGTCCGCGACCAGGCAGCCGTAGCGACCGCGGTCGACCGTGACGACTCGCGCGGGGGTCGCGTCGTCGTGCCGTGGCCGCAGTCGGCTGCGGGGCCGCGAGCCGCGGCCGGCCCGCCCGAGCCGGTCCTCGTCGTCCGCGCGGGCCCGGCTCAGCCGGCACCCCCCACCATCGCGGTCCACGTCTCGGCGAACGACGGGAACGTCTTCGCCGCGGTCGCGACGTTCTCGACCAGTACGCCGTCGACGCCGAGGCCCATGACGGCACCGGCCATCGCCAGCCGGTGGTCGTCGTACGTCCGGAAGACGCCGCCGCGCAGCGGGCCAGGGGTGATCGCGAGGCCGTCGTCGAGCTCGGTCACACCCGCGCCGAGACCGCCGAGCTCGGTCGCGAGCGCGGCCAGCCGGTCGGTCTCGTGGCCGCGCATGTGCCCGATGCCGGTCAGCCGCGTCGGCGACGAGGCGAACGTCGCCAACGCCGCGAGGACGCAGGCGAGCTCCGAGTTGTCGGCGAGGTCGACGTCGATGCCGCGCAGCTCGCCGCCGCGCCTTACGACCAGGCCGGCCGCGGTCGCCGACACCGACGCGCCCATCCGGGCGAGCACGTCGGGCGTGCGCGCCCCCGGCTGACCGGAGGACGCCGGCCACGACCGCAGCGTCACCGCGCCGCCGGCCACGAGCGGCGCGGCCAGGAACGGCGCCGCCGACGACAGGTCCGGCTCGACCGTGACGACGCCGCCCGCGATCGGCCCCGGGTGCACATGCCACCGCGACGGCTCGGGCGTCTCGACCCGCACGCCGCGCTCGCGCAGCATCGCCACGGTCATGTCGACGTGCGGCGTACTCGGCAGCCGGCCGCCGTGGTGCGACAGCGCCAGCCCGGCGGTGAAGCGCGGTGCCGCCAGCAGCAGCGCCGAGACGAGCTGCGACGACGCGCCGCCGTCGATCGACAGCGAACCGCCGCCGAGCATGCCGGCGCCGTCGACCGTGACCGGCAGCCGGCCGCCGCCCGCGTCGTCGACACGCACCCCGAGCCGGCGGAGCGCGTCGACGAGGGCCAGCATCGGCCGCTCCCGCGCCCGCGGGTCACCGTCGACGCGCACCGGGCCGGCCGCGAGCGCGGCCACCGGCAGCAGGAACCGCATGACCGTCCCGGCCAGCCCGGCGTCGACGCTCACCCCGCCGCGCAGCGGGCCCGGCGTCACGCTCCACCGGTCGCCGTCGGTGTCGATGCGGGCGCCGAGCGCGCGCAGCCCGTCGGCCATGAGCGTCGTGTCCCGGCTGGTCAGCGCGCCCTCGACTAGAGTCGGGGTTGCCGCGAGAGCGGCGAGTACGAGCGCGCGGTTGGTCATCGACTTCGATCCGGGCACGCTCACGACCGCGTCGAGCGGCTCGCGGGCGCGGGGCGCCGGCCACGGATCCGAGGTCACGGCACCGATCGTCGCATCCGTCACCGATCCGGGCCGCGCGCGTTGTACTCCGAGGAACCCAGCCGTCGTCGAAAGGCCCGCAATGCAGCCGGTACGACTCGCCGCGATGATCACCGCGGCGCTCGTCAGCGTGGCCGCCCTCACGGGCTGCAGCGGTGGCAGCAAGCCGCAGGCCGCACCCGCCCCGACGCAGTCGCTCTACACGCCGCCGCCGTGCCCCGCGCCGGCGAAGGCGACGCCGACGCACTGGCCGGCGTTCCTGCCCGGCGACATGCCCAAGCCGCGCAACGCCGCCATCATGAAGAACGGCGTCAGCATGACGAGCGACGGCGTGCACATCGTCCGCTTCATCACCCCGACCTCGCTGCGCGAGAGCGTGCTGTTCATCGTGCAGAAGTACCCGAAGGCCGGCTACGCGCTGGGCCGCGGCGACGCCGAGGCGACCGAGGCGGACGCACCGTTCGTGCACGGGCAGATCCGCGGCGTCACCCGGATCAGCCGGCTCGCCGACTGCCAGACGCTGTGGCTGACCGCGACGGTCAACATCAACAACAACCTCGGGCAGACGCCGATCATCGCCCCGCACACCCCGAGCTCCAGCCCGTCGCCGCTGCCGTTCGGCTGAGCCGTACGGCTCGGGCGGCGCGCGGGCAATAGTCTGCGGGCGTGACCGGCGGCCAGCTGCTGCAAGCGGTGCTCACCGGCCTGTCGCTCGGTGCCGTCTACGGCCTCGTCGGCATCGGCTTCTCGCTGGTTTGGTCGCTCACCCGCGTGCTGCCGTTCGCGCACGGCGACCTCGTCGTCGGCGGCGCGCTGTTCGCCGTACTCGCCGTCGTCGGTACGACGCCGGTCGCCGTCTCGCCGGGCGCCGGCCGCTCGGTCGCGCTCGTCGTCCTGACCCTGGCGTTCGGCGTGGTCCTGTCGGTGGTCTCGTACGGCGTCGCCGTGCGCCCGTTCCTCGACCGGGCCGGCCACGGCGAGGACGTGCTCGGCTGGGTCGCCGGTGGCGTGACCGCCGGGCTGGTCATCCGCACCGCGCTCGGGGTGGCGCTGCCCGCCGCGGCGTACGCCGTTCCCGACCCGCTGCACTTCGACGGCTTCACGTCCAGCGGCACGGTGACGCTGCCCGGCGGCGGGTCCGTGCCCGTCCGGGTGTTCCCGGTGATCGCGGTCGGGCTGCTGGCGGCCGCCGCGGTCGACCGGTTCCTCGTCCGGTCGCGGCTCGGCCGGGCGATGCGCTCGGTCGCCGACGACCCGGACGCGGCCGTGCTCTGCGGCGTACCGGTCGAGCGGGCCGTCGTCGCGGCGTTCGCGGTCGCCGGGCTGCTCGCCGGCGCCGCCGCGCTGCTAAGTGCGCCGGCGCAGCCGGTCGGCGTCGACGACGGCGTCGTCCTCGGGCTCGCCGGTGCCGCGGGCGCGCTGCTCGGCCGGCTCGGCTCGCCGCGCGGCGCCCTCGCCGGCGGCCTCGCCCTCGGCGTCGCCCAGCAGGTCGTGCAGGTCGCGCCGTCGCTCGGCGCGGCCTGGTCCGAGCTGGTCCCGCTCGCCGTCCTCGTCGTGGTCGTCGCCGCGCGGCCGGGCGGGCTGCGCGCTCCCCGGCAGGTAGCGGTCGAGTGACCACGCTCGCCGCCGACCTCTACCTGCTCGTGGCCGCGTACGGCCTCGCGCTGGCGGTCTCGTACGCCGGCCTGCCGGTGCTCGGCCAAGGGGCGTTCGTCGCCGTCGGCGCGTTCGGTACGGCGCAGCTCGAAGGCCACGGCGTACCGCTGCTCGTCGCGGTCGCCGTCGCGGTGGTCGCCGCCGGGGGAGCGGGCTACGTCGTCGGCTTCGCGGCGGCCCGGCTGGCCGGCTCCTCGCTGGCGCTCGCGACGTGGGGGCTGGCTTGGCTGGTCTATACGGCGCTGGTGCTGTTCCCGCGGCTGTCCGGCGGCAGCCAGGGGCTGACCCGCCCGACCCCAGCGTCGCTGACCTCGCCGAGCCTCGGCGTCGACGTCGTGTTGCAGCCGTGGGTGCATGTGGTGGTCGGCACGGTGCTCGTCGTCGCGCTCGCGCTGGTCTTGGTCCGCGCGGACGCCGGGCCGTGGGGGCTCGACTGGGCCGCGCTGCGCACCGGCCCGGCGCTCGCCGACTCGATCGGCGTCCCGGTGCAGCGGCGGCGCCGCGCGGTGCTCGCGGCGGCGGCCGCGCTCGGCGCGCTGGGTGGCGCCGGGACCGCCGTCCTGCAAGGTGTCGTCGCGCCGGTCGACTACTCGCCCCTGCTGTCGCTCCAGCTCTTCGTCGCTGTGCTCGTCGGCGGTACGGCCGCGTGGTGGGGCCCCGCGCTCGGCATCGGGCTGCTCGCCGCGCTGCCGACGACCGCCGACGCGATCGCGTCAGCCGCGGGCATCGACCCGCTCCGCGCCCGCGCGGTGCTGACCGCGGTGCTGCTCGTCGCTGTCCTCGCGCTGCGCGCGCCGGCCGGCCGGCTGGTCGCGCCGTACCTGCGCCGCTGGCAGCGCCGCCCGCCGCGCGACCCGCTCCCCGACGCCGCTGCGGGCCGGGACGGCACAGTCCCGGCGGGCGAGGCGCCGCTGCTGGCGTTGCGTGCGGTGGTCGTCGAGTACGGCGCGGTCCGCGCGCTCGACGGCGTCG
The DNA here is from genome assembly GCA_030840525.1 of Frankiaceae bacterium. GTDB lineage: Bacteria > Actinomycetota > Actinomycetes > JAFAQI01 > JAFAQI01 > BP-197. Next base: position 14,324 of record JAVEEI010000097.1, read on the forward strand.
ACGTCGAGCTGCGCGCGGGTGAGGTGCACGCGCTGGTCGGGCCGAACGGCAGCGGCAAGTCGACGGCCCTGCGGGTCGCGGCGGGCGTCGTCGCACCGGTCGAAGGGTCGGTGCGGGTGCGCGGCGAACCGGTCGTCGGGACGTCCGCGGCACCTCGGGTCCGGGCCGGTGTGGCGCGCACCCTGCAACGCACCGCGATGCTCGGCCGGCTGCCCGTGGGGCGCCAGGTGGAGGTCGGCGCGCGGGCCCGCGAGCGGGCGCCGTACGCCGGCCTGCGCCATCTCGTCGCCGCGCCGTCGGCGGTACGCGAGCGGCGCGAGCGCGCGGCGGCGACGGCGGCCGCGCTCGACCTGACCGGGCTGACCGAGCGGTTCGCGGCGGTCCCGGACGTGCTCGACACGGCCGAGCAGCGGCTGCTCCAGGTCGCCCGCGCGGTCGCGACCGGCGCCTCCGCCGTACTCGTCGACGAGCCGGCCGCCGGCATGTCGGCGCGGCAGCGCGACCGGCTCGCCGGGATTTTGCGCCGGCTCGCCGACAGCGGCCGCGGCGTGCTGCTGGTCGAGCACGACATGAACCTCGTCGGGCGCATCGCCGACCGGGTCACCGTTCTCGCCGAGGGGCGGGTGCTCGCGACCGGTACGCCGGAGGCGGTGCGCGCCGACCCGGCCGTCGCGCGCGCCTATCTTGGAGTCCCCGCCGACTCGTGAAGGACGCCGCATTGCGCCACCTCCTTGGTCGATCCGTACTGGCCGCAGGTGTCCTCGCGACCGCGGCGCTCGGCGCCGGGTGCTCGCCGTCGGCGAAGTCCGGGTCGGACGTCGAGTTCGTCGTGTCGGCGCCGGTGTCGACGTCGCCGTGGATCGCGCGGTTCGAGCGCAACGGCGCCGAGCTCGCCGCGAGCCAGCTCAACGCGCACGGCGGTATCACGTACGGCGGCGCGAAGCATCACGTCGTCGTCACCGTGCTCGACAACGCCGGGTCGCCGCAGCAGGTCGCCGCGCACGCGCGCCAGGCCGTCTCCGACCACGCCGCCGCTCTGATCATCGACGGCGTCGGCGCCGCCGCGGTCGCCGACGTCACCGGCCCCGCCGGCCTGCCGACGTTCGTCGTCTTCGACGGCGGTGCGAGCATCGTCGACCCGGTGAAGCGGCCGACCATCTTCCGGCTGGCACCGGCCGACAAGTTCATGACGCTGCGGCTCGCCGACTACCTCGCGGCCAAGCACCCGCAGGTCGGCATCATCGTCGACGACACCTCGTTCGGCACCGACGGCCTCGCCTCGCTGCAAAGCGCGTTCGCGCGCGACGAGATCAAGGTGCGGTCGAAGAGCGTCGTACCGAGCGGGTCGGGCGACATCACCGGGCAGGTGCTCGCGGCGCGCAGCCGCGGCGTCACGACCCTCGTCGTGTGGGCCGGCGCGCCGGTCGTCGCCGCGGCCATCAACGCGGCCGGGGCAGCCGGCTGGCAGGTGCCGATCTGGACCGGCCCGAGTGGCGAAGATCCCCTTGTGCGGCAACGGGTCGGGCTGCACGGTAGCTGGCTCGACAACGTCGGGTTCGTGTCCTTCCGGATCACCGCCGAGGTCGGGCCGAAGCCGTTCGCGACGTTCCGCAAGGCATACGTCGCGAAGTTCGGCGAGGACAAGCTCGGCGTCACCCAGAACTTCAAAGACGTGGTGCAGCCACCGGACTGGGCGATGTTCTCCTACGACGCGGTGAACCTCGTCGCCGACGCACTGAACAAGGCCGGCGCGACCGGGCCGAAGCTGCAGGCGGTGCTCTCCGGGCACGACGTCATCACCGGCGCCAACGGCGACGAGCGCGGCTACGGCGAGAGCTCGCGCGAAGGTGTGTCGCCGGACGACATGTACTTCGCGCGCTTCACCGGTTTCGTCTTCGCGCCGGTGACCGACGACCTGCTCTCGCAGAACCTTCCCGCGGTTCCGCAGACCCTGTAGCTGTCGGGTGATTACGCTTCGCCCGTGAAGGCGAGTGTGCCGGCCGCTGCGGTCGCGAGCGTCCCGGCCGCGCTTGCCGCGCACGCGCTCGACGCAAGCGGTCGGTTGCCTTTCGTGCACGAGACCGCCAACGTCCGTGGCGCGATGAGCCCGCTCGCCGTCGCGCTGTGGTTGGCGCTCACGGCACTTCTCGTCGGGTTGGCTGCGTCGAGCCGGCGGCCGACGCTGGTCGGCGCGCCTGCCGCGCTGGCCTCGGCCGGCATCCCGGAGCTCATCGGTCGGCACGACATCGGCGCCGTGGTCGAGCCGAGCGCGATGCTCGGCGCCGTCGTGCAGTGGTTGCTGCTGCTCGTCGTCGTCGCGCTCGCCGTCGTCGCGAGCAGGGTGCTGCGCACCCGGCCGCTGCTGCGCTGGACTCCGGCCGCGGGACGCACGTTCGTCGCGCCGTACCGCGCGCGATTCGCCGTTCAGCCGTTCGATTGGAGCCGGCGTCCGCGCGGGCCACCGGTCGTGTCCTTCCCTCGACCACTTCGACGTCCAGGAAGGACATCCATGCTTTTCCCACCTCGACGAGTCGTCGCTCTGGCGCTCGTCACGCCGGTCCTCGCGACCGGCCTGGCCGCATGCGGCGGCTCCTCGGAGTCGTCATCGGCGGCCTCGACGCCGTGCTCCGGGAAGCTCGCGGCGGCCGACCCGACCGCCGCGCTGCCGAGCGGGTTCCCGGCGCCGCCGGGTGCGGTCTTCTACCAGCTCTCGACGGTAGGCAAGACGCAGGTGCACTTCGCCTACGTCAAGGGCACCGATGAGATCGCCGAGCGAGACGCCATCAAGGCGCAACTCGTCCAGGCCGGTTTCAAGATCAACGGGCAGGACCAGGAGAAGGGGACCGAGGCCGAGCTCGACGCGGACTCGGCTGCACACGGCGGCACGCTTCAGGTGATCCACCTGTGTTCGGGCTACCTCCGGTTGCGGTTCACCCTGGACCACTAGTCACGCTGGATCACTAGGCACTGCAGTCACCACTGGCGGCGCAGCAGCGCGGCGTTGCCGGCAATGGCCAGCCCCGCGAGGCACGCGGCGACTATCGCCCCGGGCTTCGCGGTGAGGGCCTTGCCGGCACGCCGCGTCGCTGCCTCCGGCGCCAGCTCGTAGTGGAAGGCCGACGCCGCCTGCCCGCGGGTGTCGGTCTGGAGGTACGGGCTGTAGTCGGCGGCCCGGGCGGCCTCCGCGGCGGTGCCGATGAACGTCGCCGTCGCAGTGCCGACCGCGGCCGCCGAGGGGTGCGTCGCCGCCCAGCGCGTCCACGTGGGCGCGCCGTCCGGCGGCGGGAACGTCCGCGGGTCGAGCCACGGCAGTACGTCGAGGTCGAGCTTCAGCTTCTGCCCGGCGGCGAGGTGTGCGTCGAACGTGACCGGCGTGGTGTTGAGCCGGCCGTCGAGGCTGGCGCCGCCGGGGACGGCCGCGGTGCCCGGGGGGCCGGTCACCGGCGAGCCGGTCGCGCCGGCGACCGTGATGGTGCCGTGGACGAGCAGCGGCGCGGTCACCGTCGTCGGGGTCTGGCCCAGCAGAGTTCCCGGCAGGCTCTCGGGCAGCCCGTTGCCCGCGCACGGCGGCGACCGCGGCACGTCCGCCCGGCCGTCCCGCGCGGCCGCGAGCAGGGTGTCGAGCGCGTGTGCCAGCGGGCCGAGGGCGGCCGTCCCGACCGCGAGCGAGCGCGGGCTGCCGGTCGCGTTCACCAACGTGATGTGCGCGGTCCCGGCGACGGGGGCGGCGCCGCCCGGGTCGAGACTCTTGCGCTTGCCGTGCGCGTCGGTGAACTCGATCTGGATCGACATCGGCAGCCGGTTGGCCTCGATGCCCGGGTCGAGGGTGAGCAGCGCGGCCAGCGTCCGCGGCCGGGTGCCGGGGGCGAAGCCCTGCCAGACGACCTGGCCGAGGTTGGTGTTGGGCAGGCTGAACTCGTTGAGCCCGTCGGCCTTGCGCGCCGGGCCGAGCTCGTAGATCAGGTAGTTGCCGGCGCCGTGCACGACGAGCTGCTGCCGGTCGGTGACGACCGCCGGTACGCCGTCCGGGCCGACCCCGACGTCGACGGCCTCGGTGTCGTCGACCGTGCTCGGCACCTTCGACGTACGGCAGCGGTCCTTGCGGGCCTGGCCGATGATGGCCAGGCACTTGATCGGGTTGATATTGCGGAACGTCGGCGGCAGCGGGATACCGGCGCGGATGCCGTAGGGTGCGGCCACGGTGAGCGGTGCCGACGAGGCGGCTGGACCGGCGAGCAGCGGTGCGGCGACCAGGACGGCCGCCGTCGCCAGCCGGGCCGCGGCGCGCATGAGGGCAGACTAGTAACCGACGGCCGGGGGAATGCAGCGCGCAACAGGAGGTTTCGTGGATCCCAACATCGCCAGGGCGCGGCTCGAGGAGCTCGCCGGCGACCTCGAGCGCTCGGCGGCCGTCGTCGAGCACGGCGGCGGCGAGACCGGCGAGTTCACGACCCTCGACCAGCACCCGGCCGACAGCGGGTCCAACCTGGCCGACGCCGACCGCGAGGAGGCCAGCCTGGAGGTGCTCCGCGCGCAGCTCGAGCGGGTCCGCGCCGCGCTCGGCCGGCTCGACGCCGGCACGTACGGCCGGTGCGTCGAGTGCGGCCGCGAGCTGCCCGACGAGCGGCTGGAAGTACGGCCCGAGGCGGAGCGCTGCGTGGACTGCCAGCAGCGGGCCGAAGCCCGCCGCTGACCCGGCCGATCTCGACGTCGCTCGTCCCGACGTCGGTCGGGGACGCGCGGGTCTGGCTCGACCGCCCGTCGCGCCGGGCGCGCGGCCTGCTGGTGCTGGGGCACGGCGCCGGCGGCGGGGTCGAGGCGCCAGACCTCGTCGCGGTCGCGCAGGCCGCGCTGGCCGGCGGCTGGACCGTGGCGCGGGTCGAGCAGCCGTACCGCGTCGCCGGCCGCCGCGCACCCGACCGCGCGCCCAGGCTCGACCAGGCCTGGACGGAGGTGGTCGCGGCGCTGCGCGGCCGGTCCAGGGCGCCGCTGGTGACCGGCGGCCGCAGCAGCGGCGCCCGCGTGGCCTGCCGTACGGCGGCGGCGACCGGCGCGGCCGGCGTCGTCTGCCTCGCCTTCCCGCTCCGCCCGCCGGGCCGCCCGGACGCGCCCAGCCGGGCCGCGGAGCTCCTCGCCGTACCGGTGCCCGTCCTCGTCGTCCAGGGCGAGCGGGACCCGTTCGGCGGTCCGGCCGAGCTGCCGGCCGGACCGGTCGTCGTCGCGGTGCCGGGCGACCACTCGCTGCGCCGGTCGGCGGCGGCCGCGGCCGAGGCGGTCGGGCGCTGGCTTCAGACGGTGACGTAGATCTTCGCCGCGACCGCGGCGGCCAGGCTCCACGGGCCGTTGTCGCTGTGTACGTCGACCCCGCTCGCGGCCGTCGCGACGACCTCGACCGGGCAGCCGGGCATGAGCAGGTGCTCTTCGAGCGCGAGCATCGTCGCCGGCTGCGCCTCGACCTCCTCGTCGATACGGCGTACGACGGCGCGGCCGCCGGCGGGCACGTCGGCGAGCGGGCGCTGGCCGGCGACGTCGACGGCGTTGGCCGAGCCGGGGATCGGGTTGCCGTGCGGGCAGGTGCCGGGGTCGCCGAGCACGCGGACGAGGTAGGGCTCGAGCGTCTCGCTGATCGCGTGCTCCAGCCGGTGCGCCTCCTCGTGCACCTGGTGCCACGGCACGTGCAGCACGTCGACGAGCAGCCGCTCGGCCAGCCGGTGCCGGCGCATCACCCCGGTCGCGGACTGCCGGCCGCGCTCGGTCAGGCGGACGACGCGGCGGTCGTCGAGGGCGAGGAAGCCTTCCCGCTCCAGCCGGGCGACCGTCTCGGAGACGGTGGGCGCGGAGACGCCGAGCCGCTCGACCAGCCGGGCCCGCATGACCGGGATGCCCGACTCCTCCAGCTCGTAGATGGTCTCGAGGTAGTCCTCCACCGCGGGCGAGTGCTGCGCGGCGGCCATCAGGGAATCCTATGCGCGGCAGGCGTGTTCCCCGGAATGTGACGAGCGCAGCCGCGGTCCTGGCCAGACCCGCGCGCAGCCCTGCAATAGCATCCGGCCTCGTGGCCGAGGAAACGCTCGAACAGCGCAGCGCTCGCTTCGAGCAGTCGGCGCTGCCGTTCCTCGACCAGCTCTACTCCGCGGCGTTGCGGATGACCCGCAACCCCTCCGACGCCGAAGACCTCGTGCAGGAGACGTTCGTCAAGGCGTTCGCCGCCTTCCACCAGTTCCAGGAAGGCACGAACCTCAAGGCCTGGCTCTACCGCATCCTCACCAACACGTTCATCAACACCTACCGGAAGAAGCAGCGCGAGCCGCGGCAGTCCGGCGTCGGCGAGGACATCGAGGACTGGCAGCTCGCGCAGGCCGAGTCGCACACGTCCTCCGGGCTCAAGTCGGCCGAGGTCGAGGCGCTCGAGCACCTCCCGGACTCCGACGTCAAGGAAGCGCTGCAGTCGCTGCCCGAGGACTTCCGGATGGCGGTCTACCTCGCCGACGTCGAGGGCTTCTCCTACAAGGAGATCGCCGAGATCATGGGTACGCCGATCGGCACCGTGATGTCACGTTTGCACCGCGGGCGCCGCGGTTTGCGGGATGCTTTGACGCAGTACGCCCTTGACCGCGGCTACATCCGATCCGACCAACTGGCCCAAGGCCAGCTGGCAGCAGAGCGCGAGGCCGAACGATGAGCTGCGGGTCGCCACACGAGACGGACTGTGCCGAGGTCATCGAGCAGGTCTACCTGTACCTCGACGGCGAGATCGACGACACGGTGCGGCACAAGGTGCGCGAGCACCTCGACGAGTGCGCGCCGTGCCTGCGCAAGTTCGGGCTCGAGCAGGACGTGAAGGCGTTGGTCGCGCGTTGCTGCGGCAACGACGTCGCGCCCGACGGACTCAAGGAGCGGCTCGTCGTACGGCTTCAGCAGGTACGGGTCGAGCTCGGCACCATCGAGTACCGCGCCGAGTGAGTTGGCTGGTCACCGGCGGCGCCGGCTACATCGGCGCGCATGTCGTGTCGGCGCTCACCGGCGCGGACGAACCCGTTGTCGTTCTTGATGATCTGTCTACGGGCGAACGCCATCGGATAGGTACGGCGGACTTCGTCCACGGCTCGATCCTCGACGCCGATCTCGTCCGGCGGACGCTGCGCGAGCACGACGTGCGCGGCATCGTGCACATCGCCGCGAAGAAGCAGGTCGGCGAGTCGATGACCGACCCGGCGAAGTACTACCGGGAGAACGTCGTCGGCACCGTCGCATTGCTCGACGCGGCGGTCGAGTGCGGAGTCGAGTCGTTCGTGTTCTCGTCGAGCGCGGCGACGTACGGCATGCCCGACGTCGAGATGGTCGACGAAGACACGCCGCTCGACCCCATCAGCGTGTACGGCCGGACGAAGCTGATCGGCGAGTGGGCCGTGCGCGACGTCGCGGCGGCGACCGGCCTGCGCGCGGTGTCGATGCGCTACTTCAACGTCGCCGGGGCGGCGTCGCCGGAACTCGGCGACCCCGGTGTGTTCAACCTGATCCCGATGGTGTTCGAGGCGCTGTCCGCCGGTCGCGCCCCGCGCATCTTCGGTGCCGACTACCCGACACCCGACGGCACCTGCATCCGCGACTACGTGCACGTCGCCGACATCGCCGACGCCCATGTCGCCGCGTTGCGCTGGGTGTCCGCGGGCGAGTCGTCGTACCAGGTGCTGAACATCGGGCGGGGTGAAGGCGCGAGTGTCCGCGACGTACTCGCGACCGTCGCGTCGGTGACCGGCGTGGACTTCGAGCCGGAGGTCGTCGAGCGGCGGGCCGGCGACCCGGCCCGGGTCGTCGCGCGGGTGGACCGGATCCGCGACGCGCTCGGATGGAGCGCGCGGTACGACCTCGGCGACATGGTCGCGAGTGCATGGGCCGCGTGGACCGCGAGGCACGGCCAGCCGCCGCGGCGTTGAGATCCTCTCAACACGCGTTGGACGTCGCCGCGCCCGGTTTGCCCGGCCGGTCCGCATCTGTCAGTGGCGCGACCGCCTGACCTTCGTTACTCCGGCCCGCGATTCATCGGCCGAACGGGTGAATCGATGGCCACATGTGGCTACCGTTCGCCTCACACCGCACGTACGCCGCGGCACCGGGGAGGCTCCTCATGGCGATCATGGACGTGACTCACCGGACCGACGTGCAGGCCTTCTTCACCCTGATGCTGCTCGCGCTCGTCGTCGCGACGGTCGGCCTCGACGCGTACGCCTTCTCGACGCTTTAAGCCCGCGCTCTACGCGTTAGGGCGACGGCCGTGGTTGGCCTTGCTCTTCTTGCGGGCGCGGCGCTTGCGTGCCTTCTTCGCCATGGGAGTGCTCCTCTCGTCGCCGCCATCTCACCACACCGGCCGAACCCGGCAGCATCCCGACGACCACGAGCTCGGCCAGCCCGGCGACCACGAGCACGTCGCCGGCGCTGACGACTTCCGGCCGCACCGGCAACGGCACCGGTACGACGTCGCCCAGCCACGACAGCGCCGTACCGTCACCCGCGATCTCGTGCCGCGCGTCGGTGCCGGCCGAGATCGCCGCGATCGGGACCCGGGCGTGGTACGCCGCGACGATCGACACCGGCATCGCGCCGTTCGCCGCGACGACGAGCGCATTGAGGAGCAGGCCGGCGGTCACCAGCGGTACGCCGGACACCCGCACGTTGCGCGCGCAGAACGCGAGCGCGAACGCGGCCGACACCGCGAGCCCGACGACGTACGACGTCGACTCGTCGGCCACGCCCAGCAGCCCGACCATCGCGCCGCCGGCCTGCGCGAGGACGGCTCCGACGACGAGGCCGAAGCGGCGTAGCGGGAGGTCGGCCAGCCGCCGCCACGCCCCGCCCGCGGCCAGCCCGGCGGCGATCGCGGCGACCAGCACGACCACGGCCAGGCTCACGCTCGCCAGTGTCCCTGCTCCTCGCCGAACCGGGCGGGAGCGCGCGCCGAAGCCCACGTAGCCTCGGCGTCGTGGACGCCCACGAGGCCGACGTGCGCTACGACCGCCTGGTCGCCGATCTCGGCACGCTCCAGCAGTGGCTCGCGGACCGCGACGAGACGCTGTGGGCCGACTGGCTCGAGTCGTCGCGCCGGCAGATCCTGGCGCACGACGGCAACGGCCTCAGCCACCTGCTCCGCGCCTACGGCGGAATGGGCAGCTTCGTCGACCTACAGATCAGCGGCAAGATGAGCGAGCTGAGGACGCGCATCTACGAAGACGCCTCCGCCCTGCTCGGAGACCTCCAGCGCTGAGGCCGCGTAGCACCATGATCAACAAGGAGTAGTTGCAGGATCCGCGCCGGAAACCCGCGGCTCGGCGGGCAACTTCTCCTTCTTGATCTTGTCGCTGCGGACGAAGCGTCGAGACGGCGGTCGCGACCGGCACGTCCACGGCCGGGCTCGCGCTCGCTAGTGTCCCTGCTCGTGTTCGAATCCTTGCTCGTTGCCAACCGTGGCGAGATCGCGCGCCGCGTCCTGCGTACCGCCGCCCGACTCGGTGTCCGTACGATCGCCGTCCACTCCGAGGCCGACGCCGCGCTGCCGTTCGTGCAGGAGGCCGACGAAGCGGTGCTGATCGGTCCGCCGCCGCCGGCCGAGTCCTACCTCGACATCGCCCGGGTGCTGGAGGCCGCGCGGCGCACCGGCGCCGACGCGATCCACCCCGGCTACGGCTTCCTCGCGGAGAGTGCGCGGTTCGCGCAGGCGGTCATCGACGCGGGCCTCGCCTGGGTCGGCCCCAGCCCGGACGCGATCGAGGCGATGGGCGACAAGATCAACGCGCGCAACCGGATGTCGGCGGCCGGCGTACCCGTCGCGGCCGGTACGCCGGACCCGGTCGCCGATGTCGACGCGGCGGTCGCCGCGGCGAAGGAGATCGGCTACCCGGTCATGGTCAAGGCCGCGGCCGGCGGCGGCGGCATCGGCATGGGCGTCGCCCGTGACGAGGACGAGCTGCGCACGGCGTACGAGACCGCGCGCACCCGGGCCGAGCGCTTCTTCTCCTCGCCGTCGATCCTGCTGGAGCGGTACGTCGAGAACGCGCGGCACGTCGAGGTGCAGGTGCTCGGCCTCGCCGACGGCACGGTCGTCGCGCTGGGCGAGCGCGACTGCAGCGTGCAACGGCGGCACCAGAAAGTGGCCGAGGAGACGCCGTCGCCCGGTGTCTCCGACGAGTTGCGTAAGCGCATGCTCGACGGCGCGGTCCGGGCCGCGCAAGCGGTCGGCTACCGCAACGCCGGCACGGTCGAGTGCCTTGTCGACCCGGCCGCGCAGGAGTACGTGTTCCTGGAGATGAACACGCGGCTACAGGTCGAGCACCCGGTCACCGAGCTCGTGACCGGTGTCGACCTCGTCGAGGAGCAGTTGCGGATCGCCGCGGGCGACCAGCCGCACGCCCACCTCGGCGCGGTCACGCCGCGCGGGCACGCGATCGAGCTGCGCGTGTACGCCGAGGACCCGAAACGGTTCCTGCCGTCGCCCGGCACCATCACGACGTGGGTCGAGCCGACCGGCGACGGGGTGCGGGTCGACGCCGGGTACACGAGCGGCAACGTCGTCACGCCGTTCTACGACCCGCTGCTCGCGAAGCTCTGCACGTACGGCGCGGACCGCGGCGAAGCGATCGAGCGCGCCCGCGCCGCCGTAGCCGGGTTCACCGTCGAAGGGCTCAAGACCAACCTGCCGTTCTTCGTCGAGCTGCTCGACGACCCGCGGTTCGTCTCCGGCGACTACGACACCGGCCTCATCGACCGGATGCGGTCGTGACCGAGTTGCTCGCCAACCGCAGCGGTGGCGTGCTCGAGCTGCGGATCAACCGCGAGGACAAACGCAACGCGCTGTCGTCGGCGGTGCTCGACGGGTTGCTCGACGGCGTACGTACGGCGTCGACTGATACGTCCATCGCCGCGGTACTCGTGTCGTCCGCGGGGGAGCGGGTGTTCAGTGCCGGCGCGGATCTCGCCGTCATGGCCGACGACGCGAACGGGTTGGAGAAGCACGAGGCGCGCGGCCGGTTGAAGGATCTCGTCGTCGCGATGCGCACGTGCCCGAAGCCGGTCGTCGCGCGGGTCCAAGGCTTGTGTCTCGCCGGCGGCATCGGCCTCGCCGCCGGCTGCGACGTCGTACTCGCGAAGGAGAGCGCGAGCTTCGGCCTGCCCGAGGTCGAGCGCGGGCTCTGGCCGTTCATGGTCAGCGCGCTGCTCACCCGGCACGTGTCGCCGAAGCACGCGATGGACTACATGCTCACCGGCGAGCGCTTCGACGCGCACACCGCACAACGGATCGGGTTGGTGTCGCGCGTCTTTCCCGACGAGACGTTCGACGACGACGTGACCGCGTACGTCGAGAAGGTCGCGCGGGCGGCGCCGGTCGCCGTACGGCTCGGCAAGGCCGCGTGGGTCACGGCCGAAGAGACCCCCGGGCTCCCAGCCGCGCTGGAAGCGATGCAGGCGCAACTGTCGCTGCTCACCACGACCGCGGACGTCGCCGAAGGCGTAGCGGCATTCTTCGAGAAGCGCGACCCGCGCTGGACGGGCAGGTAGGCCGTCGCCGTCGCGCTGCTCATGCTCGCCGTGATGGTCCTCGGCGTGACCGTCGTCGTCCTGATGACGCGGCTGCACGCCACCGGCCGGCAGGAGCTCGGCCAGCCGGACGAAGTCACCGACGAGGTCGTGACCGGGCTGCTCGCCGAGCTGCGCAAGTGGCAGGCCGAGACCGCGCACTGGAAGGCGGCCGCCGAGCGGCTGCAGCGCGAGCTCGACCAGCGCTGAGGACTACCAGCCCGCGTCGACCCAGTTGCCGGGCATCGGCGTGAGCGTGCCGTCGTCGTAGCGGAACAGCCGGTGCTGGAACGTGTCGAGGAGCAGGTGCCGGCCGGTGGTGTCGGTCTCGACCGAGACGACGTCGGCGGGCAGGCCCCGCGCCAGTACGGCGCCCGCGACGCCGGTCTTCGACAGCGCGTGGATCTCGGTGCCCTGCACGACCGCGAGCCGGCCGCCGTACCAGAAGACGAGACCGCTGCCGAGCTCCGACACGTCGACGGGCAGCGGCGCTGGCTTGACATAGGACGTACCCGGCGCGGACGTGTCGAGCAGCCGCGGCGCGTCGGTGCCGCCGCCGCAGCACGGGTTCACGACGTAGCTCAACGTGGTGTTGTCCGGCGCCCACTGAAGCGAGCTCAGGAAGGACACGTCGGGGTAGCCGGTCCACCGCCGCTGCTGGTGCGTGTCGAGGTTCACGACGACGAGGTCGTCGACGCTGACGCTCCCCTTGCCACTCGTCTTGCCGCAGGGCGCGACCGCGAGCGCGAGCAGGTGCCCGTCGGGACTGACGGCGGCGGCCTCGGCCTTGGCGCCGGCGACCGTTCCGGCGTCGGTGTCCTCGGCGGTGCTCGCGGACGTCCAGCGGAAGCGGACGACACTCACCTGGCAGCGCGGCCGGCTGAACGTCGCGTAGCCGAGGTTCCCCTCGTCGGTCACGGTCAGCGACGTGGCCGCGCGCCCTTCGATGGTGGCGGACATGCCGCGCGTCTCGCCCGTGCTGGCGTCAACCTGCGTCACCATGCCGTGGTCGTTGAGCGCGATGAACGACGACGGTCCGGCGAGCGGCGGCCGGACCGGCGACGGGCTCGGCCGGTGCGTCAGCGGCGGCAGCGGCCGCGCGCTCCGGCCGCCGACCAGCGACGGCAGCACGATCGCGAGCACGACGACGACGGCCGCGGTCGCGCCGGCCGCGGCGACCATCCACCACGAGGACGCGACGGTACGGCGGCGGCCGGGCAGCGCGGCCCAGTCGACCCGCGGCAGGCCGGTCGCGGTCGCCCGCCACTGCTCGCCGTCACGCCGGAGCAGCTCGTCGACGTCGTTCATCGCGACACCTCCTGAAGCGCGGGGAGCAACCGCTTGCGTGCGTCGCTCAGCGTGGACTTGACCGTGCCTTCGCTGCACCGCATCGCCGCCGCGGCCTCGGTCACCGACAGCCCGACGTAGTAGTGCAGCTCGACCGCCAGACGCTGCCGGTGGCTGAGCCGGCCGATCGCTCGCTCGATGTCGAGCGAACGGTCGACGTCGGCGTGCGCGGTGGCGGGTACGTCGATGAGCTCCGCGGGCTCCGGGTGGCGGCTGCGGGTGCGGTGCCGGCGGCAGCGGTCGGCGACGATCGCGAGCAGCCACGACTGGGCCGAGCCGCGGCTGGCGTCGTACGACTCGCGCCGCCGCCAGGCGCGCACGAGCGCCTCTTGGACGACGTCGTCGCTGTCGTCGGCGGAGGTGAGGCGCGTGGCCAGCCGGGCCATCGCGAGCAGATGAGGTTGCACCCACTCGCGGAAGTCGCCGACGGCATGCGCGTCATGCGCGTCGCGCGCGTCAGCGGTCACGGACCCCCCTCGGGAAAGCGTTGCCAGCACACCACGTCTACGCCGGTTCGGCCCGGTTTGGTTGGGTCGGGCCGGATGATTGGATAGCGGGTACCGGACCGAGGAGTGCTCTGTGGCTGAGGAAGTACGCGCCGAGATGGTGGCGAACGTCTGGAAGGTCGTCGTCAAGCAGGGCGACGCGGTCGAGGACGGCGACACCCTGGTCATCCTCGAGTCGATGAAGATGGAGATCCCCGTCGTCACCGAGACCGCCGGCACCGTCACCGAGCTCCGCGTCAACGAGGGCGAAGTGGTGCAGGAAGGCGACGTCATCGCCGTCATCGGCTAGCGGCCGGGCCGCCGCCGCGGGCGAGATGGGCTATTCGGCGCATTGGTCCCCGCGGATGGGTCAAGACCGGCTTGCGGGAGGCCGAACATCCTCCTGTGACCTCGACTTTGACGATCGAGCCGTTCCTCCGTGCACTCGTCGAGTGCGGCGGTTCCGACCTGCACTGCAAGGTCGGCTCCCCGCCCCGGGTGCGCATCGACGGCACGTTGCGCAAGCTCCAGACTCGCGACCTCGCCGCGGCCGACACCGAGCAGATGGTCCGCGAGGTGCTCCGCGCCGACCTGGTCGAGGAGTTCGAGCGCACGAATGAAGCCGACTTCGCTTACTCGCTGCCCGGCGTCGGCCGGTTCCGCGTCAACGCGTTCCGGTCCCGCGGCTCGGCCGGGCTGGTCTTCCGGCGGGTGTCCGTCGGCGCCATCCCGCTCGACGAGCTCGGCCTCTCGCCGGTGCTCGCGTCGCTCGCGCTCGAACCGCGTGGTCTCGTCCTCGTCACCGGCCCCACGGGTTCCGGCAAGACGACGACACTCGCCGGCATGATCGACCACATCAACTCGAACCGCGAGGTCCACGTCGTCACGATCGAGGACCCGATCGAGGTCCTGCACTTCGACAAGCTGGCGATGATCAACCAGCGCGAGGTCCGGGTCGACACCGAGGACTTCACCACCGCGTTGCGCGCCGCGATGCGGCAGGACCCCGACGTCATCCTCGTCGGCGAGATGCGTGACATGGAGACGGTGAAAGCCGCACTCGCGGCGTCCGAGACCGGTCACTTCGTCATGTCGACCCTGCACACGACCGACGCGCAGGAGACCATCAACCGCATCATCGACTTCTTCCCGCCGCACGAGCAGAAGCAGGTGCGCCTCTCGCTCGCCGGCGCGCTGCGCGGCATCATCTGCCAGCGGCTCGTACCCCGGGCCGACGGCGAAGGCCGCTGCGTCGCGATGGAGGTCTGCATCAACACCGGCCGGGTCGCCGACGCGATCGTCGACCCGGAGAAGACGTCGACCATCACGTCGCTCATCACCGAGGGCTCGTTCTACGGGATGCAGTCGTTCGACCAGCACCTGGTCGCGCTGATCCGCGACGGCGTCATCACGCTCGACGCCGCGATGCTCGCCTCGACGAACCCGCACGACCTCACCGTCGAGCTCCGCCGCCTCGGCCTCGTCGCCTAACGCCCCCACCCCGTCGGGCCCCCACCCCGTCGGGCCCCCACCCCGTCGAGTGTGACGAACCTCGTCTTATCGAGGCCTCATAAGACGAACAACGTCGCACTCGACGAGGGATTGCGGGCGCGGCGACACGCCGGGTTGCCGTACGGCGTGCGCGGCTTGCTCCGGCTGGGAGACTCCCACCGTGCGGTTGGCCGACCGGTTGCGTGCCCTCGACGACCGGGTCGTCTGGGTGGACGCGCCGACGCCGACGCTCACGCCGGGGCTCGCGCTGCTGCTCGGCCTGCTCGCCGTCGGCGTGTACGTCGGCTGGGCGCTGGCATGGAGCTGGCCGCTGGCGCTGCTCGGGGCCGGCGCCCTCGTCGGCGGGCTGACCGCGGTCGCCCGCTTCTGGTTCTCAGACGCCGAACGTCGAGCGCGGGTACCCGGCGGCGGGGTCGGTCACGACGTTGACGAGGTACGGCACCCCGGCGTCGAAGCCGCGACGTAACGCCGGCCCGATCTCGTCCGGGTCGGTGACCAGCTCGCCGGCCCCGCCGAGCGCCCGTACGACGTCGTCGTACCGGGTCTGCGGCTGCAGGTCGGCGGCGACGTCGTAGCCGTAGAGCATCTGCATCGGGCCTTTCTCCAGGCCCCATACGCCGTTGTTGCCGACGACCATGACGACGGGCAGCCCGTGCCGGACCAGCGTGTCGACGTCCATTAGCGAGAAGCCGGCCGCGCCGTCGCCGAGCAGCAGCGCGACCTGCGCGGACGGGTACGCCAGCCGGGCGGCGGCGGCGTACCCGAGGCCGGTGCCGAGGCAGCCGAACGGGCCGGGGTCGAGCCAGCGGCCGGGCCGGGCCGGCTCGACGAACCGGCCGGCGAACGAGACGAAGTCGCCGCCGTCGCCGATCACGACCGCGTCGTCGTCGAGCGCGCGGCGCAGCTCGCCGTAGATGCGGCCCGGGTGGATCGGGTCGCTCGCGGCGGTGAGCATGTCGGTGTCGCCGGCCGCCGCCGCGTCGGCCGCGGCGCGCATCGACGCGGTCCACTCCGACCAGTCCGGCCGGCGCGGGAGCGCGGCGAGGATGCCGGTGAACACCCGCGTGAGGTCGCCGGCCGCGCTGGCCGCGAGCTCGACGTGGCCGGCCACCTGGCCGGGGGAGTCGGCCAGGTGTACGACCCTCGCCGGGGCCGCGCCGTCGCGGCCGCCGAAGACGCCGTAGCCGAGCCGGAAGTCGAGCGGGCCGCCGGCGACGACGACGAGGTCGGCGGCGTTGAACGCGGCGCTGCGGGCCCGGGTGACCAGCAGCGGGTGGCCGCGAGGGAGGACGCCGCGGCCCTGACCGGTGGTGATGACCGGGAGGCCGAGCTCCTCCGCGAACGCGCGGGCCGCGTCCTCGGCGCCGTCCATCCAGACGTCCGAGCTCAATACGCAAACCGGACGTACGGCTTGGGAGAGGGCCGAAGCCACGGCGCTCAGGTCGTCGCCGCCCGGCTCGAGCGGGCTCGGCACCGGCGGCGCCGGGCGCGGCGCGGTCGCCTGCGCGTAGACAACGTCGAACGCGATGTCGAGGAACACCGGCCCGCGGTGCGCGCTCGTCGCCAGCCGCAGTGCCGCGTCGACCTCGTGCCCCACCGACTCGGCGCTCGCGATCGTCGCGGCCCGCTTGGTTACCGGCGCCAGCAGCGCCGGGTGGTCGAGCTCCTGCAGGCTGCCCTGACCCCACCGGTTGGCCGGCGCGCGCCCGCCGAGGACGAGCAGCGGCGAGCCGGTGAAGTACGCCGACGTGACCGCGGAGACGCCGTTGGTCACGCCGGGGCCGGCGGTGAGTACGGCGAGGCCGGGCCGCCGGGTCAGCCGGGCGAGGCCTTCCGCCGCGAACACGGCGGTCGCCTCGTGCCGTACGTCGACCAGGCGCATAGGGGTGGGCCCCTTGACAGCGGCGTCGTACAAGGGGAAGACGTGCGCCCCGGACAGCGTGAACATCGTGTCGACGCCGTACCCGCGGGCCGCCGCGACCGCGTGCACGCCGCTGTGCCCGGTGAGCTCCTCCACGCCGCGGACTCTAGTCAGCCGGGGACAATGGCCGGATGCCGACGATGGACGAGGCGCTGCGCGCCAGTGGCATCGTCGGCGGCGACGCCGCGCACCTGCACCGTCTCGTCGCCGACTGGCAGCTGCTCGCCGACCTTTCGTTCGCCGACCTGCTGCTGTTCGTGCCGGCCGACGAGAGCAGCGACGACTTCGTCGCGGTCGCGCAGATGCGCCCGACGACCGGACCGACCGCCTACACCGACGACCTCGTCGGTACCCGCGCCACCGCCGCGCAGCGGTCGCAGCTCGCCGCGGCGGTCCGCGACGCGCGGATCGTGCGCGAGGGCGACCCGGTCTGGGTGGCCGGCGACCCGGTCCGCGAGGAGGCCATCCCGGTCTGCCACGACGGCCGGGTCGTCGCCGTCGTCGCCCGGCACACGAACCTCGCCGCCGCGCGCACGCCCAGCCGGCTCGAGATCGCCTACCTGCGCAGCGCCAACGACCTCGCGCAGATGCTCGCCGAGGGCCGTTGGCCGTACCCGTCGTACGACGCGGGCGACCCGTCCGCGGCGATGCGGGTCGGCGACGGGCTCATCCGGCTCGACGCCGACGGGACGGTCGCGTACGCGAGCCCGAACGCGCTGTCGGCGTACCGGCGCCTCGGCCATCTCGGCGACCTCGAGGGCGGCCGGCTCGAGGAGGTGACGGCGGCGCTCGCCGGCCGCTCGGCGCTCGCGGTCGAGTCATCGATCGCGGCCGTCGCGCGCGGCCGGGCGCCGCTGTGGGGCGAGCTGGAGGCGCGCGACGCCGTCCTCGCGCTGCGCTCGCTGCCGCTGCGACCGGCCGGCGAGCACATCGGCGCGCTGGTGCTCGTGCACGACGTGACCGAGCTGCGCAGCCGCGAGCGGCAGCTCATGGGCAAGGACGCGACCATCCGCGAGATCCACCACCGCGTGAAGAACAACCTGCAGACCGTCGCCGCGTTGCTCCGCCTGCAAGCGCGGCGGATGGCGGTGCCCGAGGCGCGGGCGGCGCTGGAAGAGTCGGTACGGCGGGTCTCGTCGATCGCGGTCGTGCACGAGACGCTGTCCGGCACGCTCGACGAGGCGGTCGACTTCGACGAGGTCGCCGACCGGATCGCGGCGATGGTCGCGGAGGTGGCGGCCGCGCCCGGGGCGGTGGCGGTCCGCCGTACCGGCACGTTCGGGGTACTGCCGGCGGAGGTCGCGACGCCGCTCGCGATGGTGCTGACCGAGCTGTTGCAGAACGCCGCCGAGCACGGGTTCGCCGGGCTCGACCGGCGCGGCGCGGTCGTGATCGAGGTCGCCCGCGACGAGGTCGCGCTGGCGATGGCGGTGCGCGACGACGGGCGCGGGCTACCGCCGGAGTTCCGGCTCGACGGCTCCGACCGGCTCGGCTTGCAGATCGTGCGGACGCTAGTGGAAAGCGAGCTCGGCGGGACGCTGGAGCTGGGCGCCGCGCCCGGCGGTGGGACGGTGGCTAGCGTCCGGCTGGACTCGTCACGAGCGGGCGGGTGAGCGCGGGCAGGCCGCCGACGGTCGCGCCGCCTTCGCCGCCGCCGGTGATCGCGCGGATGACGAGGACGACCCCGGCGGCCAGCAGCACCAGGAGCAGGGCCATGACCGCGCGGAACCGCCAGGCGGCGGCGCGCCGGGACGGCGGCTCGGCCGCGACGATCGGCGGGCGGACGTAGTCCTCGGCCACGAGGCGGCCCGGTCCGGCGACCGCTAGGCGGTGTGAGCGGTGGCGCGGACGCCGCGGCGCTTGAGCGCGAACCGCTCCTCTTCGGCCAGCCCACCCCACACGCCCGCATCCTGCCCGCTCTCCAGCGCCCAGGACAGGCAGTCGTCGATCACGTCGCAGCGCCGGCACACGGCTTTGGCTTCCTCGACCTGGCGTACGGCGGGGCCGGTGGTTCCGATCGGGAAGAACAGCTCCGGGTCTTCGTCACGGCAGGCGGCTAGGTGGCGCCAGTCCATGCGTCTTTCCCTTCGTCCGGCGGGTCAGGGCCAATTGTGAACGATTTCACGAACTGGTCCGTTTTGCTCCGACCATGAAGATCACGTTCGGGGCGTGGCCGCGACGCTAGTGGCTCGTCTCAGCCCTGTCTACTGCGGGGTCTACCAGTTCTGGTTGTGACGTTAGAACGCCGTTCGGACGAGCGCAAGCGTCTTGTCGGCGGTTCGCCGCCGCGGCGGTGTTGGGTTCGTCACACTTCGGCGGCGCGGTCAGCAGATGACGCGCAGGGCGGCCGGTACCGCGCGCAGGTGCAGCCCCTCGCGCTCGCCGAGGTAGTCGCCGTCGACCTCGACGTGCATCGGGCGGTCGGCCCGGAGGGTGAACTCGGACAGGTCGGCCCACGTCGACACGTTGCGGCCGCGGAGGCCGTCGCGGCTGAGCATGCTCGCGGCGGCCCAGAGCGTGCTGACGGTGCGCAGCTTGCGCATGGCGGCCAGGTCGAGGCCGGTGTCGAACGACGCGGTCGGCGTGACCGTGATCGGGTGGTCGCCGAAGTACGTCCACGGCGCGGTGTTGCAGACGATGCCGAGGTAGAGGCCCTCGACCGGCTCATGGCCGGGAATCTCGAGGGTGAGCGCGGGGTGGCGGCGGTCGGTGTTGCGGAAGAACTGCCGGATGGCCGCCCACGCGTACCGGGTCGGCGTCGCGTTCTTGCCGCCGGCGCGGACGTGCTCGACCCGCCGTACGGCGTCCGCGTCGAGGCCGATGCCGGCGGTGAAGGTGAACCAGCGCTCGTCGGCGCGGCCGAGGCCGATCCGGCGGCTGCGGCCTTCGTGCAGCGCGTCGAGCAGGTGGCCGGTCGCCTCGACCGGGTCGTGCGGGATGTCGAGCGCGCGGCTGAAGACGTTCGTGCTGCCGCCGGGGACGACCGCGAGTGCCGGCAGCGCGGCCCGGGTCGCGGCCTCGTCGGTGCTCTCGTCGAGCGGGCGGAGCAGGCCGTTGACGACCTCGTTGACGGTGCCGTCACCACCGAGGACGACGACGAGGTCGAGGCCTTCGGCGGCGGCCTGGGCGCCGAGCTCGATCGCGTGGCCGCGGCGCTGGGTCTCGGCGACATCGACCTTCAGGTCGCTGCCGAGGGCGCGGGCGAGGACGTCGCGTACCCGGGCCGTCGTCGCCGTGGCCTTCGGGTTGACGACGAGAAGCGCGCGCATCCCGTCGAGGGTAACCGTGATCATGGCGTTCGCCGCGCTTTTCGGCGTGATCATGGCGTTCGCAGCCGCACAACGCCATGATCACGAAACCCTTGGCCGGGTGGGCGGTGGCACTAGCCTGCGTCGGGTGTCGCGTCCCCGGGCCCTGGCCGTCGCCGCCGCACTGGTCGGCGTCGAGGCACTGGCCTGCCTCGCCGCAGGCGTCGGGTTCCTGGCCGCGGTCGGGGTCGGCAAGCCTTCCGATCGCGGCGTCGCGGCGACCCTCGCCGTACTCCTGCTCGTCTTCGGCCTCGGCCTCGGCCTCGACGCGCGCGGACTGTCGCGGGCCCGGCCGGCCGCGCAGACACCGGCGTACGTCGCGCAGTTCTTCGCCCTCGTCGTCGCCTGGTACCAGCGGCACACGCTGCCCGTGGTGACCGCGCTGGTCGTCGTACTCGTCGTCGCGGTCGTGGCGGCGCTGTCCGCGCGCGAGTCCCGCGACGCGCTACGCCGCTGAGCCCCGTACCCCGCTTAGCCCCGTACGCCGCTAGTCCTCGGCGAGCAGGCCTTCGCGGAGCTGCGCGAGCGTGCGGGCGAGCAACCGCGACACGTGCATCTGCGAGATGCCCAGCTCGGCCGCGATCTGCGACTGCGTCATGTTGCCGAAGAAGCGCAGCAGCAGGATTTTCTTCTCCCGCGCCGGCAGCTTCTCCAGCAGCGGCTTCAGCGACTCGCGGTACTCGACGCCTTCGAGCGAGTCGTCCGTCGTACCGAGGGAGTCGGCGACGGCGGGCGAGTCGTCGTCGCCGGTGTCCGGCGCGTCGAGCGAGACGGCGCTGTAGGCGTTGGCCGACTCCAGCCCTTCGAGCACCTCTTCTTCGGACATGCCGAGGTGGGTCGCGAGCTCGGCGACCGTCGGCGCGCGGCCGTTCTTCTGCGACAGCTCGCTGGTCGCCTTCGCGAGCGAGAGCTTCAGCTCCTGCAGCCGCCGGGGGACCCGGATCGCCCAGCCCTTGTCGCGGAAGTGCCGCTTGATCTCGCCGACGATCGTGGGCGTCGCGTACGTCGAGAACTCGACGCCGCGCTCGAGGTCGAACCGGTCGACCGACTTGATCAGGCCGATGGTGGCAACCTGGATCAGGTCGTCGAGCGGCTCGCCGCGGTTGCGGAACCGGCGGGCGAGGTACTCGACCAGCGGCAGGTGCATCTCGACCAGCTCGTCGCGGACCCGCTGGTGCCGGGGGTCGCTCTCGTCGCAGCTCGCCAGCTCGCCGAACAGCTCGCGCGCGTGCGCGCGGTCGTGCGACGTGCGCGCGGCCCGCTCCGCGTCGGCCGTGATCTTGCGCTCTTCCGGGGTCAGCTCCGGCAGCTCCGGCGTCTCCTCGGCCGGCGGCGCCTCCCCCGTGTCGCCGGCCTCGTCCGTTACGGCGTCGGTTGGACCCGTCGTCACCGGGCGGTCCCGCTCCGTCGCTTCAGCAAGGTGATGGTGATCCGGTTGTCGGCCTCGGCGGCGCTGTCGACGTCGCCGGCCAGCGCGGACAGCACCGTCCACGCGAACGTGTCGCGCGACGGCTCGACACCGTCGAGGGTGAGGACGCTGACGGCGACCCGCATGCTGTCGCCGTCGAGCGCGAACGTGCACTCGAGGTCGGCGCCGGGCACGGCCTGGGTGAGCAGCATCGCGCACGCCTCGTCGACGGCGATGCGCAGATCCTCGATCTCGTCGAGGGTGAAGTCGAGCCGCGCCGCCAGCCCGGCGGTGGCCGTGCGGAGCACCGAAAGGTAGGCGCCGGCGGCCGGCAGCTTGATGGTGACGACGTCTTCGGGAGCGGCTTGCGTCTGCGCTGATGCCTGTGCCACTCGGCTTGCCTCCGCGCGCGATCGACAGTGATCCGGAACTGCGAAAACGGTATCCCACCGGCGCAACGAGGTCGTTCCCGGGACGTTATGGCCTTGTCGCGACGGTGACGAACCGCCTCCAGAGGGAGGAGAACGTCCGGCGGCGGCGTATGGGTGGGGAGACGAACCCCAGCCCGCACGGAGGAGTCTCGAATGCGCACGACTTACCGGACGGCCCTGTTCCGCACCGCGCTCGGTGTCAGCGTGGTCGCTATGGTCGCGGGCTTCATCCCGTCGTCCGATGCGGCCCGGTCCACGACCACCGCGACCTCGTCGGCGAAGACGCAGGTCGCGTTCGTGGGGTCGCCGCAGTCCGTGACGCCGCCGGTCGAGCCGTCCAACCACAAGCTGCGCAACGCAGGTGCGCCGTTCGTCCTCCAGTCGTCGATGACTGGCCGCGAGGCCGGCGAGCCGACGGTCGGCGTCGACAAGAAGGGCGTCGTCTTCTTCCCGGGCGACACGTTCGACACCCCTGGCGGCGAGCTCGCCCGCAACCTCGAGATGCGCTCGACCGACGGCGGCCTGCACTGGACCGACGCCTCGCCGAAGACCGCGAACGTCGGCCCAAACTCGCACCCGGTGACGCTCGACACGATCACGTGGACCGACAAGGACTACGGCCGCACGTTCAGCGTCGACACGCTCGCCGCCGAGGGCTCGCTGATCTCGTTCACCGACGACGACGGCGCGACGTGGACGTCGAGCTTCGCGCCCGCCGCCGCGGTCAACGACCACGAGACGATCGTCGCCGGCATCGTGCCCGACGGTTCGGCGCTGCGGACTCTCGACGCGAAGTTCCCGAAGATCGTCTACTACTGCGTCAACACGGTGGCCGCGGTCTCGTGCTCGCGCAGCCTCGACGGCGGCCTGACCTTCACCCAGATGGGCTCGCCGTTCCCGACCCACGTCGTCGGCAACCTGCCCGACTCGGGCCTGTGCTCGTCGCTCACCGGTCACCTCCAGGTCGACCGCAAGGGCGACGTGTTCCTGCCGAGCGCGTTCAACGAGCCGGGCTGCGGCTCGCCCTCGATCGCGGTCTCGACCGACGGCGGTACGACGTGGACCGACCATGTCGTGTCGGCGAAGATCAAGGACCCGTCCAACGCGATGTCGATGGCGGCCGACAGCAGCGGCAACCTTTACGTGACGTGGCAGGACGACAAGTGGAACCAGCCCTACCTGTCGACCTCGCGTGACCTCGGCGCGCACTGGTCGACGCCGGTCATGGTCGCGCCGCCGGGGGTCATGACGACGAACTTCCCGTCGCTCGCCGCCGGTGACACCGGTCGCGTCGTCATCACGTTCCCGGGCTCGACCGACCCGTACGCCAACAAGACGATCGGCAAGACGTCCGGCTGGAACTACTACGTCGTCGAGACGCAGAACGCGCTCGCGCCGCGGCCGACGTTCGTGTCGCAGGTCGCGCCGATCCCGTCCGCGCTCGGCGGCGGCTCGACGGTCATGCACCGCGGCGCCTGCAACGGCCGGTGCGGCGGGCTGTTCGACTTCCTCGACGTACAGGTCGCGCCGACCTCCGGTGGTGCGGCGTACGCGTCGTTGTCCGACGACTGCACCGGCGCCTGCGCGAAGGTTCCGGCCGGCAAGACCAGCGACGGCTCGGCCGGCGCGGGCATCCTCGTCCGCCAGGTCGCCGGCCCGGCGCTGACCGGCCACGCGACCCGGTTGGGCCCGCAGAAGTACGTGCTCGGCGCGTCGCTGCCGGCCGGTGCGCCGGCACTGGTGCTGCTGCCGATCGGCGTACTCGCGCTGCGCCGCCGGATCGTCGGCTAGCGGGCAGACTGGCGGGGTGCTGATCCACCCCTGGGACGAGCCGCTCACCGGCGAGGACGCGCTCGCGTTCGTTCGCCGTACCGGGTTCGGGCATCTCGTCGCGCCGGGCCGCCGCGAGGCGCCGGTCGTCGTGCCGACGCAGTACGTGGTTGCGGCCTCCCCGGCCGAGCCGTTCCCGGACGTGCTGCTGCACCTCGCCCGGCCGAACCCGATCTGGGCGGCGCTCGCGGAGAGCACGACGGTCGTGTTGTCGGTCGCGGGGGAGTGGGCGTACGTCCCGGCCGCGTGGAAGGCGGTCGGGGACGAGGACCCCGCGCTCGGGATTCCGACGACGTACTACGCGGCCGTGCAACTCGTCGCGACCGCGGAGATCGTGGACGACCCGGCCGCGAAGCTCGACGTCCTGCGCGCGCAGCTCGGCGTCTTAGAGCCGGGCAGCGGCGTCGCCGACCCGTCGGTGCACGAGCGCCGCCTTGCGGGCATCCGCGGGTTGCGGCTGTCGGTGCGCGAGGTGCTGGCGAAGTTCAAGTACGGCGGCAACGTCGACGCCGAGCACCGTTCTGCTGTCGCTTCCCGGCTGGCTGAGCGGGGCGGCCCCGGCGACGCGGCCGCGCGCGAGCACGTGCTGCGGTCGCTCAGGTGAAGGCGCGTTCAGACTTCTCCGCCATGATGGCCGGCGGAGGTTGACGCTGTGATCGAGATGACCGGGCTGACCAAGCGGTACGGCGACAAGACCGCGGTCGACGGCCTGACCGTCACCGTGCGGCCGGGGGTGGTGACCGGCTTCCTCGGGCCGAACGGCGCGGGCAAGTCGACGACGATGCGGCTGATCCTCGGCCTCGACCGGCCGACGAAGGGCTCCGTCACCGTCAACGGCCGGCGCTACGACCAGCTCCCCGCGCCGTTGCACGAAGTCGGCGCCCTACTGGAGGCGCGCTCGGTGCACTCGGGCCGGTCCGCCCGCAACCACCTGCTCGCCCTCGCCGCGTCGCACGGCATCGGCGCGTCGCGGGTCGACGCGCTGCTCGAGCTGGTCGGCCTTACCGAGGTCGCGCGCAAGCGCGTGGGTGCGTTCTCGCTCGGCATGGGACAGCGGCTCGGCATCGCCGCCGCGCTGCTCGGCGACCCGGCGGTGCTGCTGTTCGACGAGCCGGCCAACGGCCTCGACCCCGAAGGCATCCGCTGGATCCGGCAGTTGCTGCGCCGGCTTTCCAGCGAGGGCCGCACGGTCTTCGTGTCGTCGCACGTGATGAGCGAGATGGCGCTGACGGCGGACCACCTGATCGTGGTCGGCCGCGGCCGGCTGATGGCCGACATGCCGGTCGAGGAGTTCGTCCGCCGCGGCACCCGGCACGAGGTGCGGGTCCGCTCGCCGCGGCTCTCGGACCTGGTCGCGTTGGTGCAAGGGCCGGACGTGTCGGTGCGGCCGGTCGGTGACGGGGCGGTCGAGATCGACGGCATGCCGAGCGAGGCCATCGGCGAGCTCGCCGCATCGCACGGCATCCCGCTGCACGAGCTCGCACCGATCGGTGCGTCGCTGGAGGAGGCGTTCATCGACATGACCGGCGACGCGGTCGAGTACCACGCGGAGGTGGCGGAATGACGGCGGCGACGGCAGCGACGGTGGAGCGACGGTCGCCGCTGGACGGCGTACGGGTCACCTTCCCGCGCATCCTGCGCGCGGAGTGGGTCCGCTTCCGGTCGTTGCGCAGTAGCTGGATCACGTTGGGGATCACCGTCGCACTGATCATCGGGCTCGCGGCGCTTGCGTGTTGGGGCCGCGCGTCGCACTGGCCGCCGCACGACCGGGGTGAGCTCCTCTCGTTCAACCCGACCTTGCAGAGCATCGGTCCCGGCGCGATCTTCGGCCAACTCGCGGTTGGCGTGCTCGGCGTTCTGCTCGTCACCGGTGAGTACGCGACCGGAATGGTCCGCGCGACGATGGCGGCGGTGCCGCGCCGGCTACCGGTGTTGATCGCGCGAACAGTCGTGTTCGCGCTGCTGATGCTCGCCGTCCTGGTGCCGAGCGTCTTCGCCGCGTTCTTCCTCGGCCAGGACCTGCTGTCGGCGAAGCACATCGACACGACGATCGGTGCGCCGCACGTCCTCCGCGCCGTCTTCGGCGCCGGGATCTATCTCGTGGGGATCGGCCTGCTCGGCATGGGTCTCGGCTGGTTGTTACGGCATACCGCGGGTGCGATCGCGTCGCTGTTCGGCATCCTGCTCATCCTCCCGCTGCTCGTGCACTTCCTGCCGAGCCCGTGGCCGGACAACGTCACGAAGTGGCTGCCGGGTGGAGTCGACGGCACGGCGGGAGTGGCGGTCTGGAACACGCACCAAGGTGCGCATTCGTTCGGGCCGTGGACGGGGTTCGGCGTTCTGATGGCGTACGTCGCGATCGTGCTCGTCGCCGCGGCCGCCATGCTGCGCACGCGAGACGTGTGACCGTCTAGGGCCGCGCGAATGCCAATGGACCCGGACGAGTTCTACGCGCACGCGCTCGCGGCCGCGGATGCGCACCGACGGCTGCCGCTGGCGCCGATGACCGGCTGGGAGATCAGCCCGTTCGAGCCGGACGGGCTGCGCGTCTCGCCGTTGCGACCGCCGGTGCTGCCCGAGCCGCCGCGGCACGGCGAGGACCCGTCCGACTGCTTCGCCTGCCGGCAGCGCGACGAGGGCGTGTGGCTGGATCCGCACTGGCGGCTGCACCGGGTCGGCGGCGTCGGCGTACCGCTCGTGCTCATGCTCTCGCCGCGGGACCACTACGACCTGGCCGAGCTCCCCGACGACCGCGCGGCCGAGCTCGGCGTACTCGGCACGCACGTCGCGCGGCACATCGAAGCGCTCCCGCACATCGCCCGCGCGCACGTCTACCGGCTCGGCGACGGCGGCGCGCACCTGCACGTGTGGTTCTTTGCCCGGCCAGCCGGACAACCGCAGATGCTCGGCTCGTGGCTCGTCGTCTGGGACGACCTCCTGCCGGAGTACCCGGGAGACCTCGCCGATGCCGACGCGGCACGAGTCGCCGAGGCGCTCGCGGCGTCGTACGGCGGCGAGGTTTCCCACTAGCTGCGCGGCGCACGTACGGAGTTGTCACCTCCGCGAACGTGGATTGCGTCGCTCGACGGGGCAGGTCGTACGTATGACCGACACAATGCAGACCATCGACGTCGACGTCCCGATCGGCACCGCGTACAACCAGTGGACGCAGTTCGAGTCGTTCCCGCAGTTCATGGACGGCGTGGACGAAGTGACGCAGAAGACCGACACGCTGACGCACTGGAAGATCTCGATCGGCGGCGTCAAGCGCGAGTTCGACGCCGAGATCACCGAGCAGCACCCGGACGAGCGGGTCGCGTGGCGCGCGGTCAGCGGCACCGAGCATGCCGGCGTCGTGACGTTCCACAAGCTCGCCGACGACAAGACGCGGGTCGCGCTGCAGATCGAGACACACCCGCAGGGCCTCGTCGAGAAGGCCGGCGACGCGCTGGGTCTCACCAACGCCAATGCGAAGGGCGACCTCAAGCGGTTCAAGCAGTTCATCGAGAAGCGCGGCACGGAGACCGGCGCGTGGCGGGGCGACGTACCTCGCTCGTAACGGGCGCCGTTGAGGCGCATGCAAGTCTTGAAGGGTCGCGGTGCGTGCACCGCGGCCCTTCGCCTTGTGTCCCGCCGCACGTAACGTGTCCTCGAATGGACGCGACGCACGGGAAGGCATTTCTGCTGATGGCTACGTCGAAGACAGGTGGCTTCACCGCCGAAGAGCGCGCGGCGATGAAGGCGCGCGCCGCCGAGCTGCGCGCGGAGGGAAAGAAAGGCGCCAAGAAGGCCGACGAGCTACAGGCTGCCCTCGACGCGATGGCGAAGATGGCACCGGAGGACCGCGAGCTGGCCGAACGCGTGCACGCGACCGTGACCGCCGCGGCGCCGCAGCTTTCGCCGAAGACGTGGTACGGGATGCCGTCGTACGCGAACGCCGACGGCAAGGTCGTCATCTACTTCCGCGACGCCGGAAAGTTCAAGGAGCGCTACTCCAACCTCGGTTTCCAGGACACGTCGAACCTCGACGACGGCGACATGTGGCCGATCATGTTCGCGCTGAAGAAGTGGAGTCCGAGCGTAGAGAAGAAAGTCACCCAGCTCGTCAAGGCCGCGGTGTCGGGTACGCCGTGAGCCCTTGGCACAACGGCGGCATCTCCGCGGTCACGTTGTTCGTCGACGACCTCGACCGGGCCCGCGCTTTCTACACGCAGGCGTTCGGGCTGCCGGTGCACTTCGAGGACCCGGAGTCGGTGGTGTTCCGGTTCGGCGACACGTTGGTCAACCTGCTCGTGTCGTCGTCGGCGGGCGAGCTCGTCGAGCCCGCGGCCGTCGGCAGCAGCGGCAACGGCCCGCGCTCCCAGTTCACTCTCACGATCGACGACGTCGACGCCGCCTGCGCCGAGCTCGCGTCGCGCGGCGTCGTCCTGCTGAACGGCCCGGTCGACCGTCCGTGGGGCGTTCGTACGGCGTGCTTCCAGGACCCGGAGGGGAACGTCTGGGAGGTCGCCCACTAGAGATCATGACGGCGCGGCCGTTTGGCTGACGCGGCCGGATCACGTGCCGGATGATGTCGGCGTGCGGCATGCGGGGGTCCTGGTAGTCGTCGTCTTTGGCGCGGCATGTTCCGGCCCGGCGGCCGCGCCGTCGTCGCTCACGCCCGCCGCGCCGCACCCGTCGCACTCGCCGCCGGCGGTCGCCAGTACGTCGCCGATGTCGCCGATGTCGCCGAGCAGCGCGGCGATCCGGCGGTCGCTGCGGGCGCTGACCGAGGCCGACTACCCGTCGACGTACTTCGACGAGATGGCCGACCCGGTCGGCACGCCGGACGGGCACGGCGGCGTGTTCACTGCGGTCGTCGCGGTGCGTCAGCTGACCGCGGACGGGCACGGCCAGATCGTCGCGTTCTGGCACGACAAGCAGTTCGTCGGCTGGGTGCCCGGCCGCGAGGTTGCGTCGGTCGGCGCCGTCACTCCGCACGGGCCGGGCGCGTTCGACGTCGAGATGGCGCTCTACGGTCCGGGCGCCGCGATGTGCTGCCCCAGCGGCAGCGTCCACGTCGTCTTCGGCTGGAACGGCCACGCGTTCGCGGCGACCAGGCGCATTCCGGCCGACGTCGACCTCGGGTCGGTCGTCGTACATCGCCGCTGATCTGGGCCGCTGATCTGGGGTAACTACTCGCCGGCTGCGGCGGCCGCTCGGATCGCCGCGAGGAACGGCGCGTCCCGTTGCTGCGTCGTACCGTCGAGCGCGTCCCACGGCACGAGGTGCGCGCTCGACTTGCCGCCGATCTCCGCCGCCGCGGCCCACGCGTCGTGCACGTCCGCGGCGGTGACCGCCGTTCCCTTCGCCCGCATCAGTACGGCGTAGACGAAGAACACCGGGTCGATCTCGGCCGCGGCCGACTCCGACTCGACGAGCGCGCGAATTCGCTCGGCATCCCGGCGAAGGTACGACGACATGCGCAATAGTCTTCCGCATGTCGTCCCCCCACCAACCGGGCGTCGAGGCGGCGGGACCGCGGTCGTTCGCGATGCCGCCGCTGTTCGCGGACGCGGACGCGGCGTCCGTCGCGGGGCAGCGCAGCTTTCTCCGGGCCACCCGCGCGCGGCTGGCGCTCGCGGTCGGGGCGGCGGTGTTGGTGGCGTTCGGAAACGCGTGGGTGCACGACGGCGTCGAGATCCTTACCGCGCTCGCGGCGGCCGCGTTCGTCGCCGCGCTCGGCGCCGAGGTGTGGCTGCTCGCCGACCGGCCGGAGAACCGCTGGTACGACGGCCGGGCGTTCGCCGAGTCGGCGAAGACGCTGGCCTGGCGGTTCGCCGTCGGCGGTTCGCCGTTCCCGGTCGGGCTCGGCGACGCGGCGGACGCGT
Organism: Frankiaceae bacterium; assembly: GCA_030840525.1. Classification (GTDB taxonomy): domain Bacteria; phylum Actinomycetota; class Actinomycetes; order JAFAQI01; family JAFAQI01; genus BP-197. The sequence continues at coordinate 44,004 of JAVEEI010000097.1, forward strand.
TCGCCGAACACCTCGCGCAACTGCTCGAGGACGTCTCCGAGGTCACGATCCTGACCGGCGTCGGCACTCCCGTGACCGAGGAGATGGCCGCCCTGCGGGCGAGCCCGCTCGCGGTCCGCAAGGCGAGCTACCTCGCGGGCCGGATCGCCGACCAGCAGCAGTGGTACGCCGGCAAGGCGCGGCGCAACGCGAAGAGCGCCGAGCGGTGGCGGCTCGCGCTGATCGTCATCGAAGTCGCCGGTGCTGCGGCCGCGCTAGCGAAGGCGTTCGACCTGACCGGCACCGACCTGACGAGCGTCGCGTCGGCCGCGGTCTCCGCCGGTGCGGCCTGGCTCGCGGTGAAGCAGCACGAGGCGGTCGCCCGCGCGTACACGTTCGCGGCGGTGGAGCTCGGCATCGCGGCGCAACGGGTGCGCGCCGTCCACGACGAGGAACGGTGGGCGCTGGAGGTGGCCGACGCCGAGGAGGCGATCAGCCGCGAGCACACGATGTGGCGGGCGGCGCGGACGATCCTGGAGCCGGCCAGAGCCCGGCGGGCCGGGCCGACCGACGACGAGGCATCGCGCCAGCCGTAACGACGACTCTCGCGGCGCGGCGGCGGCGTCGAGCGGGTCCGGTTCGCCTACCGTTCGACGAATGATGCACATCATCAACGGCTTCCTGAACGTCCTCGGGGTGACCGACGGCGGCGGCCGCTGGTACCTGTGGTGGTCGGGGATGTTCGGCAACCTGACGATCTTCGCCGCGGTCGGGATCTTCTATCGCCGGCACAACTGCCACATCCACCGCTGCCCGCGGCTCGGCCACCACGCGGCGGTCGACGCGAACGGCGTCGAGTACCTCGTGTGCCGGCGGCATCACCCCGACCTCGGGCGCGCGTCCCGGCTGCACCCGCACCACCTGATCAGCCAGCGCACCGGCCCCGGCCCGAGCGCGGCCGGCGCGCCGCAACCGGGTTCGTCGTAGCGATGGCGGCGCTACCGGCCACCGGCGCGGAGCGGCGCGCTTAGGCTTCTGCGCCGACCTCGTAGACGTCGGCGGAGACGAGTTCGGGGCCGCCTGGCGGGGGCTTCAACACATCCTTGGCTGCTTGCGCGTTCTCTTCCGTGTCGAAGATCACGACGCCGAGGCCGTTGCCGTCGTTGTTCATCCACGCACCGCGCTGGAACCCCGGCTGCGACTTCGCCTGCGGGACCACGACCTCATTGAGCATTTGCAGACCTTCGGCTGTGTCGCCGGTCCCGGGAAGCTTCACTCGCAGTACGACGGCGTGGGCCATGAACTCACTCCCTTTGTCGGACGATCAGGCTCGGGCAGCATCGCACGGTCGAGCGGTCCGGTCACGCAACCGTGCTTTGCGGGCGCATAATCGAGAGTATGTCCGACCGCTGCCGGCACGAGTTGCTGCCGGGACAGTGCGCGCTCTGCCGGCCGATACCGGCCGGTGTGCCGGCCACCGTCTACGTGACTCGCGGTGGCGAGGCCTATCACGGCACACCGCGGTGCGCCGGCCTCGCCGACGGCCAGTGGTACGCCGAGTATCGCGGCAACGAAGTGCATGCCATCGAGCCGATCTCCGCCGCCGCCGCCATCGTCAAAGGCCGGTCGCGGTGCCTCGTCTGCCTGCCCGAGTGAGGCTGCTGGTCAGCCACGGCACGTCGGCTATCCGCCGCCCAGGCTCCGCAACGCATCGCCCGTCAGTCGCCAGGTCGTCCACTCGTCCATCGGCGCGGCGCCCAGGGTCCGGTAAAAACCTTGCGCGTCGACGTTCCAGTCGAGGACGGCCCAGTCGACCCGGCCGTAACCCTTGTCGACCGCGATCCGCGCGAGCTCGGTGAGCAGCGCGCGACCGTGCCCGCCGCCGCGCGCGGCCGGCCGGACGAACAGGTCCTCGAGGTACAGCCCGTGCGTGCCGAGCCAGGTCGAGAAGTTGACGAAGTACACGGCGAAGCCGACGACCTCGCCGGACTCGTCGTCCGCCGCGACCAGGCAGTGCACCCGCGCCGACGGCCCGAACAGCGCCGTACCGAACGCGTCCTCGGTGGCGACGACCGCGTCCGGCTCGCGCTCGTACGCCGCCAGCTCGCGCACCAGCGAAAGGACGACGGGTACGTCGTCCGGGATAGCGGCGCGGATCAAGCTTGCCTGCGCTTTGCGCTCAAGCCTGCTTGGTCTCCCAGAAGATCTTGTCGATCTCGGCGATCTTGTCGAGCAGCTTCTGCGCCTCGCCCGGGTCGACGGTGGCCTTGGCGCCGGCCGCGCCGGCCAGCTTCGTCGCCTCGTTGAAGAGCTGGTGCAGCTCCGGGTACTTCTCGAAGTGCGGCGGCTTGAAGTAGTCGGTCCACAGCACCCACAGGTGGTGCTTCACCAACTCGGACCGCTGCTCCTTGATCAGCAGCGCGCGGGTCCGGAAGACCGGGTCCTCGTTGCCCTGGTACTTCTCGCAGATCGCCTTCACCGACTCGGCCTCGATCCGCGCCTGCGCCGGGTCGTACACCCCGCAGGGGAGGTCGCAGTGCGCGGAAACGACGGTGCGGGGCGCAAGGAGCCGGCGCAGCATAGGTCCTCCAGGTGTCGATGCTCTGTCGCTAACGGGGTCGCTACGGGAGCGGTACGGAGGCGACACTATCGCCGTGCGTCTCCCCGCCTTCCGGGTGCTCGTCCGGGGCCCTTCGATGGCGCCGGCCCTGCGCCACGGCGACCACCTGCTCGTCGTCCGCGGCCGACGGCCGCGACCCGGCGCGGTGGTCGTCGTACGGCTGCCCGAAGGCCCGCTCGCGGTCAAGCGATTCGTCCGGAATGTGGACGGCGGGGCGTTGTGGGTGGAGGGGGACAACCCGTTCGGCAGCACCGACAGCCGCACCCTCGGCCCGGTCCCCGCGGCCGCGCTCGCCGGCGTCGCGGTCGCCCGTCTCTGGCCGCGTCCACGCCTGCTGACACGCTCAGCCGGCCCGGCCCGGGCCATACCCGACTAGTCACTCGGACCGGGGCGGAATGGGCCCGACGAGGCATGCAGCGCCCCCGACGGTCATGCCGATGGTCCGGACGTGAGCACTCTCGCCGTCGGATCGCCGTACGGCGTCCGCTCCCGGGCCGTAGCGCCGGCCCCGGGGCCGACGCTGCTCCGGCGTGCCGTCGGCAGCTTCCACGAGCCGAACGCGTGGACGGTGAGCCTGCTGCTCGCGACCGGTCTCGTCATCATCGCCCGGCACCCGCTCGCACACCTGATCGGCACCGAGGTCGACACCACCGCCCCGTCGGTCGCCGTCCAGGCTCCCGCGGCGGTCGTCGGGTCGAGCGCGCTCACCCCGCCGGCCGCGTCGCTGTCGGCCGGCGTCGCGGTCCCGACGCACGCGCCGGTCAACCCGTTCCGCCCGCTGGTCGCGCTGTCCGGCGCGGTGCTCAACCCCGCACCCCCTGCAACCGCGGAGCCGCTGGCGACCGCCGAGCCGACCACCACGACGGCGCCGACCACCACGACACCGGCGACACCGGCCAGCGTCGCGTGCAGCGGCGCCGTGCACCGCGTCGTCGCGGGCGACTCGCTCTGGACCCTCGCCGCGCGCGCCACCCAGAGCGCCGACAGCGCGCGGGTCACGCTCGCCTGGCACCAGCTGTACGCCGCGAACCGCGCGACGTTGGGGTCGGACCCGTCGCTGCTCGAGGTCGGCGCGCAGATCTGCATCCCGGCGAAGCTCTAGGCGGTCAGAGCACCTTCGACAGGAACGCCTTCGTCCGCTCGTGCTGCGGGCTGGTGAGCACTTGCTTCGGCGGCCCGGACTCGACGACGACGCCTTCGTCGATGAAGACCAGCGCGTCGCCGACCTCGCGGGCGAAACCGATCTCGTGCGTCACCACGACCATCGTCATGCCGCTGGTGGCGAGGTCGCGCATCACGTCCAGCACCTCGCCGACGAGCTCGGGGTCGAGCGCGCTCGTCGGCTCGTCGAACAGCATCAGCTTCGGGTCCATCGCCAGCGCCCGCGCGATCGCCACCCGCTGCTGCTGCCCGCCGGAGAGCTGGCGCGGGTAGGTGTCCTCGCGGCCGCCGAGGCCGACCCGTTCGAGCAGCTCGCGACCGCGCTTCTCCGCGGCCGTTCGCGACACCCGCTTCACCCGGATCGGAGCCTCGACGATGTTGCCGAGCGCGGTCATGTGCGGGAACAGGTTGAACCGCTGGAACACCATGCCGATCTCAGCCCGCTTGCGCGCGACCTCGCCCTCGCGCAGCTCGTACAGCTTGCCGCCGCGCTGCTCGTAGCCGACCAGCTCGCCGTCGACGACGAGGCGGCCGGCGTCGACGTTCTCGAGGTGGTTGATGCAGCGCAGGAACGTCGACTTCCCCGACCCGGACGGGCCGAGGATGCACATGACCTCGCCGCGCTCCACGGTCAAGTCGATGCCGCGCAGTACGTCGACGAGACCGAACCGCTTCCACACGCCTTCGGCGCGGACCATCGGCTCGGTGGTCATACCGGGTTCCGGCTGCCGAGCATCCGGATCCGCTGCAGCGGCGTCGGCGGCAGCGCCCGGATGCTGCCGCGGGCGAAGTACCGCTCGAGGTAGTACTGGCCGACGTAGAGAACCGAGGTCATCGCGATGTACCAGATGCTCACGGTCAGGTAGAGCGGGATGACCAGGAACGTGCGCGCGCCGATGACCTGCGCGGTCGCGGTGAGCTCGAGGTAGCCGATGACGAGCACGATCGACGTGGTCTTGAGCATCGAGATCGTCTCGTTGCCGGTCGGCGGGATGATGACCCGCATCGCCTGCGGCAGCACGACGCGCTGCATCGTCTGCAGCCGCGTCATACCCAGTGCCTGTGCCGCTTCCGTCTGGCCGTCGTCGACCGACAGGATGCCGGCGCGGGCGATCTCCGACATGTACGCCGCCTCGTTGAGGCCGAGGCCGAGCACCGCCGCACCGAACTGCGTGATCAGCGTCTTCGGGTCGGTGTGGAACCACGACGGCCCGAACGGCACACCCAGCGAGAGCGACTTCATCACCGCGGGCAGGTTGAACCAGAACAACACCTGGACGAGCACCGGCGTACCGCGGAAGAACCAGACGTACGCCCACGCCGCACCGGACATGATCGGGTTGGGCGACAGCCGCATCACCGCGAGCACGACGCCGAGCACGATGCCGATGACCATCGCGAGGACCGTGAGCTCGACCGTGTGCCAGGCCGCATGCTCGATCGACGGGTCGAACAGGTACTTGCGTACGACGTCCCAGTGCAGGCCGTCGGTCGCGACCAGCCAGTGCACGAACATCGCGAGCAGCACCAGCACGACGGCCGCGCCGATCCAGCGGCCGGGATGGCGGACCGGTACGACGGGCAGGTCGCTCGCGCGCTGCTCTTCCGCCGTACCGGTCATCGCCGCTCGCTCAGCTCGTCGCGCCGTTCAGGCCGAAGCTTGTCACCGCGCCCGCCTGCACACCCCACTTTTGCAGGATCTGCTGGTAGGTGCCCTTCTGCGCGAGGTCGGCGAGCGCCATCGAGATCGCCTCGGCCAGACCGGCGTGCGCCGAGTCCTTCGGTACCGCGATGCCGTACGGCGCCGTGCCGTAGACCTGGCCGACGATGACGAACTGGCCGTTGGACTGCTTGGCGGCGTAGGCGTTGACGGGGGAGTCGGCGAGCACGACGTCGGCGCGGCCGGACGACAGCGCGAGGTTGGCGCCGTTCTGGTCCGGGAACGGCAGCACGTTGAGCTTGCACTTCTTCGCCTGCGCGGTGACGTCGTCGAGCTGCGTCGTACCCTTCTCGACCGCGACGTTCTTGCCGCACACGTCGGCGACCGACGTCGGGTTGAGCGACGAGCCCTTCTTCACCATGAACGACGTGCCGGCGCTGAAGTAGTCGACCATGTCGACGACCTTCTCGCGGTCTTTGTTGTCGGTGAACGACGAGATGCCGAGGTCGTAGCGGCTGCCGAGCGACGTGATGATCGAGTCGAAGCTGACGTTCTGGAACTCGAACGTCAGGCCGAGGTCCTTGCCGATCGCCTGGCCGAGGTCGACGTCCATCCCTTGGATCGTCTTGTTGTCGGCGGCGAAGAACTCGTTGGGCGCGTACGACGCGTCGGTCGCGACCTTGAGCGTGCCACCCTTCTGCAGGCTGGCCGGCAGCTTCGCGATGGCGGCCTTGTCAGTGCTTCCGGTCGTGACGGTCGACTGGTCGCCGTTGGACGAGCCGCCGCTGCACGCGGTGAGGGCGAGCGCGGCCGTCGACACGGCGAGGGCGAGGGCGAGAGACGGGCGGCGGGTCACGGATCCTCCGATGGATGGCGCAACGGTAAGGCGGGTACATCTTGCCAGTCGGGGTGGCCCGGCGGGCGTGCGGCTCACTGTGCGAGTATGGCGGCATATCGGGTGATCCCCGCGTTGTCTCGTGGGCCAGACCGGCTCCCTCCCATCCGTCCTTGCCGACGCCCGGTGACCATGGAGACCAGAGCGATGAGTTCACCCAACCCTCCGTCCGGCGACAGCCCGGTCTTCGCGCTGCACCGCGGCGGCAAGATCGAGGTCGTCAGCAAGGTCCCGGTGGCCGACCGCGACGACCTGTCGCTCGCCTACACGCCTGGTGTCGCCGAGGTCTGCCTCGCGATCGCCGAGCGGCCCGAGCTGGTGCACGACTACACCTGGAAGGCGTCGTCGGTCGCGGTCGTCACCGACGGCACCGCGGTGCTCGGTCTCGGCGACATCGGGCCGGCCGCGGCGCTGCCGGTGATGGAGGGAAAGGCGTTGCTGTTCAAGCAGTTCGGCGGCGTCGACGCGGTGCCGATCTGCCTCGACTCCAAGGACTGCGACCACATCGTCGAGACGGTGGTGCGGATCGCGCCGGCGTTCGGCGGCATCAACCTCGAGGACATCAGCGCGCCGCGCTGCTTCGAGATCGAGGACCGGCTCAAGCAGCGCCTCGACATCCCCGTCTTCCACGACGACCAGCACGGCACCGCGATCGTCGTACTGGCCGCGTTGCGCAACGCGGCGAAGCTGACCGGCCGCACCCTCGCCGACCTGCGCGCGGTCGTCAGCGGCGCCGGCGCGGCCGGTGTCGCGTGCACGAAGATCCTGCTCGAAGCCGGCATCGGCGACGTCGCGATCGCCGACAGCAAAGGTCTGCTGCACGAAGGCCGCAGCGGCATGACCGCGGTGAAGATGGAGATGGCCGGGCTCACCAACAAGGTCGGGCTCGTCGGCACGATCGAGGAGGCGCTGGCCGGTGCCGACGTCTACATCGGCGTCTCGTCCGGCAAGGTGGCCGACGACGCGGTCGCGACGATGGCGCAGGACGCGATCATCTTCGCGCTGGCCAACCCGAACCCGGAGATCCATCCCGACGTCGGCCGCAAGTACGCCCGCGTCATGGCGACCGGGCGCAGCGACTTT
>JAVEEI010000113.1 GCA_030840525.1 Frankiaceae bacterium
GCGATCCGGCCCGTGTACGAGGCGCCGCCCCGGTCGAAGACGACCTTGGTGACTCCCGCCGCCTTGGCCGCCTCGGCCAGCGTGGCGCCTAGTTCGCTCGCGCGTGCGCTCTTGTCGCCTTCGCTGAGCTTGTACGTCGACGCGGACGCCAGCGTCACGCCGCGAGCGTCGTCAACCACCTGGACGAACAGGTGGCGCGACGAACGCGTGACGACCAGACGCGGGCGCTCGGCCGAACCGACGACCTTCTTGCGCAGCCGGAAGTGCCGCCGCGACTTACTGATCCGCCGCTGTGCGGAGGCACCGGCGGAGCGACGCGCCGTGTTGAGAATCTTCGAGGAACCCATGCTTACTTACCCGTCTTTCCGGCCTTGCGCCGAACAACTTCGCCTTGGTAGCGGACACCCTTGCCCTTGTAGGGGTCGGGCTTGCGCAGCTTGCGGATGTTGGCGGCCACTTCGCCGACCTTCTGCTTGTCGATCCCGGCCACGGCGAACCGCGTCGGCGTGTCCACCGAGAACGTGATGCCGTCCGGCGCCTCGACCACCACGGGGTGCGAGAAGCCGAGGGCGAACTCCAGCGTGGAGCCCTTCGCGGCGACGCGGTAGCCGGTGCCGACGATCTCCAGGTTCTTGGTGTAGCCGTCCGTGACGCCGGTGACCATGTTCGCGATCAACGTGCGGGACAGGCCGTGCAGCGACTTGGACATCCGCTCGTCGTTCGGGCGGGTGACCGACAGAACGCCGTCGTCACCCTTCGCGACCGCGATCGGTTCGGCCACGGTGTGCGACAGCACGCCACGCGGGCCCTTGACGGTCACCAGCTGGCCGTCGATGTTCACGTCGACGCCGTTGGGCACCGGTACGGGAAGTCTTCCGATACGAGACATTGCGACCTCCTACCAGACGTAGGCGAGAACTTCTCCGCCTACACCCTTCTTGGCGGCCTGCTTGTCAGTGAGCAGACCGGACGACGTGGACAGGATGGCGACACCCAGGCCGCCGAGGACCCGCGGCATGCCGGTCGACTTGGCGTAGACGCGCAGGCCGGGCTTGGAGACCCGCTTGACGCCGGCGATGCTGCGCTCGCGGTTGGGGCCGTACTTCAGGTTGACGGTCAACACCTTGCCGGGGCCGTCGGTCGCGTCGGCGACCTGGTAACCGCCGACGTAACCCTGCTGCTGCAGGATCTCGGCGATGTTGCCCTTGAGCTTGGAGTGCGGCATCACGACGGTGTCGTGATAGGCGGAGTTGGCGTTGCGGATGCGGGTGAGCATGTCCGCGATCGGATCGGTCATCGTCATGACGAAGCAGAATTCCTGTTCTCACGGGGGTTCCGTCCGGACACTCGTCCGGGGCCTGCCGCAATCGGGTGGTGCGCCAACCGATCAGTCTGCCTGATCGGACGTGCGAAAAGCGAATGAGTGATGCGTGACGCTCCCTGCGTACTGCATCACCGGGTTGCCGACTACCACTGGCGAGCCGGCCGCCGGTTGGCTACCAGGAGCTCTTGGTGATGCCCGGCAGTTCCCCTGCGTGGGCCATCTCGCGGAAGCAGATCCGGCACAGGCCGAACTTCCGGTACACGGCGTGGGCGCGACCACACCGCTGACAGCGGGTGTAACCGCGCACCGCGAAGCGCGGCTTGGCGGCCGCCTTGTTGACGAGTGCTTTCTTGGCCATGGCTGGTTCAGCTCTCCTTGAACGGGAAGCCGAGGGCGCGCAGCAGTGCACGTCCCTCGTCGTCGGTCTTGGCCGTGGTCACCAGAGTGATGTCCATGCCGCGCGGGCGGTCGATCGAGTCAGGGTCGATCTCGTGGAACATCGACTGCTCGGTGAGGCCGAAGGTGTAGTTGCCGTGCCCGTCGAACTGCGTGGCGGACAGGCCGCGGAAGTCACGGATCCGGGGCAGCGCCAGCGACAGCACCCGGTCGAGGAACTCCCACATCCGGTCGTTGCGCAGCGTCACCTTGGCGCCGATGGGCTGCCCCTCACGCAGCTTGAACTGCGCGATCGAGACGCGCGCCTTCTGCACCAGGGGCTTCTGGCCGGTGATCAGCGTCAGATCACGCACCGCACCGTCCATCAGCTTCGCGTCCTTGGCCGCCTGGCCGACGCCCATGTTCACAACGATCTTCACCAGGGCCGGGATCTGCATCGGGTTGCCGTAGCCGAACTGCTGCTGCATCGCCGGCGCGATCTCGCTGCGGTACCGCGTCTTGAGTCGCGGGCTGGCCTTGGCGGCGTCGGAAACAGGCGCCGCCGTTTCGGTCGTGGGTGCACTCATGGCTTACAGGTCCTTTCCCTTGCCGCGGCGCGAGACGCGCACGTTGCGGCCGGTCTCGTCGTTACGGCGGTAGCCGACCCGGGTCGGGTTGCCCTCGCTGTCGACGACCATGACGTTGCTGACGTGAACGGCCGCCTCTTGGGTGGTGATGCCACCGGCCTTGGCGCCCCGGTTGGTCGTGGACACCTTCTCGTGCTTCTTGATCCGGTTGACGCCCTCGACGATCACCCGGTCCGACTCGGGCAGCGCGGCCAGCACCTTGCCTCGAGCGCCCCGGTCCTTGCCGGCCACGACGACGACCGTGTCGCCCTTCTTGACCTTCACTTGCCCGCCTCCCTGCGGTTGCCGGCCAAGCGGAGCTCCACCGACATCACATTGCTGTTCGTTGTATCGACGTCCACGGCTACAGAACTTCCGGAGCCAGCGAGATGATTTTCATGAACCGCTTGTCGCGCAGTTCGCGGCCCACCGGACCGAAGATGCGGGTGCCCCGCGGCTCCCCGTCCGGTCGGATCAGGACGGCTGCGTTCTCGTCGAAGCGGATGTAGCTGCCGTCGGGCCGGCGGCGTTCCTTCACGGTACGGACGATGACCGCCTTGACGACGTCACCCTTCTTCACTGCCGCGCCCGGGAGAGCGTCCTTGACGGTGGCGACGATGGTGTCCCCGATCCCGGCGTAGCGACGCCCGGAACCGCCCATCACGCGGATGCACAAGATCTCCTTGGCTCCGGTGTTGTCGGCGACCCGAAGCCGCGACTCCTGCTGTATCACTGCTGCTCTCCCTCATCCGCACCCGCTGCACGTGCTCCCACGCACCCGACGGCGACGGTTCCTGTTGACATTCGAGTTGGTCCTGCCCGGCCGCGACCGCGTCCGGTACCGCTGAAAGTCGGTGCTACCTGACGTCGGTGCTACTTGGCCTTCTCCAGCACCTGGACGACACGCCAGTGCTTGCTCGCCGACAGAGGACGTGTCTCCATCAGCAACACCCGGTCGCCGATACCACAGTCGTTGGCCTCGTCGTGCGCCTTCAGCTTGTTGGTACGGCGGATGACCTTGCCGTACTTGGCGTGCTTCACACGGTCTTCCACCGCGACGACGACGGTCTTGTCCATTTTGTCGCTCACGACCAGGCCCTCACGGGTCTTGCGAAAGGTGTCACGGGCGGTCGCCGCCCCGACGTCCGCGACCGGAGGGGCTTCGGTGGTGCCGGATTCGTTGCTGGTCGTCACGCGACTGTCTCCTCGTTCGGTGCGACCGAGAGGCCGAGCTCACGTTCGCGCAGGATCGTGTAGATCCGCGCGATGTCGTGGCGCACGGTCCGCAGTCGCCGGTTGTTGTCGAGCTGGCCGGTTGCGGTCTGGAAGCGCAGGTTGAACAGCTCCACCTTCGACTCCGCCAGCCGCGTGGCCAGTTCGTCGTCGTGCAACTCGCGCAGTTCGCTGGCGCGACGGTTGGTGTCGCCCACCGTCGCGGTGTCGGCAGAGTCGGTGCCGTCCTTGGTCGTCGCCATGACTACTCCCCCACCTCTCGGGTCACGATGCGGCACTTCATGGGCAATTTGTGGATGGCCCGGGTCAACGCCTCACGGGCGACGACCTCGTTCGGGAAGGACAGCTCGAACAGCACGCGGCCGGGCTTGATGTTGGCCACCCACCATTCGGGCGAACCCTTTCCGGACCCCATCCGGGTTTCTGCCGGCTTCTTGGTGATCGGGCGGTCGGGGTAGACGTTGATCCACACCTTGCCGCCGCGGCGGATCCGCCGGTTGATGGCGATACGCGCCGACTCGATCTGTCGGTTCGTCAGGTATGCCGGCTCCAGCGCCTGGATGCCGAACTCGCCGAACGTCACGCGGGTGCCACCAGAGGCAGCTCCGCTGCGACCGGGGTGGTGTTGCTTGCGGTGCTTGACGCGCCGTGGGATGAGCATGGCTCAGCTCTCCTTCCCGGCGGCGGAGGGAACAGCCGCGTCGATGGTGTCAGTGGAAACGTTGGCCGGAGCCGCCGCCGGCGTCTCGGGCGCGGAGTCCGCGCCCGCGGCTGGCAACTGGGTAGCGGCCTCGGTCGGCGCCGTGGAACTTTCCTCGGCCGGTGCGTCGGTGCGGGCGGCGTCGGTCGAGACGCCGGTTCCGGTCGTGCCCTGCGAACCCGAACGACGGGCCCGCACGGGGGGGCGTTCGCGGCGCTGACGCAGCGCCTCGGCGGCGACAACCGCTTCGCGCTCGGCACGTGAGCCGGTGGGCACCTCGCCCTTGTAGATCCACACCTTGACGCCGATGCGGCCGAACGTCGTGCGCGCCTCGTAGAAGCCGTAGTCGATGTTGGCCCGCAACGTGTGCAGCGGTACGCGACCCTCGCGGTAGAACTCCGAGCGGCTCATCTCCGCACCGCCGAGGCGACCAGAGCACTGCACCCGGATGCCCTTGACGCCGGGGCTCTTCAGCGTCGACTGCATGCTCTTGCGCAT
>JAVEEI010000115.1 GCA_030840525.1 Frankiaceae bacterium
TCTTCAATCCGGGCGGGCTCGGTCAGGTGTTGCGGCCGTTCACCCAGTGGTTCTCCGGCAAGAAGTTCTCGTTGCACGACGAGGGCGATGTGGCCGCCGCGGCGCTGGGAGGTGGCGACAGTGTCCGTGCTTGAGGTGCACGACCTGACCATCCGCTTCGGTGGCCTGACCGCGATCGACAACCTCAGCCTCGCCGTCAACGAGTGGGAGATCGTCGGGCTGATGGGACCGAACGGCGCCGGCAAGACGACGGCGTTCAACTGCATCACCGGCTTCTACAAGCCCAACGCCGGCCGCGTCCTCTACCGCGGCGAAGACGTGACCCGGGTGCCGCCGCATCGCAAGGCGGCGATGGGCATGGGCCGGACGTTCCAGAACGTCGGCATGGTCAAGTCCGAGACCGTGCTGGAGAACCTGCTCACCGCGCAGCACACCAAGGCCGGGTACGGCGCGGTCAAAGCGCTGGCCGGCGTGAGCGCCGTACGGAACCGGGAGAAGGAGCTCGCCGCGCACGCGGACGCGATCCTCGAACTGCTCGGCTTGACCGCGTTCCGGGATCGGCGGCTCGGCAGCCTGTCGTACGGAACGTTGAAGCTGCTCGAACTCGGCTGCGCACTCGCCAGCGACCCCGACCTGCTGCTGCTGGACGAGCCGTCGAGCGGGATGGGACCGGAGGAGTCGCACGAGCTCGGCGACCGGCTGCTCGCGCTGCGGCAGGCGCTCGGCGTCACGATGTTGCTGATCGAGCATCACGTGCCGCTGGTGACCGCGGTGTGCGACTACGTGTACGTGCTCAACTTCGGCAAGCTGCTCGCGGAGGGCGACCCGGATCACGTGCGCAACCATCCAGAAGTGGTCGCGGCGTACCTCGGCGGCGAGGCGCCGGAGGCGCTGCGAGAGACCGAGCCGCCGGCCGACCAGGCCGAGCAGGCCGAGCAGGCCGCCGCCATTCCGCCGCCGCCGCGGCGGCGTTCGCGCAAGGCGGCGTCGTGACCGCGGCGCTGCTCGAAGTCGAGGGTCTGCGCGCCGGTTACGGCAGCGTGCCGGTGCTGCAGGGCGTCTCGTTCAGCGTCGCCGAAGGTGAGACCGCCGTGATGTTCGGCCTCAACGGCGCGGGCAAGTCGACCACGGTAAACACGATCGCCGGACTGCTCAAGACGTGGGGCGGCCAGGTCCGCTTCGACGGCGCCGTGATTACCGGGCTGTCGGCGGCCGAGATCGTCAAGCGCGGCGTCTCGCTGTCGCCCGAGGGCCGGCGGGTGTTCCCGCAGCTGTCGGTGAAGACCAATCTGGTACTCGGCGCCTGGACCCGCCGGTCGGTGCAGAAGGAGCAGATGGCGAAGGTCTTCGGCTACTTCCCCCGGCTCGAAGAGCGGGTCGACCAGCTGGCCGGGACGCTGTCCGGCGGCGAGCAGCAGATGCTCGCGATCGGCCGGGCGCTGATGAGCAAGCCGCGGCTGCTGCTGATCGACGAGGCGTCGCTGGGGCTGTCACCCAAGCTGACGCAGACGGTGTTCCAGGTGGTCAACCAGATCAACGACGACGGTACGACGGTGGTCATCGTCGAGCAGAACGTCGGCGTACTGCCTTATGCCGACCAGGCGCTGGTGATGCAGAAAGGCACGATCACGTTCGACGGTCGCGGCTCGGAGTTGCACGAGACCGGCGACCTGCGCGCCGCCTACCTCGGCTGACGCGCTCAGCCGCCGAGGGTCTAAACTTCAGCCGGCCGGCAGATACGGCACGGCAGCAGGCCGGTGGCGTGCGCCTCCTCGGCAGTGAGGTAGCGGACGTCGTCCCGTCCCTACCACCAGCCGGCAATCCGGCTGGTGGTACTACGCGCCCCGGCGACGTACAGCCCTGCGGCGTGGGCCGGCGCGGCCTTGCCGCCGGCACGCGACACGGCGTCGACCAGCTCGTCCAGCTTGACTTCGAGCCTTGCCCCCGCGGGCGGAGCAAGAGATTGACCGACGCTGACGCGCAGGAATGTGGGCGCGTTAGTCGAACCCTGACAACCTCGCAGGCACGTCGTCTGCTGGTCGAGGGGTGAAGCACATGAGGCGTCGCATTGGGGTTTCTGTAGCGCTCGTCATGTTGATCACGAGTGTCTGTCTGTCGACGGGAGCCTCGGCGCAGGCTCAGTTCTCGACCCGGCGCCTGGGTGTGTCCAGTCACGAGCTTCAGGTCCTGGCAGGGTCGCCGATGCGCGTCACAGGACACCGCGTGGAAAGTACGCGCAGCGGCGTGTTCGATGTTTATGCCCTCACGCCCACACCGCCCCTAAAGGGCGAATGGGTGATGGTCGTGCGCCTCGGTCCTACCCGGGCAGTCGTCGCGGTAGTTCGAGATAGGCGAGGAGTCGTTTCGCTCGTCGACCACGACCGAGTGGTGCGTACAGGTCAGGCGTCCTTTGCCACGTCGGCGGTCGGCTGCGGCGATGCGTCAGACGCGCTGGATGCGGTTGATCGCGCATGCGAGAACGCTCCACCGCCGACTCCCTACACAGCGGCCGCCTGCGAGGCTGCCAAAGCCGCGAGCTACGCCGTCACAGCAGTATGCGCAATCGTCGACCTGCCTCCCGGCGCGAACGGCCCGTTCACGATCGACGCGGCCCCCGTGAACTGCTACGGGACGGGGCCAACGAAGTGCACGTGGGGCGGGAGAATTCACGTGGGTGACTCGCCAGTCTCAGCCAGCGACAATATGTACAGCTGCTATGGGCAACTGGGCGCGGCGGCGACCGGGACTTGGAACGGCCCGTGCTTCGAGCATTACATTTACTTTTTCTGCGGGGGCACATGTCAACTGGGTCCCGGCGACTATGTGTTCGGCTTCGCTGACTCGAACGCCCCTACGGGCGCAGGGGATCTCTCTTTGGCCACTGGCTTCGGTCCCCCGTGGGGCGAATTCGTCGGGTCGAAGTGCGGTCTCAGCGCTGCCGATGATCCCGATGGTGGATGTGCCAAGCTGGCGTCCTCGTGGGGGTTCCCACTACACGCTGACTAGAGGCCGACGGCGGCAGCGCGTGGTGACAACCTCTCAGGACGTACGGGAGGTTCGCCCTCGGCGGGCGCGCAGGTAGTCGCTGACGACCTACTCGCCCAGCCGGTCGCCTCGGACGCGAACACCCCGCCGCCGTTACGCCACCGACTCGACGAAGCGCACCAAACCGGGCTCGTCGTCGAGCATGAAGACGATGTTCCAGGGTGGTCAACCAGATCAACGACGACGGTACGACGGTGGTGATCGTCGAGCAGAACGTCGGCGTCCTGCCGTACGCCGACCAGGCGCTGGTCATGCAGAAGGGCACGATCGCCTTCGACGGCCGCGGCAAGGAACTGCACGAGACCGGCGACCTGCGCGCCGCCTACCTCCGCTAGCGGCCGAGCGTTTCCGCGGCTTCGGGGCGGCAGACCCGGCACGGCCGCAGCTCGGCGGCGCCGGCCTCGGCGAGCGTGAGGTAGCGGACGTCGGTGCGGCCCTCGACGAGCCGGCAGTCCGGCCGGTGGTACGACGTACCGCCGGCGACGTAGAGGCCCGCGGCGTTGGTGGGTGCCGCGCCGTCGGAGCCGGCGCGGCCGACCGCGTCGACGAGCTCGTCGAGCTTGGCTTCCAGCCGGGACCGGTCGACCCGCGCGCTGTGCACGATGACCAGCGCCGCGCCGAACACGACGAGCGCCAAGCCCAGGAGACCGCCGGAGATCAGCCACGGCATCTGGGCGCGCGTGTCACTCACACCGTTGATCTGGCCGCCGGCGCCGGCCGCGCCGTTCCAGCCGATGCCGATGACGATGAGTCCGACGGCGACGACGACCAGGCCGAGCCCGCCGCCCCACGCCGCCGGGTTCAGCGCGCGGCGCGGTGCCGGAGAAGGTGGCGGCGCGATGTCCGGCGGCGGTGCGGTGTACGGCGACGTTGCCGTGTCGGGTGAAGACGACGCGTCCGGCTGCGTCATCCGCCGCCGTCCCGATCGAGCCATGTGCGTCACCTTCGCTCTCGCCGCGCCGCATTCCTGCCCCACGCCGGTGGCGGTGTCGACTGCGACGTTCGAGGCGGAACCGACCGCCAATTTACGCCTCGAACGTCACAGTGAACGAGCGGAGGTGCGGGCGGCGCGGCCGCGGCGGGCGCGCAGGTAGTCGCTCACGACGTACTCGCCCAACCGGTCGGCGTCGGAGGCGAACACCCGGCCGCCGTTGCGCCGTGCCACCGACTCGACGAAGCGCACCAGCCCCGGCTCGTCGTCGAGCATGAAGATGTTGATCGTCGCACCGCGCCGGGTGACTCGCTCGACCTCGGCCATCGTGACCGCGAGCGTCTCCGGGTGCGTCGGCCAGTCGAACCACGCGCTGCCGTCGGCGAGCAGGTGCGCGGTCGGCTCGCCATCGGTCACCACCAGCACCACGGGCTCGGCATCGGGGTGGCGGGCGAGGTGTCGCGACGCGAGCATCAGGCCGTGCTGCAGGTTCGTGCCCTGCACCATGTCCCACGACAGGCTGGCCAGCTCGGCCGGCTCCAGCACCCGCGCGTACTTCGAGAAGCCGATCACCTGGATCGCGTCCTGCGGGTACTTCGTCGCCACCAGCGTGTGCAGCGCCAGCGCGGTCGACTTCGCCGCGGCCCAGGTGCCGCGTAGCGCCATCGAGTACGAGAGGTCGACGAGCAGCGCGACACAAGCGCCGGACCGCCGTTCGGTCTCGACGACCTCGAAGTCGTCGACCTGCAATCGCACCGGCGAGCCGCCGCCGCCGCGCATGACCGCGTTGCGCACGGTCCGGACGACGTCGATCGGCTGCTCGTCGCCGAACTCCCACCGCCGGGTCGCGCCGGTCGGGTCGCCGGCCGCGCCCGCGTCATGTGTGTCGTGGTCGCCGCGGTCGCCAGCGTGCAGCTTCGCGAAGATTCGCCGTAACGCGTTTTCGCCGAGCCGGCGCAGGCCGCGCGGGGTCAGTTGCAGCTCGCCTTCGGACCGTTGCAGGTAGCCCTGACGTTGCAGCTCGCGTTCGAGCCGCCGCAACGCTTCCAGGTCGTCGACGGCGTTGCGGCCGAGCGCGCGCTCCAACAGCTCCGGGTCAACGTCGTCGAGCGACGCACCGGCGTACTCCTGCGACAGCGCGGCTTCCAGCTCGTCGAGGTCGGCGACCTCTTCGAGCGCCGTCGTCTCGTCGCCGAGACGGAGCGGTTTGTTCCCGCGCATCTGCTCGCGACCACTCCAGTCCAGCTCCGGGCGGCGCGCGCGCAGCGCGTCCGCCAGCCGGCCCATCTCGCCGGCGAGGCCGGCGTCGGACATCGCCTGCATCATCAGCTCGGCGAGCTCGGCCTGCTGCTCCGGCGACAGCGAGTTCATCAGCCGCTGCGCCGCCGCCGCCCGCCGCGCGAGCGAGTCGACCAGCTCGTCCAGCGTCTGCGGGTCGTCCGGGAAGAACTCGCCGTACTCTTCCATGAACGACGCGAACTGCTCGGTCGTGTCGGCACCGCGCGCGTCCGCGTCGAGCATGTCGTTGAGCGCCTGCATCATCTCGCGTACCCGCGCCATCGCCTGCGGGTCGGCCGACTGCAGCGCCTGCTTCATTCCGCGGAACTGGCTGTCGAGCACCTCGCGCCGGAGCAGCTCCTGGATCTCGTCGTACGCCGCCCGCGCCTCGGCCGACCGCCACTCGTAGTCGGCGAGCTCCCGTACGGCGCGCGCGGTGTCCGCGGGCAGCGCGTCGAGCCGGGTCTCGGCGAACCGCGCGTCGTCGGACGGGTCCGGGAACAGCGCGGATCGCTCGGCGGCGAGCGCGCGGTCGAGCAGCTCGCGGATCTCTTCGAGCGTCCCGTCGAGCCGGCCGGCACGCCGGGCCGACCGCTGCCGCTTGCGCACCTCGCGGAGCAGGTCGTCGAGGCCGCGGCGGCTGCCGAGGCCTTGGCGCATCAGCCGGCGCATCGCCTCGGCCGGGGTCATGCCGCCGAGGACGTCCGTGCCGATCTCGTCCATCGCGTCGGTCACGTCGTACGGCGGTGCGAGCGGGTCGGCCCCGCCGCGCCACTCGCCGTACCGGGCCCTGCTCATCGAGAACCGGCGCTCATCGCGAGCCGTACACCACGCGGTCGTCGACGGTCTCTTTCGACAGCCGGCGCAACAGGTACAGGCCTTCGAGCGCGAACTCCAGGCCGGCCGCGGCGAGGCCGGGGGAGTCGACGTCGTCGATGCCGAGCGCGGCCAGGATCTTCGCCAGCCCGTCGACCGGGCCGACCCCGGCCAGCAAGTCGGCCGCGGCGACGAGCTCGCCGGTCTCGACCATCGAGCCGTCGTCGAAGCGCGCGACCAGGCCGCCGAGGTCGACCGCGCCGAGCCGGGCGCGGAACGTGTCGGCGGTCGCGCGCCGGAGCAGGTGCTCGAGCACCTCGCCCTCGCGGCCCTCCTCCGACGACTCGAACTCGACCTTCCCCTGGATGGCCGGAACGATCGACGGCAGGTCGGCGATCCGCGCGACCGCGGCGTCTTCGCCGGTCAGCGCCGCGCGCCGTACGGCGGACGCGGCGACCGTCTCGGCGGCCGCGACCGCGAACCGCGCGGACACGCCCGACCGCTGGTCGACGGCCGGCGACTCGCGCACGTGCCGGGCGAACCGCGCGACGACCTCGACGAGGTGGTCCGGCAGCGCCGCGGCGACCGCGTCGGCACCCCAGCCGACGACCGCCTCCTGGCTGATCAGCCGCAGCTCGTCGTCGAGGCTGAGCGGGTAGTGCGTGCGCACCTCCGCACCGAACCGGTCTTTCAGCGGCGTGATGATCCGGCCGCGGTTGGTGTAGTCCTCGGGGTTCGCGGACGCGACCAGCAGCACGTCGAGCGGCAGCCGCAACGTGTAGCCGCGCACCTGGATGTCGCGCTCTTCGAGCACGTTGAGCAACGCGACCTGGATCCGCTCGGCGAGGTCGGGCAGCTCGTTGATCGCGACGATGCCGCGGTTGGTCCGCGGCACCAGCCCGTAGTGCACGGTCTCCGGGTCGCCGAGCGTTCGCCCTTCGGCGACCTTGATCGGGTCGACGTCGCCGATGAGGTCGCCGACCGACACGTCCGGCGTCGCGAGCTTCTCCGCGAACCGCTCGTCCCGCGGCTTCCACGCGACCGGCGTCTCGTCGCCCATCTCCTCGACGAGCCGCCGGCAGCGCACGCAGGCCGGCGCGTACGGGTGGTCGTTGATCTCGCAGCCGGCGACCACCGGGGTCTGCTCGTCGAGCAGTTGCACGAGAGTGCGGATGAGCCGGGTCTTGCCCTGCCCGCGCTCGCCGAGCAGGACGATGTCGTGGCCGGCCAGTAGCGCGCGCTCGACCTGCGGCAGCACCGTGTCGTCGAAGCCGACGATGCCGGGAAAGCGGTCGGCGCCGGCGGCCATCCGGGCAAGCAGGTTGTCGCGCAGCTCGGCCTTGACCGACTTCTGCCGGTGACCGGATGCGCGCAGTTCGCCAAGGGTCAGTAGGGCATCCATCAACCCACGTTACGTCGTGCAGGCAGACTGTCCGCATGGCACGATTCGGCGCCGGGCTGGCGGTGGACGCCGACCTCGTCGTCGCGGCCGAGGCCGCGGCCCGGCAGGCACTAGCGCCGCTCGCCGGCCGTACGCCGGATCTCGCCCTCGTCTTCGTCTGCGGCGCGGACGACGACGTGGTCGCCGCCGCGGGCGAGCGGGCCGGCGCGCTGACCGGCGCGCGCTCGATCGTCGGCTGTACGGCGCCCGGCGTGATCGGGGCGGGCGCCGCGGTCGAGGCAGCGTCCGCGGTCGCGGTGTGGTGCGCGGTACTCCCGGACGTGCACGTCCGGACGTTTCACCTCGAGGTGATGCCGGCGACCGAGGGGATGGCCGTGGTCGGGCTGCCCGAGCGCCGCGACGACGACGTGGTCGCGGTCCTGCTCGCCGACCCGTGGTCGTTTCCCGTCGACGGTTTCGTCGAGCGGTCCAACGACTCGCTCGCGGGGCTGCCGTTCGTCGGCGGGCTGGCCTCGGGCTTGCACGGCCGCGGCTCGACCCGGCTGTTCATCGACGGCGACACGCTCGACCGCGGCGCCGTCGGCGTACTGCTCGGCGGGCCCGTCGGCGTCCGCACGGTCGTCAGCCAGGGCTGCCGGCCGGTCGGCCCGGAGATGACGGTCACGGCCGCCGACGGCAACGTGCTGCTCGAGCTCGCCGGTGTCACCGCCGTCGACAAGCTCGAAGCGATGCTCGCGGATCTCGAGCCGGCCGACCAGGCGCTCGCGTCGACCGGCCTCGACATCGGCATCGCGATCGACGAGTACGCCGACGAGCACACGCAGGGCGACTTCCTCGTCCGCGGCATCGCCGGTGTCGACGAGTCGCGCGGCGGCCTCGTCGTCGGCGACCTCGTCCCGGTCGGCCGGACCGTTCAGTTCCAGCTACGCGACGCCGCCGCGGCCGCGATGGACCTGCGCGAAGTGCTCGCGAGGTTCCGCGCCGGCACCAACCTCGACACCGTCGAGGGCGCGCTGCTGTTCTCCTGCAACGGCCGCGGCGGCGCGCTGTTCCCCGACCCCGCGCACGACCTGATCGCCGTACAGAGCGGGCTCGGCACCGCCGACATCGCCGGCTTCTTTGCCGCCGGCGAGATCGCGCCGGTCGGCGGCCGCAACCACGTGCACGGCTTCACCGCGGCGGTGCTGGCGTTCGGCTCCGGCGCGCACGCCGACCGAGGGACGAGGACCGGCCAGTGACGACCACGCCGTACGTCGGGCTCGACGACATCAAGGCCGCGCGCGAGCTGCTCGACGGCGTCGCGCGCCGTACCCCGCTCGAAGGGTCGCGGCCGCTGTCCGAGCGGGTCCGCGGGTCGGCGCTGCTCAAGTGCGAGAACCTGCAGCGCACGGGCTCGTTCAAGATCCGCGGCGCGTACGTGCGTATCTCCCGGCTGTCCGACGCGGAGCGGGCCCGCGGCGTCGTGGCCGCGAGCGCCGGCAACCACGCGCAGGGCGTCGCGCTCGCCGCGTCGTTGCTCGGTACGTCGTCAACGGTGTTCATGCCGAACGGCGCGCCGCTGCCGAAGGTCGAGGCGACCCGCGCGTACGGCGCGGAGATTCGCTTTGCGGGTGTCACCGTCGACGAGGCGCTGGCCGCGGCGGCGCGCTACCGGGACGAGACCGGCGCGGTGCTGATCCACCCGTTCGACCACCCGGACATCGTCGCCGGGCAGGGCACGGTCGGGCTGGAGATTCTCGAGCAGGCGCCCGACGTGCAGACGGTCGTCGTCAGCGTCGGCGGCGGCGGGCTGATCAGCGGCGTTGCCGCGGCGATCAAGGCGGCCCGGCCGGACGTGCGGATCGTCGGCGTGCAGGCCGCGGGTGCGGCGGCGTACCCGGGGTCGCTCGCGGCCGGCCGGCCGACGCCGCTCGACAACATGGCGACGATCGCCGACGGCATCGCGGTCGGCTGCCCCGGCGACCTGACGTACGGGATGGTGCGCGACCTCGTCGACGGCGTCGTCACAGTGTCCGAGGAGTCACTGTCGCAGGCGCTGCTGCTGTGCCTGGAGCGGGCGAAGCTCGTCGTCGAGCCGGCCGGCGCGGCCGCCGTCGCCGCGGTGATGGACCAGCCGGAGTTGTTCGAGCCGCCGGTCGTCGCGGTGCTCTCCGGCGGCAACATCGACCCGGTCCTGCTGCTGCGCGTGCTCCGGCACGGCATGGCCGCGGCCGGCCGCTACCTGTCGTTCCGGCTGCGGATCCCCGCCCGGCCGGGGGAGGTGGCGACGCTGCGCGGCGCGCGGGCCGGCGCCGAGGCCACCGTGCTCGACGTCGCGCACGTCCGGACCGGGCCGAAGCTGCACCTCGACGAGGTCGAGGTCGCCGTCCAGCTCGAGACCCGCGGCCCGGACCACTGCGCCGCCGTCCTCGAACGCCTGCGCCTGGTCGGCTACCCCCTAGACCTCGGCTGACCGCCCGCCCCTCCGCCCCCCGCCCTCGGCCCCCGGTCGAGTGTGACGAACCTCGTCTTCTCAGC
>JAVEEI010000130.1 GCA_030840525.1 Frankiaceae bacterium
CCGTACTCCTCGGCGATCGGCTCCTTGACCTTCAGCACCAGGTCGGCCTCGCCCCACACGTCGTCCGCGGTGGCGAGGATCTTGGCGCCGGCGGCGACGAAGTCGTCGTCGGGGATGGACGAGCCGAGGCCGGCGTCCTTCTCGACGTAGACCGAGTGACCGGCGACGGCGAGCTCGTGCACACCGGAGGGCGTGATCGCGACGCGGTACTCGTTGTCCTTGACCTCGCGCGGGATGCCGACACGCACCTGGACACACCTCTTCCGGGTTCGGGCGCGCCGTTGCGCCCGGGCGAAGTCTAGGACCGAGTGGCCTTGACGGTCAGGCGAGCGGGCCACGGCGCGTCGGCCGCCCGGAGGCCGGCGAAGCCGGTCTCCTGGGCCTTGGCCGCGGCCAGCACGCCCATCACCGCCATCGGGTTGTGCAAGCGGCCGGCGAAGATGCCGGCGACGGCGTCGTCGAGCGGCACCCACCGCACCGGCATGTCGGCCTCCTCGTGCCGACCGGCGTACTTCGCTCCCGGAGCGGCGGAGACGTCGCGGGCGAGAAAGACCCGGACCGCCTCGTCTGTCATCCCAGGCGTGGTGAACGCGTCGAGCAGCACGTCCCACCGCGCCGCGACGAGATGCGCCTCCTCGAACAGCTCGCGGCGGGCGGCGGCGAGCGGGTCCTCGCCGTCGACGTCGAGCAGCCCGGCCGGCGGCTCCCACAGCCGGTGCCGGGCCGGGTGGCGGTACTGCTGGACGAGCAGCACCCGCTCGTCGGCGTCGAGCGCGACGATGCCGACCGCGCCGGGGTGGACGACGACGTCGCGCACCGCGGTCGAGCCGTCGGGCATCTCGACGACGTCGCTGCGGACGTCGATCACCCGTCCGGACCGGAAGACCTCGGTGCTGGAGCGGACCGGTTGGGTAGCGGGCTCGTCGGCTAAAGCTCCGGTCACGAGTGGGACGGCACAGCGTCGTCTGGCATCGCCTCGTCGGGCATGGTGACCCCTCCGATGGCCGCCCCGGAGTCGGCCGCCCGCCGCAGCGCCGCGTGGATGAACGCCGCGAACAGCGGGTGCGGCCGGGTCGGCCGCGACTTGAACTCCGGGTGCGCCTGGGTGCCGACGAAGAACGGGTGCACGTCGCGCGGCAGCTCGGCGTACTCGACCAGCCGGCCGTCCGGCGAGGTGCCGGAGAACACCAGGCCGGCCGCTTCGAGCCGTTCGCGGTAGGCGTTGTTGACCTCGTAGCGGTGCCGGTGCCGCTCGGTCGCGGTCTCGGCGCCGTACGCCTCGCGGACCAGGGAGCCGGCGAGCAGGTCGGCGGGGTACTCCCCCAGCCGCATCGTGCCGCCCATGTCGCGCTCGCCGGCGACGACGTCGACCTGGTCGGCCATCGTCGCGATCACGGGGTGCGGCGTGTCGGGGTCGAACTCGGCCGAGTTGGCGCCGTCGAGACCGGCCAGATGCCGGCCCACCTCGATAACCATGCACTGGAGGCCTAGACACAGCCCGAGGACCGGGACGTGCGCCTCGCGGGCGTGCCGGATCGCGCCCAGCTTGCCCTCGATGCCCCGTACGCCGAACCCGCCGGGCACGAGGACGCCGTCGACGCCGTCGAGCGCGCGGGCGGCGCCGTCGGGCGTCGCGCAGTCGTCGGACGTCACCCAGCGGATCTCCACCCGGGCGTCGTGGGCCACCCCGCCGGCGCGCAGCGCCTCGGTGACGGACAGGTAGGCGTCCGGCAGGTCGACGTACTTGCCGACGAGCGCGACGGTGACGTGCCTGGCCGGGCGGTGCACCCGCCGCAGCAGCTCGTCCCACTGCGCCCACTCGACGTCGCGGAACGGGAGGTTGAGCCGCCGTACTTCGTAGGCGTCCTGGCCCTCTTCGTGCAGCACCTTCGGGATGTCGTAGATCGTCGGTGCGTCCGGCGCGGCGACGACCGCCTCGTTGTCGACGTCGCAGGTCTGCGCGATCTTGCGCTTCATGCCCTCGGCGATCGGCCGGTCAGACCGGCAGACGATGGCGTCGGGGGTGATGCCGATGGACCGCAGCGACTGCACCGAGTGCTGGGTCGGCTTGCTCTTGAGCTCGCCCGAGGGCGCGAGGTAGGGCACCAGCGAGACGTGCAGGAAGAACACGTTGTCGCGGCCGACCTCCTGGCGCACCTGGCGGGCCGCCTCGAGGAACGGCAGCGACTCGATGTCGCCGACCGTGCCGCCGACCTCGGTGATGACGACGTCGGGGATCTCGCCGTCGGCCATCGGCCGGCCCATGTCGCGGATGCGCTGCTTGATCTCGTCGGTGATGTGCGGGATCACCTGGACGGTGTCGCCGAGGTACTCGCCGCGGCGCTCGCGCGCGATCACCTGCGAGTAGACCTGGCCGGTCGTGACGTTGGCCGAACCGCGCAGGTCCTCGTCGAGGAACCGCTCGTAGTGGCCGATGTCGAGGTCGGTCTCGGCCCCGTCGTCGGTGACGAAGACCTCGCCGTGCTGGAACGGGTTCATGGTGCCGGGATCGACGTT
>JAVEEI010000160.1 GCA_030840525.1 Frankiaceae bacterium
GTACCCGGGGGTGTCGAGCAGGTTGACCTTGATGCCGTCGCGCTCGAACGGCGCGACGGTGAGCGAGATCGAGCGTTGCTGGCGGATCTCCGCTTCGTCGAAGTCGCTGGTCGTGCTGCCGTCCTCGACGCGGCCGGGTCGCGGGATGGTCCCGGTCGCCACGAGGAGGGCCTCGACGAGAGTCGTCTTGCCCGCCCCGGAGTGGCCGACGAGCACAACATTGCGGATTCGGGCTGGCTCGTCGACCATAGGTGCTCTGCCTACGGCGGCTCCGGGGGTGTGCGACTTGTCAGCCATCAGAACCTCCACGTGTGCGCAGTGCCGCCACTCTCCACCCCCGGCGGACAACGGGCAAGGGGGGAACGGGAAATCATGGACCTGACCACGCTGAACACCGACCGGGTCGTCAGGGGCGACGGCGCGGACGTCGCGGCGAGCCGCGAACGGTGGCGGCTACGGCGGCTGCGCGGCGTCGGGTTCGTCATCGCGGCGCTCGCGCTCTGGATGTGGATCCGGCTGCTGGAGGACAAGCCGCCGTACCCGGTGCTGCCGCACCCCTCCCAACGTACGGCGCAGATCCTGCCGATGCTGCTGCTCGTTGTGATCCTCGGCGCGGCGGTGCTGATGCCGCTGCTGCTGGCCGGCCGGTCGCCGCACGTGCTCTACCGGTCGAGCGAGATCGAGACGTCGTTCGCCGACGTGAAGGGCGCGCAGGTCGTCGTCGAGGAGGTCATCAAGACCCTCAACCTGTTCCTCGCGCACAAGTCGTTCAAGGAGCAGATGGGCGGTACGGCGCGGCGCGCGATCCTGTTCGAGGGACCGCCCGGCACCGGCAAGACCTACCTCGCCAAGGCGATGGCCAAAGAGGCCGGCGTGCCGTTCCTGTTCGTGTCGTCGTCGGCGTTCCAGTCGATGTACTACGGCCAGACCAACCGCAAGATCCGTTCGTACTTCAAGGCGTTGCGCAAGGCGGCGCGGAAGAACGGCGGCGCGATCGGGTTCATCGAGGAGATCGACGCGGTCGGTGCGTCGCGGGCCGGCATGGGCGGCGCGAAGGGCGAAGGCATCACCGGTGTCGTCAACGAGCTGCTGATCCAGCTTCAGTCGTTCGACGAGCCGCCGGTCAGCCGGCGGATGCGCAACCACCTGATCGAGGTCGTGAACACGCTGCTGCCGAGTACGGCGCAGCTGCGCAAGCCGCCGCTGGTGCCGGCCAACATCCTCGTCATCGGTGCCACCAACCGGGCCGGCGACCTCGACCCCGCGCTGCTGCGACCGGGTCGCTTCGACCGCTCGATCTACTTCGACCTGCCGTCGCGGTCGGGCCGGCGCGAGATCATCGACTACTACCTCGCGAAGAAGTCGCACGACGCCGAGCTCGACGTCGACGCCGTACGAGACCGGCTCGCCGCGATGACGTCGGGCTACTCGCCGGTGATGATCGAGCACCTGCTCGACGAGGCGCTCGTCTGGGCGTTGCGTCGCGGCGCGCGCGGGCTGTCGTGGGCGGACCTGCAGCGGGCGAAGATGACCGAGGAGATCGGGCTGGCGCAGCCGGTCGAGTACACCGAGGCCGAGCAGCGCACGATCGCGACGCACGAGGCCGGGCACGCCGTGGTCGCGTGGCTGGTCGGGAAGAGCCGCAAGCTCGAGGTGCTGACCATCGTCAAACGCAAGGAGGCGCTCGGCCTCCTCGCGCACTCCGACCTCGAGGAGCGCTTCCTCAAGTCGGAGTCGGAGATGCACGCGCTGGTGCAGATCGCGCTCGGCGGGATGGTCGCGGAGGAGCTGTTCTTCGGCGAGATCACGTCCGGGCCGGCCGGCGACCTGCGCGCCGCGACGACGTGGGCGGCCACGATGATCGGCTCGCTCGGCATGGACGGCTCGCTGTTCTCGTACGAGGCGGTCGACTCGCCGCACGCCAACATCGTCGCCAAGGTGTCCTCTACCGAGGACGGCATGGCGCGGATCGAGGCGCTGCTCGGCCGCGCCCGCGAAGAGGTGCGCGCGATGCTCACCGACAACCGGCACGTCGTCGAGGGGCTGCGCGACGTGCTGCTCGACAAGCAGGAGCTGATCGGCGACGAGATCACCGACGCGATCACGGCAGTCGCCGCGGTCTCTGACCAGACGCCGGCCGCGGAGCGCAACAGGATCTAGCCGCCGCGGCCGCCTTTGCCCGAAAGCTATCCTGCCGTTGCCATGCTCGGAATCCACGCCCGGACCCAGATCAACAAGGTCACCGAGCCGGTGGCCCGCACGCTGGCCGGGTGGGGAGTCACGCCCGACGCGCTGACCATCGTCGGCACGATCGGCGTCGCCGGCGGCGCGCTCGGCTTCTACCCCCGCGGCCACTTCTTCGTCGGGACGCTGGTCATCACGGCGTTCGTGTTCAGCGACATGCTCGACGGCGCGGTCGCCCGGGTCCGCGGCACCAGCGGCCCGTGGGGCGCGTTCCTCGACTCGACCCTCGACCGGGTCGGCGACGGCGCGGTGTTCGGCGCGCTCGCGCTCTGGTACGCCGGCCGCGGCGACGACCTCGTGCTGTGCGCGGTCGCGATCTACGACCTCGTCGCCGGTGCGGTCACGTCGTACGCGAAGGCGCGCGCGGAGTCGCTCGGGATGACCTGCAACGTCGGCATCGCCGAGCGCGGCGAGCGGTTGCTCGCGATCCTCGTGCTGACCGGGCTGTCGGGGTTGTTCGGCGTCGGTGTGCTGCGCGACATTGGGCTGTGGGGCCTCGCCGTCGCGACGACCGTCACCGTCGGGCAGCGGATGGCCGAGGTACGACGGCAGTCGCGCGCCCTCGCGGCGACATGAACGACCGGCTCCAGGACGCCGTGTACGCCGCCGGCTGGCGGGTCGTGCGCGGCCTGCCCGAGCCGGTCGCGCGCCGGCAGTTCGACGCGATCGCGGACGCCGCGTGGGTGCGGCACGGCCGCAGCGTGCAACGGCTCGAGCACAACCTGCGGCGGGTGCTCGGCCCGAGTGCGTCCGCCCGCGAGGTACGACGGACGACGCACCTCGGCATGCGGTCGTACCTGCGCTACTGGTGCGAGGTCTTCCAGATGCCGCGCATGCGCACCGAGGATCTCGTCGCCCGGATGCGATGCGAGGACGAGTGGCGGCTGCGCGACGCGGTCGCATCGGGCCGCGGTGTGATCCTCGCGCTGCCGCACAGCGGCAACTGGGACCACGCCGGCGCGTGGCTGGCCGGCACCGGCGTGCCGTTCACGACTGTCGCCGAACGGCTCGAGCCGGCGTCGCTGTTCGACCGGTTCGTCGCCTTCCGCGAGTCGCTCGGCATGGAAGTGATCCCGCTCACCGGCGGCGAGCGGCCGCCGTACGAGATCCTCGCGGACCGGCTGCGCGCGGGCGGCACCCTCTGCCTGCTGAGCGACCGCGACCTGACCGCGACCGGTGTCGACGTCGAGTTCTTCGGTGCGACCGCACGGATGCCGGCCGGACCGGCCGCGCTGGCGCACGACACCGGCGCGGCGTTGCTGCCGACGACGCTGCACTTCCCGGACCGCCGGACGTGCTCGGCGCGGTTTCACCCGCTTGTCGAGGTCCCGGCGGGCGGCGACCGGGCGGACAAGGTCCGCCGGATGACACAAGGGCTCGCGGACGCGTTTGAGGTCGCCATCGCGGAGCATCCGCAGGACTGGCACATGCTGCAGCGGGTCTGGGTCGACGACCTCGATCCCGGCCGGCTCGCGGCGTCGTCGGTCACCGGATGAGAGTCGGCCTCGTCTCGCCGTACCCGTGGGACGTCCCGGGCGGAGTCGTCGCGCACGTCCGCGACCTCGCCGAGACGCTGGTCGCGACAGGTCACGACGTCTCGGTCATCACGCCGGTCGACGACGAGGACGCGGTGGTGCCGCCGTACGTCGTGCGCGCGGGGCGCAGCGTGCCGGTGCCGTTCAACGGGTCGGTGTCGCGGCTCGCGTTCGGCCCGGTCAGCGCGACGAGGGTCGCGCGGTGGATCCGCGAGGGCGACTTCGACGTACTGCACGTGCACTCGCCGGAGACGCTGTCGCTGTCGTTGCTCGCGGTGTTCATCGCGCGCGGGCCGATCGTCGCGACGTTCCACGCCGCCAACCCGCGGTCGCGGGTGCTCGCGATGATGCACTCGCCGCTGCAACTACGGCTGGAGCGGCTCTCCGGCCGGATCGCCGTCTCGCCGGCCGCGCGCAAGACGATCGTCGAGCACCTCGGCGCCGACGCGGTGCTGATCCCCAACGGCGTGCACGTCGCGCGGTACGCCGACGCGTCGCCGCTGCCGGGGTGGCCGGGTGACGGCGGGTCCCTGGCGTTCGTCGGCCGGGTCGACGAGCCGCGCAAGGGCCTCGACGTACTGCTCGCCGCGTTCGCCCTGCTGCGGGCCGAGCGCCCGGCGCTGCGGCTCCTCGTCGCCGGACCGGGGGAGTACGGCGACCTGCCGGAGGGGGTCACGGCGCTGGGTCTCGTGTCCGAGGCGGACAAGGCGCGGGTCTACAAGTCGGCCGATGTCTTCGTCGCGCCGAACACCGGCGGCGAGAGCTTCGGCATCGTGCTGCTCGAAGCGATGGCGGCCGGGACGCCGATCGTCGCGAGCGACCTCGACGCGTTCCGCCGGGTGCTCGACGACGGCGAGGGCGGGCTGGCCGGCGAGCTGGCAAGGGTCGGCGACGCGACCGCGCTGGCACAGGCGTGCGCCGCGCTGCTCGACGCGCCGGACCGGCGCGCGGCGCTGAGCGAGCGCGGCCTGCGGGTCGTCGGGCAGTACGACTGGTCGGTGGTCGCGACCGAAGTGATGCACGTCTACGAGACCGCGATCGCCGGGCACCACGGCGGCCGGGTCGTCGCCGAGTCCGATCAGGCCGCTGCGGAGGCGGCCCGCCAGATCCTGCCGTAGCGTCGCTTTCGTGGACGTCGTCTGGGCGCTGGTCGCGTTCGCGCTGGCCGTCCACGCCGGCTACGCGCTCTGGATCGCCCGCCGGCTCGACCGGCTGCACCAGCGGGTCGACGCGGCCGCCGCCGCCCTCGACGAGCAGCTCCGGGCCCGCGCGCACGCGGCAACCGCGCCGCCGCTCGCCGCCGCGGCTGGGGGGGCGCTCGCGGTCGAGGGCCTCGGTCGGGATCGCGAGCAGGCCGAGAGCGCACTGTCGCGGGCGATCGGCGGCACAGACGCGGACGAAACGCTCGTCGCCGCGAACGCCCGGGCCAACTACGCGCGCGCCTTCTACAACGACACGGTGCGCGACGCCCTCGTCGTACGGCGGCGCCGGATCGTGCGGGCGTTCCGGCTGGCCGGATCGGCGCGGCTGCCGTCGTTTTTCGAGATGGACGAGGCCGCGCCGGCGCGCCGTACGATTGACGTGTGAGTGAGACGACTGAGGTAGGGACCGCACGCGTCAAGCGCGGCATGGCCGAGATGCTCAAGGGCGGCGTCATCATGGACGTCGTCACGCCCGACCAGGCGAAGATCGCCGAGGACGCGGGCGCCGTGGCGGTGATGGCGCTCGAACGCGTGCCCGCCGACATCCGCGCCGAAGGTGGCGTGTCGCGCATGAGCGACCCCTACATTATCGAGGGCATCATCGCCGCGGTGTCGATCCCGGTGATGGCGAAGTGCCGCATCGGCCACTTCGCCGAGGCGCAGGTCCTGCAGGCGCTCGGCGTCGACTACATCGACGAGTCCGAGGTGCTGACGCCGGCCGACTACACGCACCACGTCGACAAGTGGCAGTTCACCGTGCCGTTCGTCTGCGGCGCGACCAACCTCGGCGAGGCGCTGCGCCGGCTCACCGAAGGCGCCGCGATGATCCGCTCGAAAGGCGAGGCCGGCACCGGCGACGTCTCCAACGCGGTCACGCACATGCGCTCCATCCGCGGCGAGATCAATCGACTCACGTCGATGTCCGCCGACGAGCTGTACGTCGCGGCGAAGGAGCTACAGGCGCCGTACGAGCTGGTCCGCGAGGTCGCGTCGCTCGGCGCGCTGCCGGTCGTGCTGTTCACCGCCGGCGGCATCGCGACCCCGGCCGACGCGGCGATGATGATGCAGCTCGGCGCCGACGGCGTGTTCGTCGGCAGCGGCATCTTCAAGTCCGGCGACCCGGCGAAGCGGGCCCGCGCGATCGTCGAGGCGACCACGATGTACGACGACCCCGACGTCGTCGCGAAGGTGTCCCGCGGCCTCGGCGAGGCGATGGTCGGGATCAACGTCGAGCAGTTGCCGGTCGGCCATCGGTTGGCCGAGCGGGGTTGGTGATCAGCGCCCGCCCTTCGTTCGTGATCATGGCGTTCGCAGCACTTTTCGGACGGCGGCGGCGGCGGTGAGGGTGGTGCGCGTCGGCGTACTCGCGCTGCAAGGAGACGTGCGCGAGCACGCGTCCGCGTTGGCCGCGGTCGGTGCGGACGCCGTGAAAGTACGGCGGCCGAGCGAGCTCGACGACGTCGACGCGCTGGT
The DNA here is from genome assembly GCA_030840525.1 of Frankiaceae bacterium. GTDB lineage: Bacteria > Actinomycetota > Actinomycetes > JAFAQI01 > JAFAQI01 > BP-197. The sequence goes on from JAVEEI010000160.1 coordinate 6,455, forward strand.
GATCCCGGGCGGCGAGTCGACGACGATCGGCAAGCTGCTGGTCACGTTCGGGTTGCTCGAGCCGCTGCGCAAGCGGGTCCGCGACGGGATGCCGGCGTTCGGGTCGTGCGCCGGGATGATCCTGCTGGCCGACCGGGTGCTCGACGGTACGGCGGACCAGGTAGGCGTCGGCGGCATCGACATGACCGTGCGGCGCAACGCGTTCGGCCGCCAGGTCGACTCGTGGGAGAGCGACGTCGCGTTCGCGGGCGAGCCGCTGCACGCCGTGTTCATCCGCGCGCCGTGGGTCGAGCAGTGCGGCGACGACGTCGAGGTGCTGGCGCGGGCCGCCGATAGAATCGTCGCGGTTCGGCAGGGTTCGCTGATCGCTACGGCGTTCCATCCCGAGCTCACCGGTGATCGGCGCGTGCACGCGCTGTTCGTCTCGATGGTCAAGGAGCAGGCGACATGAGCGGCCATTCGAAATGGGCGACGACGAAGCACAAGAAGGCGGTCGTCGACGCCCGGCGGGGCAAGCTGTTCGCCAAGCTGATCAAGAACATCGAGGTCGCGGCCCGCTCCGGCGGCGGTGACCCGGCCGGCAACCCGACCCTCGCCGACGCGATCGCGAAGGCGAAGGGCAACTCGGTGCCCAACGACAACATCGACCGCGCGGTACGCCGCGGCGCCGGCCTCGACGCCGGTGGCGCCGACTGGGAGTCGATCATGTACGAGGGCTACGGGCCGGGCGGCGTCGCCGTACTCGTCGAGTGCCTCACCGACAACCGCAACCGCGCCGCGTCCGAGGTACGGACCGCGTTCTCGCGCAACGGCGGCTCGCTCGCCGACCCGGGGTCGGTGTCGTACCTCTTCGCCCGCAAGGGCGTCGTGCTGGTGCCCAAGTCCGGCCCGCTGACCGAGGACGACGTGCTCGGCGCGGTCCTCGACGCGGGCGCCGAGGAGGTCAACGACCTCGGCGACACGTTCGAGGTGATCGCCGAGGCGACCGACGTGCACGCCGTACGGGTCGCCTTGGAAGCCGCGGGGATCCCGGTCGAGTCGGCCGACGTGTCGTTCCTGCCGTCCGTGTCGGTGCCGCTCGACGACGAGACCGGCCGCAAGGTGCTGCGCCTCGTCGACGCGTTGGAAGACAGCGACGACGTGCAGAACGTCTGGGCCAACTTCGACATCTCCGACGAGGTTCTCGAGTCGGTGTGAGCGGCTCCGCGCGGCTGCGGTTCGAGGTCGTGTTCGACGACGAGCCCGGCGTCGCGCTGACCGACGACGACCTCGCCGCGCTCGGTGGCGGCGTGCGGGTGCCGGTCGCCGGGACCATCGACGGCGCGCCGTTTAGGACCCGCGCGTTCCGGATGGGTGGTGTGCAGGGCATCCGGTTCAACAAGCAGATCCTGGCGTTGGCCGGTCGCGGTCCGGGCGACGCGGTCGTCGTCGAGCTGTGGCGCGACGACGAGCCGCGCGAAGTTTCGGTGCCCGCTGATCTTTCGGCCGCCTTGGGCGCGCTGCGGCCGGCGTTCGACGCGATGGCGTTCACGCATCGCCGCGAGTGGGTCGAGTGGGTCGAGGCGGCCAAGAAGCCGGAGACGCGCGAGCGCCGGATCGGCAAGGTGGTCGAGCAGGTCGCGGCCAAGGCACCGTGATCATCGCGAGCCCAGGCAGCCAAGACGACGCGAATCGGCTGGTTGGCCTCGCGATGATCATGCGGGCCGGCGGCTGAGCTGACGCCGTCGCACCGCGAGCACCTCCAGCGTCTCCGCTCGGACACCGTTCGGATCGTGGAACAGCCGTGGGTGGCTGAACCGGATCGTCTGGATGCCGCGCGCCGCCAGCGCGGCGTCGCGCCGGATGTCGCGCTCGCGCTGCTGCGGAGCCCCGTGGTACGCCGCACCGTCGAGCTCGACGGCGAGCATCTCGTCGGCGTAGTAGCGGTCGAGGTAGACGACCCTGCTGCCGAGCCGGACGCGCGCTTGGCACTGAGCCCGGCGTAGCTCGCCGTGGCTGAAGACCTTTTCGTGGCCCCAGAGCTCCAGCGGGCTGTGGCAGCCGGCGGCGACGAGGCCGAACGTCTCTCGCATCTCGGCGGCGCCGGTGACCCGACCGCGGGCGGCGAGCGCGTCCAGCAGCCGCGCGCCCGTCGTCCGCCGCTCCGGCACGGCGACCAGCGCCGGAGCGCGGCGGTCGATCGGTGGGAGGTGCGGCCAGCTGTCGATGATCGTCTCTTCCAGCCGAGTGACTCTGAGGCCGGCTCGGACCACGACGGTCGGCGGGTTGGTCCGGCGGCTGATCCGAAGCTGCGGCACGGTGCTCTCGCGATGGCCCGAGCCGGTGACCATCCGGATCGGCCCGTGGGCCCGCTGGTCGCCCAGCAGTCCCCAGACGTCAAGCGCGTCGAGGGCGGCCAACGCCGCGTCGGGTCGGTGCGCCAGGGCGGCCCGCCGTAACGTGTCGCGATCGTTCGCCAGCGCGTACGTCGACGGCAGCACCCGGAGGATCGCACCGTCCTGGACCGCGTCGTCCACGATGTGCGGCGCGAACCTCGTCAGCGCATCGGCGCGGGTGAACACACCGCCGTGGCGGGCGGCCCAGGCCAGCAGGTCGCGTCGCATCGGCCGAGCGTGGCGTGGCTGACCGCGTCGGGGCGCCGAGTGACAACGATTGTGGACGCCGAGGCATGTCCACGGTGCCGTGATCATCGCGAGCTCAGCCAGCCGCTACGACGCCAACAGGCTGGTTGAGGCCGCGATGATCGTGCGATCGCGGCGGGGACCGGCGTGTCATGCGGGGCCGGGCCGGCGCGCCGCCGTAACCTTCCGAACAGGTGTTCGGGAAGGAGTCTGGTGCGCGTCCTCGGAGTCGACCCTGGGCTGACCCGCTGCGGCCTCGGCGTGGTCGAGGGCGAGCCGGGCCGGCCGCTCAAGGCGCTCGGCTACGGCGTCGCGCGCACCCCCGCCGACGCGGACATCGCGGCCCGGCTGCTCGACCTCGAGGTGCAGGTCACGAGCTGGATCGCCACCTACGAGCCCGAGCTCGTCGCCGTCGAGCGGGTGTTCAGCCAGCACAACGTGCGCACCGTGATGGGTACGGCGCAGGCCGCCGCGATCGCGATCGCCGCCGCGGCCAGGGTCGGCGTCCCGGTCGCGCTGCACACCCCGAGCGAGGTCAAGGCCGCGGTCACCGGCAACGGCCGCGCGGACAAGGCCCAGGTCGGCGCGATGGTCACCCGGCTGCTCGGCCTGGACGCGCCGCCGACGCCAGCCGACACGGCGGACGCGCTCGCGCTCGGCATCTGCGCGGCGTGGCGCGGCGCCGCCCAGCGCCGGCTCGCCGCCGCCGCGGCGGCGCTCCGGTGATCGCCAGCGTCGCCGGCCGGGTCGCGGCCGTCACCGGCGAGGTCGCGGTCGTCGAGGTCGGCGGCGTCGGCCTCGCGGTGCAGTGCACGCCGACCACCCTCGCCACCTTGCGACCCGGCGTCGAGACCAGGCTCGCGACGAGCCTCGTCGTACGCGAGGACTCGCTTACCCTGTTCGGCTTCGCGACCGACGACGAGCGGGCCGTGTTCGACACCCTCCAGTCGGTCACCGGCGTCGGGCCTAAGCTCGCGCAGGCCGTGCTCGCGGTGCACTCGCCGGAAGCGGTCCGAGTCGCGGTCGCGACCGACGACATCGGCGCGCTCACCCTCGTCCCGGGCATCGGCAAGAAGGGCGCGCAGCGGCTCGTCCTCGAGCTCAAGGACAAGCTGGCCGGCGCCGGCTACGCGCTGGCCGGCGAGAGCGTCGTACGGCTGCCCGGCCAGCCGTCGTACGCCTGGCGCGACCAGCTCCGCCAAGCGCTGACCGGCCTCGGCTGGTCGGCTCGCGAGGTCGACGAGGCGCTCGCCGCGGTCGGCCCCGAGGCGGAGGCCGCGATCGCCGTCGGCGACGAGCCCGACGTCGCGGTACTGCTCAAGACCAGCCTGCGAATGCTGAGCCGGGCATGACCGCCGACGACGTCTTGACCGCGGCGCAGATCGACGACGAGCAGGTGGTCGAAGCTGCGCTGCGGCCGAAGATCCTCGACGACTTCGTCGGCCAGGAGCGGGTCCGCGAGCAGCTCAGCCTCGTCCTCGACGCGGCGAAGGCCCGGCAGCGCCCGCCCGACCACGTGCTGCTGTCCGGCTCACCCGGCCTCGGCAAGACGACGCTGGCGATGATCATCGCGAGCGAGCTCGGCGCGCCGCTGCGGATCACCAGCGGGCCGGCGATCGAGCGGGCCGGCGACCTCGCCGCGCTGCTGTCGACTCTCACCGAGGGCGAGGTGCTGTTCCTCGACGAGATCCACCGGATGGCGCGGCCGGCCGAGGAGATGCTGTACGTCGCGATGGAGGACTTCCGGGTCGACGTCGTCATCGGCAAGGGCCCGGGCGCGACCGCGATCCCGCTCGACGTCGCGCCGTTCACTCTCGTCGGCGCGACCACCCGGGCCGGCCTGCTGCCGGGGCCGCTGCGCGACCGGTTCGGCTTCGTCGCGCACCTCGACTTCTACTCGCCGGAGGAGCTCGAGCGGGTGCTCGTCCGCAGCGCGGCCTTGCTCGGCGTGCCGCTGCGCCCGGACGGCGCGCAGGAGATCTCGCGACGGGCCCGCGGTACGCCGCGGATCGCCAACCGGCTGCTGCGCCGGGTCCGCGACTACGCCGAGGTCCGCGCCGACGGCGTCGTCACCCGCGAGGTCGCCCGGGCCGCGCTGGCCGTGTACGACGTCGACGAGCTCGGCCTCGACCGGCTCGACATGGCCGTTCTCGACGCGCTGATGCGGCGCTTCGGCGGCGGCCCGGTCGGCCTGACGACGCTGGCGGTCGCGGTTGCCGAGGAGCCGGAGACGGTCGAGACGGTCGCCGAGCCGTTCCTCGTCCGGGCCGGCCTCTTGGCCCGAACCCCGCGCGGGCGGGTCGCGACGGCCGCCGCCTGGCAGCATCTCGGGCTGCGGCCGCCGACACCCTCGGCCGCCGACGCCGTCCTGTTTGAGGTGGATGGCCCGTAGACTCGGCCGGTGCTCGCCCACCACCTGACGTCCACGCTGCTCGCCGCCGCTACCAAGAACAACGGCAACGGCTACGGGACGTTGGTGCTGCTCGTCCTCGTCGTGCTCGCCTTCGTGCTGTTCACCCGCTCGCAGCGGTCCAAGCAGCGCCGGATGCTCGAGCAGCGGAAGTCGATCACCGTCGGGGCCGAGGTGGTGACCACAGCCGGTCTCATCGCCCACGTGGTCGACATGGACGACGAGACCGTGACCCTGGAGATCGCGCCGGGCGTGCACAGCAAGTTCCTCCGGCAGGCCGTCGTACGGGTGGTCGAGGAGACCGGCGCCGACGACGCGGCAGCAGGCGAGCCGACCGCGGAGGACACCGCACCCGACGACACGGCTCCCGACCGCACCGGCTGACACCTGGAAGGAAGCGACACCCGTGGCACCACCACCTTCGAGGGCGCCCCGCCCCGGGCGCATGCTCGCGCTCGTCGCGGGCGTTGTCGTCGCGCTCTACCTCGGTCTGTTCCTCGGCCCGTCCGCGACGCCGCGGCTCGGCCTGGACCTGCGCGGCGGCACCCAGGTCATCCTGCAGGCCAGCCCGCTGCACCACCAGAAGCTGACCAAGGGCGCGCTCGACCAGGCGGTGAACATCATCCGCAACCGGGTCAACGGCGCGGGTGTCGCCGGCGCGACCATCGCGACACAGGGCAGCAACGACATCATCGTGTCCGCGCCCGGTGCCAACCACAAGCAGCTCGAGGCGCTCGACCAGACCGCGTTGCTGCGCTTCCGCCAGGTGCTCGCGGTGACGTCGGGTACGCCGGCGCCGCCGGCCACCGCCTCGCCGTCGGCGAGCGCGTCCGCCGCCCCGACCGCGAAGGTCGGTGCCAAGCCGACCGCGACGAAGACCAGCGCGCACGACCGGGTGCCGGCCGCGCTGCTCGCCGCCGGGGCGTCGCCGAAGCCGACGCCGACACCGTCGGGCTCCGCGACGCCGTCGCCGTCCGCGTCGGCCTCGCCGGCTGCCTCCGCCTCGCCGTCTTCCGGCACGAACGACCTCACGCCGGCGCCCAACACCGACTCGGCCGACCTCGCGACCGCGGAGAAGGGCTTCGCCGAGTACAACTGCAACGACGGCAGGGCCCCGACCAAGGGCAACGACGACCCGAAGCACTACATCGTCGCGTGCAGCAAGAACGGCGGCGTGAAGTACCTGCTCGCGCCGGCTGGCGTCGAGGGCACCGAGATCGGCGGCGCCGACTCGACGATCGACAGCACCACCAACCAGTGGCTGGTGCAGCTGCACTGGAAGGGCAACGGTCAGGACGACTGGTTCAACCTGACCCGCAAGGCCTACCGCGCCGACCCGTCCGGCCAGAACCAGAACTGCCTGCCGCCGACCGGCTGCAACATGATCGCGGTCGTCCTCGACGGCGAGGTCGAGTCGGCGCCGGTGTCGCAGGCCGACGGCATCGCCGGCGACACGCAGATCACCGGCAACTTCTCGCAGAGCGAGGCCAACAACCTCGCCAACGTGCTGAAGTACGGCGCGCTGCCGCTGAAGCTGGAGAAGCTCGACACGTCGACCGTGTCGGCGACGCTCGGCTCGGCGCAGCTCCGCGGCGGCCTGATCGCCGGCATCATCGGGCTCGGCCTGGTCATCCTCTACTCGCTGCTCTACTACCGCGCGCTCGGTCTCGTCACGGTCGCGAGCCTCGGGCTGTCCGGCATGATCCTGTACGCCGTGACGACGCTGCTCGGGCACTCGTCGCTCGGCTACACGCTGTCGCTGCCCGGCATCGCCGGCTTCATCGTCGCGGTCGGCATCACCGCCGACTCGTTCGTCGTCTACTTCGAACGCATCCGTGACGAAGTGCGCGAGGGCAAACGGCTGCGCAGCGCGGTCGAGCGTGCGTGGCCGCGAGCGCGGCGCACGATCATCTCGGCGGACGCGGTGTCGCTGCTCGCCGCGGTCGTGCTCTACCTCGCCTCGATCGGCGACGTCCGCGGGTTCGCGTTCACGCTGGGCCTGTCGACGCTGTCCGACCTGTTCATCGTGTTCTGCTTCACCAAACCGCTGCTCGCGGTGATGGCGCGGCGCCGCGCGTTCGACGCCGGTGCCGCGTGGACCGGCGTCGGCCGGGCTCGTTCCGGTGCCATCCTCGAGCCGAAGGAGGCCTGAGATGGCGACCCCCGAGACGGCGACGAAGGCCCGGCACGAGTCGTTCGCCACCAGGCTCTACCGCGGCGAGCTGTCGTACCACTTCATCGACCGGCGCAAGGTCTGGTACGCCTTCTCGGCGTTCATGATGCTGCTGTCCGTCGTCGCGATCGGCGTGCGCGGGCTGCACCCGTCGATCGACTTCAAGGGTGGAGTCGTCTTCCAGTTCCCGAAGGCGGGTCACTCGATCTCGGACGCGCGCGCCGCGGTGACCGCGGCGGGTGTCACCCCCGAGGTCGTCACCGTCACCGGCAGCGGCTCCGACTCGCGGTTCCGGATCGAGACGAAGGCGCTGCCGCAGTCGGCCGGCAACGACGTCGTCGGCAAGGTCGTGCACTCGATCGCGGTCCGGTTCGGCTTGAAAGACGGCGACATCAACAGCCAGTCGGTCGGGTCGACGTGGGGGTCGCAGATCACCAAGAAGGCCATCTACGGCCTGGTGTTCTTCCTGATCGCGGTCATCATCTACCTGTCGTTCCGGTTCGAGTGGAAGATGGCGCTCGCGGCCATCATCGCGCTGCTGCACGACCTGCTGATCACGGCCGGCATCTACGCGCTCGTCGGGTTCGAGGTGAGCCCGTCGACGGTCATCGCGTTGCTGACGATCCTCGGTTACTCCCTCTACGACACCGTCGTCGTCTTCGACAAGGTGCGCGAGAACACCGCCGGCCTGGCCGGCGGCAGCCGGATGACGTTCACCGACGCGGCCAACCTCGCGGTCAACCAGACGCTGGTGCGGTCGATCAACACGTCGATCATCGCGCTGCTGCCGGTCGCCGGCCTGCTGATCATCGGCGCCGGCCTGCTCGGTGCGGGGTCGCTGAAGGACCTCGCGCTCGCGCTGCTGATCGGTCTCGCCTCCGGCGCCTACTCGTCGATCTTCATCGCGACGCCTATCGTCACCGACCTCAAGGAGCGCGAGCCGGCCTACCAGCAGCTCGCCCGCCGGGTCGAGGCGCGCCGGGTCCGCGAGCCGGCAGCCGCCGCGGCGCCGAGCCGGCCGGCCGGGGGTGGCACCCAGGCCGCGGCCACGCCGACCGCGACCGCCGTACTCGACGACGAGCCGGAGCCGGTCGAGCGGCCACGCCCCGCCGCCGGGCCCGGGCCACGGCCCGGTGCGCGTCCGGGCGGCGCGCAGCAGCGGCGTAACCGGGGCGGCCGCCCCGGCGGGCGCGGAGGGCGCCCGAAGAAGCGCCGGTGAGCCTCGACCTGGCGGCGTTGCTGCGCGACCGGGTCCGCGACGTCGCCGACTTCCCGCGGGCCGGCGTGATGTTCAAGGACATCAACCCGCTGCTCGCCGACCACGTCGCGTTCGCCGGCGCGGTCGACGCGATCGTCGCGCACCACGGTCGCGGCACGATCGACAAGGTCGCCGGCATCGAGGCCCGCGGGTTCCTGCTCGCCGCCCCGGTCGCCTACCACTTCGGCGCCGGCGTCGTACCGGTCCGGAAGAAGGGCAAGCTGCCCGGGCCGACGCTCGACGCGGCGTACTCGCTGGAGTACGGCGAGGCCGTGCTCGAGGTGCAGGCGGACGCGTTCGCGCCCGGCGACCGCGTCCTCGTCGTCGACGACGTACTGGCCACCGGCGGGACCGCGCGCGCGGCCGCGAACCTCGTCGCCCGGGCCGGTGCCGAGGTCGTCGGCGTGAGCGTCCTGCTGGAGCTGCTGTTCCTCGACGGCCGCGCCCGCCTCGCCGAGTGGGACGTGCACGCGCTCGTCCAAGTCTGAGACCGGAAGTCTCGCGCCGCTTCGCTCGTTAGACTCGATCCGAGACGAGTTCAGGAGCGCATGTGACGGAGGACGCCAGCCCGGTCGCGGTGGAGGAGTCCGCTCCGCCTGCGCCCCCGCCGGTGCCGTCCGCGCTGCCGCCGTCCCCTCCCGCGTCGTCCGACGAACCCGGCTCCAACCGGGTCCGGTCCCGGCTCGGCCGGCTCGCCGGTTCGAAGTCGTCGCCGCCGCCCGAGCTCGAGCCGCTGTTCAAGACGCTGCGCGCGATCCACCCCAAGGCCGACACCCGGATCGTGCAGCGCGCGTACGAGGTCGCCGAGCGGTGCCATCGCGGCCAGTTCCGCCGTAGCGGCGACCCGTACATCACCCACCCGCTCGCGGTCGCGATGATCGTCGCCGAGCTCGGCATGGAAGAGGCGACGGTCTGCGCCGCGCTGCTGCACGACACCGTCGAGGACACGACGATGTCGGTGGCCGACATCCGCCGCGAGTTCGGCGACGAGATCGCGATGCTCGTCGACGGTGTGACGAAGCTCGACAAGGTCAAGTACGGCGAGTCGGCCGAGGCGGAGACCATCCGCAAGATGGTCGTCGCGATGGCGCGCGACGCGAAGGTCCTGATCCTCAAGCTCGCCGACCGGCTGCACAACGTCCGGACGCTCAAGCACATGCCGGTCGAGAAGCAGCAGCGGACCGCCAAGCAGACGCTCGAGATCTACGCGCCGCTGGCGCACCGGCTCGGCATGAACACCATCAAGTGGGAGCTCGAGGACTGCTCGTTCGCCGCGCTCTACCCGAAGCGCTACGACGAGATCGTGCGGCTGGTCGCCGAACGCGCGCCGGCCCGCGACACGTTCCTCGCGCGGGTGACCGAGCAGGTGCAGAGCGAGCTGCGGACGGCGAAGATCAAGGCCGCCGTTACCGGCCGGCCGAAGCACTACTACTCGATCTACCAGAAGATGATCGTGCGCGGCCGCGACTTCGCCGACATCTACGACCTCGTCGGCTTGCGGGTGCTGGTCGAGAGCGAACGCGACTGCTACGCCGCGGTCGGCGTCATTCACACGATGTGGTCACCGGTGCCGGGCCGGTTCAAGGACTACATCGCGATGCCCAAGTTCAACATGTACCAGTCGCTGCACACGACCGTCATCGGTCCCGACGGCAAGACCGTCGAGGTGCAGATCCGCACGCACCAGATGCACAAGCGGTCCGAGTACGGCATCGCCGCGCACTGGAAGTACAAGGAGCAGTACGGCGGCCAGCAGGACATGACCTGGCTGCGCCAGCTCGTCGACTGGCAGCGCGAGACGCAGGACCCGGGGGAGTTCCTCGACTCGCTGCGGTTCGACCTACACGCGCAAGAGGTGTTCGTGTTCACGCCGAAGGGCGACGTGACCGCACTGCCGGCCGGCGCGACGCCGGTCGACTTCGCCTACTCGGTGCACACCGAGGTCGGTCACCGCTGCGTCGGCGCGCGGGTCAACGGCCGGCTGGTGCCGCTGGAGTCGACGCTCGAGAACGGCGACGTCGTCGAGATCGTCACGTCGAAGGCCGAGACCTACGGGCCGAGCCGCGACTGGATGTCGTTCGTCAAGTCGCCGCGGGCGCGCAACAAGCTGCGGCAGTGGTTCGCGCGCGAGCGGCGCGAGGACGCGATCGAAGAGGGCAAGGACGCGATCAGCCGGATGATGCGCAAGCAGGGCTTGCCGTTGCAGCGGCTGATGGGCGGCGACGCGCTGGTGTCGCTGGCGAAGGACCTGCGCTACCCGGACATCGCCGCGCTCTACGCCGCGGTCGGCGAAGGGCACCTGTCGGCGCAGACCGTCGTACAGCGGCTCGTCCAGGCGCTCGGCGGGCCGGAAGGCGCGGTCGAGGACATCGCCGAGACCGCCGTACCGACGAGGTCGCAGCCGCGGCCGCGGCCGGCCGGCGACCCGGGTGTCGTGGTCAAGGGCGTGCAGGACGTGTGGGTGAAGCTGGCGCGCTGCTGCACTCCGGTGCCGGGCGACGAGATCGTCGGCTTCGTCACTCGCGGCAACGGCGTATCGGTGCACCGCGGCGACTGCGTCAACGTCGACAACCTCGCGACGCAGCCGGACCGGCTGATCGAGGTCGAGTGGGCGCCGACGTCCGGCTCGGTCTTCCTGGTCGCGATCCAGGTCGAGGCGCTCGACCGGACCCGGCTGCTGTCAGACGTGACCCGGGTGCTGTCGGACGCGCACGTCAACATCCTGTCCGCGTCGGTGACGACGTCGCGCGACCGCGTCGCGTTCTCGCGCTTCACCTTCGAGATGGGCGACACGAAACACCTCGGCCACCTGCTCCGGCTGGTCCGCAACGTCGAAGGCGTGTACGACGCCTACCGGATCACGTCCGGCGTCTAGGCCGTCCAGGCCTAGGCCTAGGCCTTGGTGACGGTGAACGTCTGGATGACGACCGGCTGCTTCGGGTGGCCGTCGCCGGCACCGTTCGCGTCGTCCTCGCCGTTCTTCGCGATCTTCAGCAGTACGTCGAGGCCGCTGGTCACCTTGCCGAACGGCGTGTACTGCGGCGGCAGCGGCGTCGCGGCGTAGCAGATGAAGAACTGGCTGCCGCCGGTGTGCGGCTGGCCGGTGTTGGCCATCGCGAGCGTGCCCGCGGGGTAGGTCGCGCCGCTGAGGTTCTCGTCGGGGATCGTGTAGCCGGGCCCGCCGGTGCCCTGGCCGGTCGGGTCGCCGCACTGGAGCACGAAGATGCCTCTGGTCGTCAGCCGGTGGCACGGCGACTTGTCGAAGTAGTGGTGGTCGGCGAGGAACTTGAACGAGTTGACGGTGTGCGGCGCGTTCTTGCCGTCGAGCGATGCGACGACCGTGCCCTGGTTGGTGACGATCGTCGCGGTGTAGGTCGTCGGGTCGATGCACAGCGGCGGCTCGCTGGAGTACTGCTGCGGGGTGCCGGACGGCGTCGGCACGACCTTCGAGCAGTTGCTGCCCGTGGCCCCCGGCTTGCCCGACGAGGAGCCGCCGCAGCCCGCGGCCGCCAGCCCCAAAGCAACGAGGCCGAGTGCGACGAGCCCCCGCAGTGCACGCGATCGAAGCATCACTTCACCGACTCCACGGTCACGAGGAAGATGAGGGTCTCGTTGGGCGCGATCGGGCCGCTGCCGTTGGGCCCGTAGCCGAGCGACGGCGGGATGATGAGCTCCCGTACGCCGCCGGCCCGCACGCCGATCAAGCCTTGGTTCCAGCCGGCGATGACGCCGGCGGTGCCGAGCGGCGACACGGTGAACGGCTTGCCGCCGTCCTTGTACGTCGCGTCGAACACCTGGCCGGTGGAGCACGAGACGCCGATGTAGCTCACCGACAGGCTCGAGCCGGCCTTCGCCACCTTGCCCTTGCCGATCTTGACGTCCTTCACCTTCAGCGTCGCCGGTCGCGGACCGTTGACCGGCGGGATGGTCGGCTGACCCTTCGCCGGCGGGTTGGGCTTGATCGGCGCGCACGGGCCGGTCGGGGACGGCGGGGTGCTGGGCGTGGCGGTCGGCGACACGCTCGGCGGCGTGCTCGGCGTGGCGTTCGCGTTGACCTTCGACTTGTCGTTGCCGCCGAGGACGACGTAGAGCAGGAGGAACACCAGCCCGCCGATGACGGCAAGCGTGCCTACCGTCGCGCCGATGATCGTGTTACGGCGGCGCCGCCGCGCCCTCAGCTGCTGCTCCCGCAGCCGGCGGCGCTCGTAGCGGCGGCGGGCAAGTTCGCGCTCGCGCTGTCGGCTGCGGGCCACGGATCCTCCAGGTCAAGCGAAACGGCCGGTCGCGGCCGACGCGGTACGACGCCGGACAGTCTAGGAGGGATCGCCCGCGCGGCGCCTGAGCGGAAGCTGAAGCTCGGCGCACGTCGGTAGGCTCGGGGCGCACCGCAGGCCCACCGTCGTCAGGGAAGAGGACGTCCGTTGCTCGTCGTCGGGTTCCCGGCCGGCCCCTGGCAGGCGAACTGCTGGGTGGTGGCGCCCGCGGCCGGCGAGGAGTGCCTGGTCGTCGATCCCGGCCACGGCGCCGAGGGCCCGCTCGACGACATCCTCGCCGAGCACCGGCTGCGCCCGGTCGCCGTACTGCTGAGCCACGGCCACATCGACCACACGTGGTCGGTCGTGCCGGTCTGCGGCGCGCGCGGCGTGCCGGCGCTCATCCACCCGGCCGACCGCCCGTTCCTCACCGACCCCGCCTCCTCGATCGGCCAGCCGCCGGGGACGCCGATCCTCGGCCGGCTCGACTGGTCCGAGCCCGACGACGTCCGCGAGCTCGCCGACGGCGAGACGCTCGAGCTGGCCAGCCTGTCGATCCGGGTCGACGTGACCCCGGGCCACACGCCCGGCTCGACCGTCTTCGGCACCGGCGGCGAGCTGTTCTCCGGCGACCTGCTGTTCGCCGGCTCGATCGGCCGCACCGACCTGCCCGGCGGCTCGTGGGACCAGATGCAGGAGTCGCTGCGGCGGGTCCCGCTCGCGTTGCCCGACGAGACCGTCGTCCGCCCGGGCCACGGCCCGGACACGACGATCGGCCGCGAGCGCGCGACCAACCCGTTCCTGCTCGACCTCGCCGGGGCTTCGGCGCCGCCGGCCGCGCGCGGGCTGTAGTTCCGATGACGTTCACCGCGCCCAAGGGCACGTTCGACCTGCTGCCGCCCGACTCGGAGACGTACCTCGCGGTGCGCGAGGCGATCGCGCGCCCGCTGCGCCTCGCCGGCTACGGCTACGTCGAGACGCCGGTGTTCGAGGAGACCGCGCTGTTCGAGCGCGGCGTCGGCGAGTCGACCGACGTCGTCACGAAGGAGATGTACTCCTTCGTCACCCGCGGCGACGACCACGTGACGTTGCGGCCGGAGGGCACCGCGGGCGTCGTCCGCGCCGCGGTGCAGCACCGGTTGTACGCCGGGCAGCTGCCGGTGAAGCTGTGGTACTCCGGCTCCTTCTTCCGCTACGAGCGGCCGCAGGCCGGCCGCTACCGGCACTTCAGCCAGGTCGGCGCGGAGGCGCTCGGCGTCGACGACCCGGCGCTCGACGCGGAGATCGTCGCGCTCGGGGCCCGCGCCTTCGCCGACCTCGGCCTGCGCGACGTCGTACTCCTGCTCAACTCGCTCGGCGACGCGACCTGCCGGCCGGTGTATCGCGAGCGGTTGCAAGGGTTTCTGCGCGGTCTCGACCTCGACGAGGAGACCCGCCGCCGGGTCGAGATCAACCCGCTGCGCGTGCTCGACGACAAGCGGCCGGAGGTCGCCGCGCAGGTCGCCGGCGCGCCCGTCGTCCGCGACTCGCTCTGCGACGACTGCCGGGCCCACTACGACGAAGTACGGCGGCACCTGGCTGCGGCCGGAGTGACGTGGCAGGAAGCACCTCGGCTCGTCAGAGGGCTCGACTACTACACCCGGACGACGTTCGAGTGGCAGCACGCGGGCCTCGGCGCGCAGAGCGCCGTCGGTGGCGGCGGCCGCTACGACGGCCTTTCCGAGTCGATCGGCGGGCCGGCGTTTCCGGGCGTCGGCTGGGCGCTCGGCGTCGACCGGACGGTGCTCGCGCTGCGTGCCGAGGGCCGCGACCTGGCGCTGCCCGCGACGTGCGCGGTGTTCGCCGTACCGCTCGGAGCCGCCGCCAAGGACCGGCTGCTCGCGGTCGTAAATGCGTTGCGGGACAAGGGAATCGCGGCCGACATCGCGTACGGCGACCGCGGGCTGAAAGGCGCGATGAAGGCGGCCGACCGGTCCGGCGCGGCGCTCGCCGTCGTCGCCGGCGAGCGCGACCTCGACGCCGGCGTCGCGCAGGTG
>JAVEEI010000178.1 GCA_030840525.1 Frankiaceae bacterium
TACGTCGAAGGGCCTCCACAGAAGCTGGGAGGCTCACTGATGCGTCGCTCGTATGTCTGGTTGTCCGCGCCCGTCGTCGCGGCGGTGGCCGCCGTCATGGCGATCCCGTCGTCCGGTTCCGTCGGCCACGACGCGACCGCGCCGTACGGGCCGTTCGGCTTCACCACGAAGGGCATGGGTCACGGCCCGTCGTACGGTGAGCCGTCGATGATCTGGGCGCCCGACGGCAAGCACGGCGTCATCTGCACGCCGGGCGGCGCCAACACCAAGAACGACACCAGCACCGTCCAGTACTGGAACACCGCGGACGGCGGCAAGACCTTCACCCACTCGACCTCCGACGGCGGCAGCGGGGCCGGCGGCGACTGCGACGTCGACTACCTGCCCGGCGGCGTGGCGATCTCGGCCGACCTCGAGGTCAAGGACTCGGTCATCCAGATGACCACCGACTGGGGCAAGACCTGGAAGAGCGTCGGCACCGCCGGCCAGCAGCAGGACCGGCAGTGGTTCGCGCACTCCAACGACGGCAAGACCCTCTTCCTCGTCTACCACGACTTCGTCGCCGAGGCCGAGTGGTTCGCGAAGGGCACGTACGACCCGCAGCACAAGACGGTCACGTTCCCGACGCAGGGCTGCTGCAACACCGCGCAGTCGGCCAACCAGGCGAGCGCTCCCGGCGTCGCGCCGACCCCGCTTAACGCGCCGTCGCTGATCGACGAGGGCGGCAACACGTTCAGCGGCCCGATCCTGGTCGACCCGAGCGACCCGACGAGCAAGCGCCTGTACGTCGTCTACTCGACGTCCGACGCGCAGTCCAACACGAACCCGAAGGACGGCGTCCCGCCGTACGGCCCGACCCGCACCGTCGTCGTCGCCTACAGCTCGGACGGCGGGACGACCTGGACGAGCCACTACGCCGTGCAGGCGAAGCAGAACGTCGACGGCTCGACCGAGGCCGCCGAGGGCGCGATCTTCCCGTGGGCGTCGGTCGACGCGAAGGGCACGATCTACGTCGTCTACAACTCGACCGACGGCGCGACCGGTGACCACTTCCACCAGTACTACCGCTACTCGAAGGACCACGGCACGACGTGGAGCACGCCGGTCAAGCTCGACAAGCTCGGCATCAACTCCGGCGCGTCCGTCTACGCCAACTCCGACGCCGCCGGCAAGGGCCTGCTCGACGTGGTCTGGTACCAGAGCAACAACGGCACGCCGTCGAGCACGTCGAAGACCGTGTCGTGGACGCCGCACTTCGCGCAGGTCACCGACGCCGACACGAGCAAGCCGAAGGTCGTCGAGCAGCCGCTCACCACGATCCCCAACCACCACGGCGGCATCTGCCTCCAGGGCATCCTGTGCGGGATCGGGCCGGGCAGCGGCGACCGCAGCCTGCTCGACTACTTCCAGGTGAGCATCAACCCGCGGACGCACATGGCCGGCATCGCGTACGCCGACAACGCGGGCATGCGCCCGGGTGGCGTGTCCGGCGAGGTCGTGTTCGCGCACCAGACCAAGGTGCCGGGCAAGTCCTCGCGCGGCGTCGTGTTCCTGCTGCCGCTCGCGGTGCTGCCGGCGGCGCTGCGGTTGCGCCGCCGCTCGGCCTGAGGCCGGGCGCCTTGGGCGGCGCGCCGTACCGCGGCGCATAGGGTTGGCGGGTGACCCCGCCGTACGACGAGCACGCGCGGCTGCGATGGGTGGCCGAGTCGCCGAAGGCGGGCTCGGCGGCGCGCAACGACTTCCAGCGCGACCGGGCGCGGGTGCTGCACTCGGCCGCGCTGCGCCGGCTGGCCGCGAAGACGCAGGTCGTGCTCGTCGGCACCAGCGACTTCCCGCGCACCCGGCTGACCCACTCGCTGGAGTGCGCGCAGATCGGCCGTGAGCTCGGCGCGGCGCTGGGTGCCGACCCGGACCTCGTCGACGCCGCCTGCCTCGCGCACGACCTCGGCCACCCGCCATTCGGGCACAACGGCGAGGCCGCGCTCGACGTCGTCGCGCGCGACTGCGGCGGGTTCGAGGGCAACGCGCAGAGCCTGCGGGTGCTCACCCGGCTGGAGGCGAAGACGCTCATGCCCGACGGCCGCAGCGCCGGGCTCAACCTCACCCGCGCCGCCCTCGACGCGGCGACGAAGTACCCGTGGCCCAAGCGCGAGGGTGGGCCGAAGTACGGCGTGTACGCCGACGACGCCGCGGTGTTCGACTGGGTCCGTGAGGGTGCGCCCGGCGACCGCAGGTGCCTGGAAGCGCAGGTCATGGACTGGGCCGACGACGTCGCGTACTCGGTGCACGACCTCGAGGACGGGCTGCACTCCGGCCAGGTGCCACCGGGCGCGCTGGCCGACGCGACCGACCGCGACGCGATCGTCCGGCTCGCGGTGTCGACGTACTGCCCGGACGCCGACGAGGTGGGCGCGGCGGCCGAGCGGCTGGTCGCGCTGCCGGTGTGGCTGCGCCGCTTCGACGGCTCGATGCGGGCGAGCGCCGAGGCGAAGCGGCTCACCAGCGAGCTGATTGCGCGGCTGTCGGTCGCGGCGACCGAGGCGACGCGGGCGGCGTACGGCGGCGGGCCGCTGACCCGGTACGGCGCCGACCTGCTGGTGCCCGGCTGGGCGCGGGCCGAGTGCGCGATCCTCAAGGCGCTCGCCCACCTCTACGTGATGCGCCGGGAGGAGACGCTCGCGTTGCAGAGCACGCAGCGCACGCAGCTCGAGGAGCTCGCCGCGGCGGTGCGCGCGAAGGCGCCGGGCTCGCTGGAGCCGTGGCTGCAGGAGGCGTGGGCTTTCGCGGACGACGACATGGCGCGGCTGCGCGTCGTGGTCGACCAGCTCGCCTCGCTGACCGATACGTCGGCGGCCGCGTGGCACCAACGGTGGGTGGCCGCGTGAGTAGTCCGGCCGGGCTGGTCGTACGGCGGGCGCGGGTCGACGAGATCTTCCCGCTCCGCCATGCGGTGCTGCGGCCGGGCCGGCCGGTGACGTACTCCGTCTACAGCGAGGACGCCGGCGCCGTACACGTCGGGGCCTGGGACGACGGCGAGCTGGTCGGGTGCGCGACCGTGTTCCCGGACCCGTGGGCCGGCCCGTCACCTCCCGCGGAGGAGAAGGCCTGGCGGCTGCGCGGGATGGCGGTCGACCCGTCGCGGCAGGGCCAGGGCGTCGGCGGCGCCGTCCTCGCGGAGGCGGTCGCGGCGGCGGTCGAGGCGCGGGCGCCGCTGCTCTGGGCCAACGCGCGGACGCAGGCGCTGCGCTTCTACGCCCGGCACGGGTTCGCCGAGGCGGGGGAGGAGTTCGTCACGCCGGACACCGGCCTGCCGCACGTCCCGATCGTCCTGCGGCTACCGGCGTGACCGCGGTCTGACCAGGTCGAACCACCACGTTGCGCCGTCAGCGCGACATAGAAGTCGCGCTGACGGCGATGATCTTGGCGTCGGGGCGCGGTGCTCCGGCGGAGACCTTAGACTCGGCCACGGCGGCCTTCCCCTCGCCGGACGTTGGCGTGCGAGGAGGTGAGCGTGGCCGGTCGGATCCGTGAGGACGTCATCGTCGCGATCCGCGAACGGCTGCCGCTCGACCAGGTCGTCTCCGACTACGTCGCGCTGAAGCCGGCGGGCGCCGGCCGGCTCAAGGGCCTCTGCCCGTTCCATGACGAGAAGACGCCGTCGTTCAACGTCAACGCGTCGCTCGGTTTCTACAAGTGCTTCGGCTGCTCGGCCAGCGGCGACGCGATCACGTTCGTCCGCGAGGTCGAGCACCTCTCGTTCACCGAGGCGGTCGAGGTGCTCGCCCGCAAGGCCGGCGTCGAGGTGACCTACGAGCAGGGCGGGGCGGCGCCGCGGCAGCACGGGTCGCAGCGGCAGCGACTACTCGAC
Source organism: Frankiaceae bacterium (assembly GCA_030840525.1). Lineage (GTDB taxonomy): Bacteria > Actinomycetota > Actinomycetes > JAFAQI01 > JAFAQI01 > BP-197. Next base: position 3,869 of record JAVEEI010000178.1, read on the forward strand.
GCGCACCGCGAAGCGGCGTCGTACTACGTCGCCCAACTGGCGTCGCCCGAAGCGGAGATCGGCCGCGCGTTCCTGCGCGAGCGCGGGTTCGACGAGAGCTCGTGGGCGCACTTCGGCGTCGGCTATGCGCCGACCGGCTGGGAGAGCTTGACGACGCACCTGCGGTCGAAGGGCTTCACCAACGAAGAGATGCTGGCCGGCGGGCTCGCGACGCAGGGCCAGCGCGGCACGCCGTACGACCGGTTCCGCGGCCGCCTCGTCTGGCCGATTCGCGACATGAAGGGCGACGTCATCGGCTTCGGCGCGCGCCGGCTGCGCGAGGACGACAGTGTTCCTGGCGGCGGGGGCCCCAAGTACCTCAACACTCCCGAGACACCGCTCTACAAGAAGAGCCAGGTCCTGTACGGCGTCGACCTCGCGAAGAACGACATCGCGACGCGCTACAAGGCGGTCGTCGTCGAGGGCTACACCGACGTGATGGCCTGCCATCTTGCCGGCGAGACGACCGCGGTCGCGACGTGCGGTACGGCGTTCGGCGCGGAGCACGTGCAGGTGCTGCGTCGCCTGCTCATGGACCAGGACGAGTTCCGCGGCCGGGTCGTGTTCACGTTCGACGGCGACGAGGCCGGGCAGAAGGCGGCGCTCAAGGCGTTCGCCGACGACCAGCGGTTCGTCACGCAGCTGTTCGTCGCGGTGCAGCCGGACGGGCTCGACCCGTGCGAGCTCCGCCAGCAGCGCGGCGACCTCGCCGTCCGCGACCTGATCGCGTCGCACGTACCGCTCGCCGAGTTCGCGATCCGCTCGGCGCTGTCGCGGTTCGACCTCGACATCCCGGAAGGGCGGGTGTCCGCGCTGGCCGCGGCCGCGCCGGTCATCGCGACGCTCAAGGACTGGTCGCTGCGCGACGAGTACGCGCGCCGGTTGGCCGGCTGGCTCGGGATGGACGAGCAGGCGGTGCTGTCGCGGGTACGGGGCCGCGACGCCGGCGAGGCACCCGACCGGCACCCGCGGCGGCGGCAACCGGTCGCGGCCCGGCCGGACCCGCGCGACCCGGGCCTCATCGTCGAGCGCGAGGTGATGAAGCTCGCGGTGCAGCGGCCGGCGATGCTCGGCCCGGAGTTCGACGCGCTCGACGCGGTCGTGCTGACCGCGCCGGCGTACGCGGCCGTCCGCGCCGGGGTGGCGAAGGCGGGCGGTACGGCGACCGCGGTGGGTGGCACCGAGTGGGTGACCCGCGTCCGCGACGCGGTCGAGACCGACGCCGTACGCGACCTCGTGACCGAGCTCGCGGTCGAGCCGCTGCAGACGGTCGACGAGGAGGACCAGCGGTACGCGTCGTCGTTGGTCGCGCGGCTGGAGGAGATGGCGCTGACCCGGCAGATCCAGGAGCTGAAGGGCCGGTTGCAGCGGCTCAACCCGGTCGACCAGGCGACCGAGTACAACCGCGCGTTCGGCGAGCTGATCGTGCTCGAACAGCGGAAGAAGGCGCTGCGCGAGCGCGGGGTCGGCGCGGTCTAAACCAATCGGCTGCCGTTCGCCTTCGTGGGGCACACTGAGGGTGTGACCACCCCGGCTGCGCTGCCCGCGGAGGCGCAGGTCGCCGAGGTACGCGAGCTGCTCGAGCAGGGCAAGCTCGCCGGTTTCGTGTCGTCCGAAGACGTGACCGCGGCACTCATCGCGGCCGAGCTGCCGCCCGAGTCGATGGACGTCGTGCTGCGGATGCTCGGCGAGCAGGGCGTGCAGATCGTCGACGCGACCGAGGAAGAAGACGAAGAGGAGTCGGCGGCCAAGGCCGACATCGACGCCGCGAAGGCAGCGGCGACCAGCGACCCGGTGCGCATGTACCTCAAGGAGATCGGCCGGGTGCCGTTGCTGTCGGCGGCCGAGGAGGTCGACCTCGCGAAGCGGGTCGAGGCAGGGCTGTTCGCGTCGGAGAAGCTGACGACCGCGCGGGACCTGCCGGTCGGGTTGGAACGCGAGCTCGAGCAGGTCGAACGCGACGGGCAGTTCGCGAAGAAGCGGCTGATCGAGGCGAACCTGCGACTGGTGGTGTCGATCGCGAAACGTTACGTCGGCCGCGGCATGTTGTTCCTCGACCTGATTCAGGAGGGCAACCTCGGTCTGATCCGCGCGGTCGAGAAGTTCGACTACACCAAGGGCTACAAGTTCTCGACGTACGCGACGTGGTGGATCCGGCAGGCGATCACGCGGGCCATCGCGGACCAGGCGCGCACGATCCGCATCCCGGTACACATGGTCGAGACGATCAACAAGTTGCTGCGGGTGCAACGGCAGATGTTGCAGGACCTCGGCCGGGAGCCGACGCCGGAAGAGCTCGGCGTCGAGTTGGAGATGTCGCCGGAGCGGGTGCGCGAGATCCAGAAGCTCGCGCAGGAGCCGGTGTCGCTGGAGACGCCGATCGGTGAGGAAGAGGACTCGAACCTCGGCGACTTCATCGAGGACGGCGACGCGATCGTGCCGATCGATGCCGCGTCGTTCATCCTCTTGCAGGAGCAGCTCGACGCGATCCTGCACACGTTGTCCGACCGGGAGAAGAAGGTCATCCAGTTGCGGTTCGGCCTCACCGACGGGCACGCGCGCACGCTCGAGGAAGTGGGGCGCGAGTTCGGAGTGACCCGCGAGCGGATCCGCCAGATCGAGTCGAAGACGCTGTCGAAGCTGCGGCACCCGTCGCGCTCGCAGCGGTTGCGGGACTACCTCGACGAGTAAGGGATGGGAATGGCACGCACGGATCTGCGATCGCTGGCACGCGACGACATGGCGTTCCTCGGGTTGGGCGCGGTCGTCCTGGTCGCGTCGTTCCTGCCGTGGTACGGCACGAGTACGACGCTGAACCTGGCCGGCCATGTGATCCATGCGGCGCCGACGACGAACGCCTGGCACCGGTGGACCGCGCTGGGCGTCCTGCTGATGCTGATCGCGACCGGGATCGTGGCCGCCGAGCTGTTCGGCGAGGAGCCGCTGCCGGCGTTGACGGTCCCGTGGTCCGTGGTGGTCCTCGGGGTCGACGCGGTCGGGGCGCTGCTGGTCGTCGTCAAGAGCCTCGACGTGCCGTCCGGGCACACCTCGGTGTCGTCGTACGGCTTGCGCTGGGGTGGCTGGGTGCTGCTCGCCGCCGCGGTCGCGCAGGTGGCGGTGGCCGCGTGGCGGTTGCGAGCCGGCCGCGCCGGGGGCGCGACGCCGGCAGCCGAGCCGTCTGTCGAGTAGGCGCCGCGTGGCGAGTATGCGCCACTTGACGGTTTGTGGGCGGCAAATACGGTCAAACGGGTAGTAAACTGGCGCGCATCTGAAATTGGCGTGGACTCAGCATGTAATCCGGGCCGGTTTCGCGCGTACATCAGGTGTCGGATACAGGTCGTCAGCTATGTCAAAGACCCCCTCTCGTCCGGCGCGGAGGGAACCCCGCCGCGCGAGGCGCCGTGCCCTTGTGAACCCTTCGGCACGGTGACGAGCAAGGCGTGCGATGGACCGCGTCGGGCGAGAGGGCTGACTGGCTGACCGGCTGAGCGCTAGGCGTGGCTGACGAGCTGGCTGCGCGCGGTGAAGACCGTGAGCGCGAATGCTTGCCGGTGCGTGACCGTGCCGAGGGCGGCGTACGGGCCGAACGTGCGGCCGGCCACGGTGATCGTGTAGGTGCCGCCCCAGCGGGTGACGAGGGTGCCGTGGGCGGTGCCGCCGTAGGCGTAGCGATGGGTGAGCGTGCCGCGCGGGTAGGTGTCGCCGGCGTCGGTCGTCCAGCCGCTCTCGGTGCCGTCGCCCCATGACCAGGCGTACTCCGAGGGTGCCAGCGTGATGGTCTCGCGCACTTGCGGGCCGCCGAACGGCGCGGGTTTGAGAGTGGTCGGTGGGCGGACCGAGAAGTACGTCGGCAGGGTGACGAGGGTGCCGCGGGGCGGGCTCGTCGTGAGGACGAGGTCGGGCGGCGAGACGTCGCGGAGGTAGCGCGCGACGTCGGCGGCAGCGATGTTGCCGACGGGTACGACGTCGTCGATGCTGCCGAGGCACAGCGCGCCTTCGAACTTGTTGGTGACGGCGGCGGTGGTGAGGTAGAGGCGGTAGACCTGCTGGCCGGGCCGGCAGCGCGGCGCGTTGGACGCGGCGCCGCAGGCCGTGGGGTCGGAGGGCGCGCCGGGCAGGTTGGTGGGGCAGGACAGGATGACTTCCCAGACGCAGTCGCCGCAGCCGGGGGAGGTGCCGGCGGAAGCGGCGCGGTCGAGCACGTCCGGCTGATCGCGAACCATAATCAGCCCCCGAAAGTCGCCCTTCGCATGGTCCGCCGTAACACTCGTGCAAGCTTGCGAAACGAGAGCGTTGCAGCCGCCATCGTCCGCGAGAGCAGCGGTCGGCGCGAAAATGAGCGCGGCGAGAGCGGCGACTGCAAGGAATCTCATGCCTGCCTGCCGGCGCTCACGGTTTCGATCGCCCAGATCCGCCAAGTGCCCTTTTGCAGCGTCAACCTGAGAACCGACGACACGCCGGAATGCGCGGCCACCGATGACAGAACTCTGCCGTTGTGGGCGCGTAAGCCGCCAGCGGATTGGTCGTATGTCACGAGAACTTCGCCAGCATTGCGGCCATCGATACTTGGCCGAACGCTGGTCAAAGTGATCCGGCCGAAATACTGCTCGCGCTTGCGGACGGCGTTCCGTACTGAATCGGACGCGCGCCGGCAGGTGCACATTGGCGTCGTGATCGCGTCCAACGCGGCTGCTGTTTCGAGTGTTGTTGGCGCCTGAAGTAGTCGGAACCACGTTCGAACTGTCGACTCGAGGTCGGTTGTTGTTGTCGGTGTCGTACTCGGTGTCGGGGTTGCGGTCAGGGTCGGGAGTGTCGCCGGGCGACCGGGGTCACCGGAGCACGCGGTCGCCGCCACGGCAAGACATACCGCTACCGCCCACCCGCGCAGCCGCATTCGCACCGGCAAAAGATAACTACTAGTACGCGGGCCGCGCTAGTCGCCCTCCACAACCGTTGAGTGTGACGTTCCTCGTCTTCTCAGCGGCTCATAAGACGAGGAACGTCGCACTCAACGAAAAATCAACGAGAAATCAGCGAGGGGGGTCGGCGGGGCGGGTGAGCCAGCGCACCGTCTCGCGCTCGGCTACGAACGAGAGGAACGGCACCGTCCCGGCTACCAACGTCAGCAACAACCGGATCGGCCGCATCCGCGCCCGCCACCCGAGGTCGACCGTCGCGATCAGGTACAGCGGGTAGAACACCATCCCGTGCGCGATCCCCACCACCCGGTCGACGCCCCGGTGACCGGCGGCGAACTGGAGCGGGATTCCGACGCAGAACAGCACGATCAGCAGCACACCGACGATCCACGCGATCACCCGGTACCGCCCGAGCGCGCGCCGGACCCGGGCATCCACGGCAACGCCGGGTACGCCGTCAGCGACCTCGGCCACGCGCCGCCTCCGTCCGCGCCGACGCGGCGTTCAGCGCGGCCAGCCGCGCGTTCCACTCCTGCGTCTCCACGTCGTCCGGGTCGACCGACACGGCCGGCGTGCTCACCCCGACCCTTATGCCGTCCTCGCGCCGTACCCCCGACGCTGACGGGTCGAGCCGTCCCGACGCGCCCTGCGACGACGCGACCCCGTCGTGCCGCCCCTCCTCGCGCATCGTCTTCACGTATACGACGATCGCGAACACCGCGAACAGCGGCCACTGCAGCGCGTACGCGTAGTTCTGCAGCCCGCCGGTCGACGAGTTGGCGCGGTCCCACTGCCACTGCCCGAGCCGCAGCATCACGAGCACGGCCACGAGCAGCACGAGGTGCGCGACACACCACCGCCAGGTCAGGAACCGCCGCACCACATCAGAGTACGAGGTCAGGCCGCGGTGGCCGCCGACCCTCGGTTGCGCGACGGCTCGCGCAGCAGCCGGTAGACCGCCTGCTCGATCGCGCCCTGCGTCGACAGCCCGCCGAAATCGGCCTCGGCGCCGAGCTCGCCGAGCACGGCGTGAATCGTGACGCCGTCGTTGTAGAGGTCGATGACCCGCGGGTCGATGTACGACGCGCGGCACACGGCCGGCGTGTTGCCGAGGTAGTGTGCGGCCTCCGCGACGGCCCGGGCCACCGCACGCTTGCGCGCCGCCTCCGACGTCGGTGCCTGCGCCGACACCGCCAGGCCGACCGCGCACAGCACCGTCGCGTGCCAGGTGCGGAAGTCCTTCGCGGTGAACTCGCCACCGGTGATGTCGCGCAGGTAGACGTTGATGTCGGTGCTGCGGATGTCGACCCACGCGCCGCTGTCGTCGCGGTACGCGAGCAACTCCTCGCCGCCGCCGCGCCGGCGCATCAGCAGCCGAACCAGCCGGCACAGGTCGGGGTCGGCGAGCGACTGCTCGCGCTGCTTGCCGCTCTTCGCCGGGAAGTCGAACGTCAGCACGCCGCGCGAGCAGGTGACGTGTTCGCGGCGCAGCGTCGCCAGCCCGTACGAGCCGTTGGTCTCGGCGTACTCCTCCGAGCCGATCCGGAAGAAGCCGAGGTCGAGCAGCCGGGCCGCGCCGCCGAGCACGCGCAGCCGGTCCGGCGCCGGGCGGGCGAGGTCGGCGAGCATGCGTTCGCGCGCCGCGGGGAGCGCTGCCGCGAACTCCAGCATCCGGTCGTGCTTCGCCCGGTCGCGGTGCCGCCGCCAGTCGTCGTGGTAGCGGTACTGCCGCCGGCCGGCCGCGTCCGTCCCGGTCGCTTGGATGTGCCCGTTGGGCAGCGGGCAGATCCACACGTCGTCCCACGCCGGCGGGATCACCAGCTCGGAAATCCGTTGCAACACAACGGGATCGTCGACCCGCCGGCCGTCGGCGCCGACGTAGCTGAAACCGCGACCGCGGCGGACCCGGCGGATGCCGGGCTCGGCGCAGTCGACCCGCTTGAGGCGTGCCACGTCGTACCCGGCCGCGTCAGACTTCGGGTTCGATATGCATCGCACGCTCTTCGGCGGTGAAACCGCCCTGGTCGGTGCCGACGTCGACCGCGACCGAGTCTGGCTCCGTGTCTTCGTGCGCTCCCTCGTCGGGCTGCACGATGCGACCGACCTGCTCTTCGCGGTCGGACGGGTACGGGTTGTCGATGCCCTCGCGGTCGTCAACGACCGGCGGCGCCGTCTCGATCAGGTCCGGCTCCTCGCGCGCGAGCCGGCCGTCGAGCGGCTCGCCGACCGACTCCTCGTACGCCGTCGTCCCGTAGTCGTCGACGGCGAGCGGCGTCTCGGCGGCGACCGGCATGTCGTCCTGCGGGTCGCCGGTGATGCGCTTGCTCGCGAGGCCGGGGTCGGCCGACGCCTGACCCTCGTCCTCGAACGGGTCGCTGGGCTCACCGAAACGGCTGCTCACGTCTGCCACTCCTCGCCTACGGGTCGGACGTTCGTCGTACGACGCACCCCTACCCCGCGACCGGCCGCTCTAGTGCGGGGGAGTGGTGCCGCCGTGGCCGTTCATCGCCGGGACCGGGCCGGGGCCGTACGGGTCGCGGCCGTGGCCGGCGCCGATCGGCAGCTTCGCGATCAGCGTGGACCGGGCGTTGTCGACGACCTTGCCCGCCTGCGCCTGGAGCATCCCGGCCGCGGACTGCACGGTCGGGTTCTCCGCGACGCCGTGCAGCACGCGCGAGATCTGCTCGTAGCGTTGCCGGCCGGCCTTCGCACCGAGGGTGTAACCGGTGGCGAATCCCACCGCGAACGTCAGCTTGTAACGCATCTGCCTGCCTCCTGTGACTGCCCTCCGGCATACCCCGCTTGCGCTAGTCTTATCGCGGTCGTCGCCGGTACGGCGCGGCGCGGTCCCCCATAGCTCAATTGGCAGAGCATTCGACTGTTAATCGAAGGGTTTCTGGTTCGAGTCCAGATGGGGGAGCCACTCAGTGGGTCGCCGACTCGACGAGCTCCGCGGCCGCGAGCAACGCGGCCTCCGACGACGGCGGCCCGACGAGCTGCAGGCTGGCCGGCAGCGCGGCTTCGGCCGGCACCGGCTGCGCCGTGCACGGTACGCCGGCGGCGCTGAACGGCGTGACGTACGACGTCAGCTCGATCGCCAGCGGGACGAGCGAGTCCGGCGTGATGTCCTCGAGCCGCGGCGGGAACACCGGCATCGTCGGGAGCGCGAGTAGCTCGACGCGGTCGAACAGCGCGAGCAGCGACTGCCGCCAGGTCGCCAACTGCTGCCGGGCGTCGCCGGCGCCGGCGGCGAAGGCGGGCGCCATCTCGACCATCCCGGCGATGTCGTCGCCGACGCCGTCGCGGTCGGCGGCGACGATCTCGTGGTCGGCGGCCCAGAGCTCGTCGAAGTAGATCGCGGTCCAGAGGTCGGCGCCGGCCGCGACCGCTGCCCAGTCGAGCTCGACCACCTCGAGCCCCGCGGCCGCCAGCGCGCGGTCGACCGCCGCCTCGATCGCCGGGTGCCCGCCGGTACGCAACCGGCCGACGGTCCGCGGCGCCGCCGCGGCCGCCTGGAAACCGGGCTCCAGCAGCCGCATGCCGGCGGCGACTCCGGCCACGTCGCGCGCCATCGGTCCGACCGTGTCGAAGCTCGGCGCCAGCGGCCAGACGCCGTCGAGCGAGACCCGGCCGTGCGTCGTCTTGAGGCCGGTGATGCCGCAGCAGGCCGCCGGGATCCGAACCGACCCGCCGGTGTCGGACCCGAGGGCGATGTCGGCTTCGTCGTCGGCGACGGCGACCGCCGAGCCGCTCGACGACCCACCCGGGATCAGGGCCGGGTCCAGCGGGTTGCGCGGCGTGCCGAACCACGGGTTCGTCCCGATCGGCAGCATCGCGAGCTCGTGCAGGTTCGTCTTGCCGACGATGCGCGCGCCGGCGGCGACCGCCCCGGCGAGGCACGGCGCGTCGGCGGCGGCGGGAAGGGCGCGGCGCTCGACCGCTCGCGAGCCCGCGGTCGTCGGTACGCCCTTGACGTCGATGAGGTCTTTCACAGCGAGCCGCGGCCCGCTTCCCGCGCCGTCGAGTCGGGTGATGAACGTCGCCATGCGCGCCATCCTTGCGCACCGGCAAGCCGGCACTTCGCGGAGTTGTCAGCACCACCCGGGGCTATAGCCACGCCACGTGCTGACAAGTCGGGTAAGGCACGCTATCCGGGTGATCCTGTCCCGGCGCCAGGTCGTGATCAGCGCGCTCGCCGTCGGCGTCGCCGGTGGCACCGTCGTCGCGGAGGGGCTCGCATTCCGCCGCTTCGTCGACCGGTTCCTCGACCTCGCGGCCCAGCCGCCGTACTCGGTGCCGGCCATTGACGCCGGGACCGAGAGCGGCTCGTTCGTGTCCCGGGCGCGGGGCGGGCGCACCGTCCGCTGGTCGATCGCGTACCCGCCGGGCGAGCGCACCGGCCTGCCGGTGGTGATCGTGCTGCACGGCCGCGGCGACAGCCACGCGACCGTGTTCGACAGCCACGCGTGGGGCCGCTACCTCGTCGCCGCGGTCGCGGCCGGCACCCCGCCGTTCGCGGTCGCCGCGGCCGATGGCGGCGACCACACCTACTGGCACCGCCGCGCGAACGGCGACGACCCGCAGCTGATGCTGCTCACGGAGTTCGTCCCGCTGCTCGCACAGCGCGGCCTGCGCACGGACCGCTTCGGCCTCGCGGGCTGGTCGATGGGCGGGTACGGCGCTCTCCTCCTCGCCGAACGGGTCGGCCCGTCGCGATGCGCCGCGGTCGCCGTCGACAGCCCCGCGTTGTGGCGCCGGCCCGCGGACACCGCGCCGGGCGCGTTCGACAACGCCGCCGACTTCCGGCACCACGACGTGATCGCGGACCGCGCACGCCTGTCGGGCATCCCGCTGCGGATCGCGATCGGGACGTCCGACCCGTTCTACGCGACGACGCGGGCGTTCGCGTCGGAGCTGGCCTCGCCACCCGAAACCGACTTCAGCGTGGGCGGCCATACCTTCGCGTTCTGGCGGCACAGCGCACCGCAGCAGATCGCGTTCCTCGGCGAGCACCTCGGCACGTCTCGCTAGCCTGGCGCCTGCGCGGGGCCGGTAGCTCAGCGGGTTAGAGCGGGGGACTCATAATCCCTTGGTCGCAGGTTCGAGTCCTGCCCGGCCCACCAGCAGGAACCCCGACTACGGCGCCGAACCCTGGCGCGCGGCTGGCAACGGAGCCGCGCCGCCGAGGGGGAACGAACACATGCCTACGCCGTACAAGCGCGCCGTACTGGTGCTCACCGCTCTGACCGCCGTCGCCGTACCGACGTTGGCCGGCGCGGCCGGGCCGTCGCCGACCGACACCCTCGCGTCGACCACCGCGTCTGCGCCATTGCCGGACGAGACCCCCGAGACGGTCGGCTGGATACAGCCCGACTTCGTCGACGACCCGGTGAACCCGGTGCACCAGTTCACCGCGCAGACCGACAACAACGGCCAGACCGACCGGGTCACACCGACGGTGATGCGCGTCGACGACAAGATCGCCCACCCGCTCGACCGCTGGTACCTCTGGGTCTGGCGGCACGGCGGCCCGACGTACGACGCCGCGCACGGCGGCCGGATGGACCTGCTCACCGCGCCGCGGCTCGAAGGCCCGTGGACCGACCGCGGTTTCGTCACACCGGTCGACCCGGACCCGGCCGGCTACGGCCCCCACTCGTGGACCGGCGGCGACGTCGTCTGGTCCCCGCTGCACAAGATGTTCTACTCGTTCCCGCACGCGCACCAGAGCGGCTGCGTCACCGGCGTCGGCGCGTGCTCGCTCGACACGTTCGAGCAGGAGTCGCCCGACGGCGTCAACTGGACGACGATCAACGGCGGCCTTCCGGTCCTGCCGTCCGGCCCGTCGTCGTACGACGCATTCGAGACCGGCTACGCGAAGGTGCTGCGGCTCGACCAGCCGGACGGCACCGAGAAGTGGCTGATGGTCTACCGGTCCGGCCGGCACTGCTCGACGTGCACCAACAACACGCACGAGTACTACACGCTCTCGGTCGCGACGGCGAACGACGTCGCCGGCCCGTGGACGAAGGCGTCGTACAACCCGATCTACGACCCGTTCATCGGCGACGACACCGGACAGAACAAGGGCGGCGGGCTCATCGGCATCGACGCGGTCGTCCGGCACGGCGGCTACTACGAGATGGTCTGGCAGGACGGGTTCCTCGGCGACATCTACCTGACCCGCTCGACCAACCTGCGTGACTGGACCGACTTCGCGCCGCTCGGCACGCAGAAGCTGCGCCCGACCGGGCGCAACCGGTCGGCACCGATCTTCGCGTCGCCGCGCGGCCCGAACGCCGTCGTCATCGTCGGCGCGGACCTCGTCTGGGACGACCAGGTCGGCGCGCTCACGCTGGTCTACCTGAGCTGGGACGCCGCCAACCTGGAGCAGCCGCCGGGCACGGTCAGCGTCAACATCGCCCGCTCGGTGACCGGCGGCCAGCCGCTCGTCGGGCGTAACGACTAAGCATCGGCGGCAGCGCAACGCGTTACGAACGGCCCGCTGGGTCGTTGTTGACCCTGAACCGACCCGGAGGGAACCGAACCGTGCCCATCGTTCGCCGTGCGCTCGTCGCTGGATTCGCCTGCACGCTCGCCGCGACCGGCGCCGCGCTCGCCGCGCCGTCCAACGCCGCGCCGTCGCCCGCGAAGGCCGCGCACCACCCCGTCTTCATGCCGACGCTGTCCAACCTGACCAAGGTGCGGACCGGCCAGTCGCCGCTGTCGCCCGCGCTGCCGACCGGCGACCCGCTCCAGCCGCCCGCGCCGCCGTGCGTGATCCCCGTGACGTCGGTCCCGTCGGTCGACACCGGCGTCATCGGCTCCACCCCCGACCACGTCGGCCCGTGCGTGTCCGCGCCGGAGACGCCGGCGACCGGCCAGCCGGTCATGGGCAACATGGCCTACTGGGGCGGCCGGGTGCAGGTGCACCCGCACATCTACCTCGTCTTCTTCGGCTGGGACCGCCCCGGCGCGTTCGACTACTGCACCCCAAGCACGCTCGCCGAAGGCACCATCAAGGCGACGCTCAAGTGCGACCCCGACGGCGCCGGCAAGCGGATGGCCGACTTCGTGTCGCAGCTCGGCGGCACCCGGTGGGCCGGCATCCAGTCGCAGTACTACCAGATCGTGCAGAACCAGACGACGTACATCTCCAACGACAAGAACCAGCTCGCCGGCATCTGGGTCGACGACGCCAACCCGACCTCGGCGAAGATCAGCTACCGCGACATGGCGAAGGAAGCCGAGCGCGCGGCCGTGCACTTCCACGTGGCCGACAGCAAGCTCATCGACAGCAACTTCGTCATCGTGCAGCCGAAGCACTTCAGCGACCCGGTCGCGCAGGCCGACGGCTACTGCGCCTTCCACGACCTGATCGAGCCCTCGGTCGACGCCAAGGACTACAAGGGCCTCAAGCCCGGCGTGCCGTACACCAACATGCCGTACGTACTCAACCAGGGCAGCGGCTGCGGCGAGCACCTCGTCAACAAGGGCACGGCCGGCAAGCTCGACGGCTTCACCGTCGCGCTCGGCCACGAGATCGAGGAGACCGTGACCGACCCGGGCGCGGAGGACCACCTCGGCAGCGTCTCGATCGGCGGCTGGTACGACCCGTTCGACGGCAACGAGAACGGCGACAAGTGCGCGTACGTCGGCGAGGAGCCGATCACCGGTACGGCACTGCCGGAGCCCGGTGCCGCCGGCAACATCAAGGGCAACCGCGGCGGGTCCTTCCCGGTGCAGTCGCTGTGGAGCAACGCGGCCGCCGGCGGTGCCGGCTACTGCGCGGGTACCAACAACGACCTGCCTGCCTGAGCTTTCCTGGCCCTCCCTCAGCCGCGCGCTGGCTCACTGTGAAGCGAGCCGGCGCGCGGCTGCGTTCGCGGGTGATACTCGCCGGGTGCGCGACATCCGGCTGCTGCTCGGCGCCGCCGCCGTACTCGCGGTCTTCCTCGTCGGCGAGGTCGTCGTCGCGGTCGTCGTCTCGTCGGTCGCGCTGCTCGCCGACGCCGGTCACCTGCTCGGCGACGTCCTCGCGCTGCTGATGGCGGCCGGCGCCGCCCGGCTGGCGACCCGCGCCGCGGCCGGCCGCTGGACGTACGGGCTCGAGCGCGCCGAGATCCTGTCGGCCGCCGTCAACGGCGTCACCCTCGCGATCGTCGCCGCGGTCGTGCTCGCCGAAGCGGTACGGCGCCTCGTCGAGCCGGCGCACGTGACCGGAACCCCGCTCGTCGTCGTGGCGGGGGTCGGGCTGGCCGTGAACCTCGTCGCGGTCGCCCTCGTCAGCCGGGCCGACCAGCGGTCGCTCAACATCGCCGGGGCGCTCGCGCACGTCGTGACCGACGCGGTCGCGCTCGCCGCCACACTGGCCGCCGGCGTCGTGCTGCTGCTCACCGGCTGGCGCCGCGCCGACCCGGCCGCGTCACTGGTCGTCGTCGCGCTGATGGCCCGGTCGGCGGCGCAGCTCTTGCGCGCGTCCGGGCGGGTGCTGCTGGAAGGCAGCCCCGAGCACGTCGACCTCGACGAGCTACGCCGGCACCTGCTCGAGACCCCGCGCGTCGTCGAGGTACACGACCTGCACGTGTGGACCGCCGGCGCGTCGCTGCCGATCCTCACCGCGCACGTGGTCGTCGAGGACGCCGCGTTCGGCGACGGCAGCACGCCGGGGCTCCTGGACGACCTGCAACGCTGCCTGACCGGACATTTCGACGTCGAGCACTCGACGTTCCAGCTCGAGCCCGCCGGCCACTTCGCCCACGAGGCCGGCCTGCACTGAACGTCGTACGCTGGACCTCGTGATCCTCGCGGTGTTCGCCCTGCTGGTCCTGATCTTCGTCGTACTGCCGCTGGCCGGGATGGCCATCGCCTGGGTGATCTGGACGGCCGTCGCGGGCATCTTCCTCGGCGCGCTGGGCCGGCTCATCGTGCCTGGGCCGCAGCCCATCGGCGTATTCGCGACGATCGCCTGCGGCCTCGTCGGGTCGCTGGTCGGCGGGATCATCGGAACGACCGCGGAGCTGCACCGGTTCGCGACGCTGCTGGTCGAGATCGGCATTGCCGCGGTCGCCGTCGCGGCCTGGTCGGGGACGCACCGCCGGCCGATCGCCCGCCGGCACCACCGCGGCATCATCGACGTCTGACCCGCCGCGCCGCCAGGGCGGCATCTATGCCGCTGTGGCGGCGATGATCAAGAGGCGCGGCGCCGTACGTCCGGGTCGTCGAGCAGGCCGAGCGCTTCGAGCAGCAGCCGGGCGGAGTCGCGGTCTTCGGCCCGCCCGCATACGACGAGGGCGGCCCGTCGGCGGCGGTCGGCGCTGATCGGGGGGATGGGGGAGTCGTCGAGGCGAGGCACCGTCATGCGCAGGCGCCTACCCCAGCCCCACCCGGCTCACTCCACCGACTTTCTTGGTGTCACCCGGCAGGAGTAATGGTGAGGTTGGACGAACTCTCCCGGTACCCCAGCTCCGCAAGGGTGAAGTCCGTCGTTCGGGCCGCCCAGTCTGCCCACGACAAGGAGATTCCCCGTGCCACCGCCCGACGGTGACGTCGCCGACGACGCGCCGCTGACCGCCTACCTCGTGCTGACCCTGCGCCTGTCCGAGGAAGCCGCCCAGGTGCCGGTGATCGAGGTGATCCGCGCCGTGCGCACCGCCGCGGTGTCGCTGGCCGCCTCGCGCGGCGAGCAGCCCGAGCTCGCCGAGGTCGAGCTGGTCGCCCGCCGCCGCCTCGGCATCGCCGGCTGACCCCTCGCCGGCTCACGTCCGGACCTACCGTCCGGTCACCACGTCGACGCACGGCGCCGACGGGTCGCACGACACCGTCTCGACGCCGGGCAGCCGCAGCAGCCGCTTGACCAGCGCGTCACGCTGCCCGAGGTCGAGGGTCGTCAGCACCAGCCGCAGCGACCCGTGTACGGCGGACGGCGGCACGCTCGCACTGCACGTGTAGAGGCGCTGGAACTCCGCGTACGCCTCGGCGGCGGTCTCGTCGAACACGGCCGCGACGTCGGGCAGCGCGGCCACCGTGGCGTGCAGCCGCGGCAACGACGCACTCGCGGTGAGAAAGACCGAGACGTCGACGGTGCCGACCCAGGGGGAGCGGCGGCCGGCCGTCGTACCGTTCACGTTCGGCGGGCACGCGCTCGGCGTCGCGACCGGCGAGCGCAGGAACCCGGCGAGGTCGGGATGGCCGTGCACCGCGTCGCTGGCGGGCAGCGGCGGGTGCGACGAGGAGCACCCGGCGACGGCCAGCGCGGTAACGGCCAGCCCCGCGGCGAGCGCAGCCGCCGCCGACCCCCGGAGGCGCACGTCAGCGTTTGCGCAGCTGGCCGCGTACGGCGTTACCGATGAAGACCGCCCACCACACCAGCCCGGTCAGGAAGATGACCGCGACGAACGCAAGCAGCAGGTAACGCACGCAGGCAACTTACCTCGCGACCCGGCCGGTGAATCCTCTAGGTGGCGACTCGCTCGACCAGCGTGCAGAACGCGCACACCGTCGCCGAGCTCGGCGCACCGCAACGGCTGCAGACGCCGACGAGCGCGCGCTCGTCCGCGGCGACGCCGTCGAGCACCGGCAGCATCTCGTCGAGAAACTTCAGGTAGAACGCCGCCTTCACCCCGGGCGTGCGCTCCTCCATCGCGTTGAGCGTCTCCTTGTAGCGCAAGTGCTTGTTGCCCGCGGCCATCGGGCACTCGTCGACGAGGTAGTCGACGCCGTTGACGACGCAGTACGCCGCCGTCTCGCGCTCGCCCATGCGGATCAGCGGTTTGACCCGCCGGGCGAAGCCCG
>JAVEEI010000188.1 GCA_030840525.1 Frankiaceae bacterium
TGGCCATCGACTTGCCGTCGAACTCGATCGAGCCGGCCTTCGGCCGCAGCAGCCCGGAGATCGTCCGCAGCGTCGTCGTCTTGCCGGCGCCGTTCGCGCCGAGCAGCGTCACGATCTCGCCCTCGTCGACCTCGAAGCTTACGTCGCGCAGCGCCTCGATCGCGCCGTAGCTCACCCGCAGGCCGTCAACCCGGAGCAGCATCGGACTCACCCTCTTCCGGGTCGGCGGCACCGAGGTAGGCCTCGATCACCGCCGGGTTGCGCTGCACCTCGGCGGGCGTGCCGGCGGCGATGAGCTTGCCGAAGTTGAGTACGGCGACCCGCGCCGCCACCGACATGACCAGCCGCATGTCGTGCTCGATCAGCAGCACCGACAGGCCCATCTCGGTGTTGATCCGGCGGATCAGCCGTTCGAGGTCGGCCTTCTCGGCCGGGTTGGTGCCGGCCGCCGGCTCGTCGAGCAGCAGCAGGGCCGGTTGGGTGGCCAGCGCGCGGGCGATCTCGAGCCGGCGCTGCTCGCCGTACGACAGTGCCGCCGCGAGCCGGTTGGCCTGCGCGCGCAGGCCGACGAACTCGAGCAGCTCGGACGCGCGGGCGTCGCTCGCGCGGTCTTCGCGCCGGGTCCGCGGCAGCCGCAGCATCGCGCCGATCGGGCCCGTCCGCTGCCGCGACTCGACTCCGATCTTGACGTTCTCGATCGCGGTCAGGGCGTTGAACAGCCGGATGTTCTGGAACGTCCGGGCCAGCCCGAGCTGGGTGATCCGGTGCGGCTTGCGCCCCGCGAGCGGCACCTGCTCGCCGGGGCGCGGCAGGAACGAGATCGTGCCCTTTTCGCCGACGTACACGCCGGTGAGGCAGTTGAACAGCGACGTCTTGCCGGCGCCGTTCGGCCCGATCACCGCGAGGATCTCGCCGCGCGCGACCGCGAGCGACACGTCGGACAGGCTGGTCACGCCACCGAAACGCAGGGTCAGGTGCGAGACCTGCACGACGGGGTCGTCGACACCTGAGACGGCGTCGATCTCCTCGACCGGCGGGGCGGTCACAGCGCACCGCCCGGCGCGGCCATCGCGTCCGCTCCCCCGGACCCGGCCTCGGCGAGGCCGATCTCGCGGGCCCGGCGCCGGGACGGGAACACGCCCTGTGGCCGGAAGATCATCATCACGACGAGCAGCGCGCCGAAGTAGATGAACCGGTCCTGCGGCGCGACGAGGTCGCGCAGCTTGTTCGGCAGCCAGATCAGGAACGACGCACCCGCGACCGCACCCGGCAGCGAGCCCATGCCGCCGAAGATGACGTAGACGAGCACCAGCAGCGAGTTGATGAGGACGAAGTTGTCCGGCGCGACGAAGCCGACCTCGCTGGCGAAGATGACACCGGCGAGACCCGACGTCGACGCGCCGATCGCGAACGCCATCAGCTTGTACTTCAGCGTCGGGATGCCGGTCGCGGCCGCCGCGACCTCGTCCTCGCGGATCGCCGTCCACGCCCGGCCGACGCGGGAGTTCTCGAGCTGCCGGAACAGGACGAAGACGATCGCGATGATCGCGACGAGCAGATACCAGTACGGCATCAGGTCGAGCGTCCAGTGGTATTTCAGCTTCCAGACGTCGATTGAGAAGTGCGGGATGCCGAACGCGCCGCGCGGGCCGTTGGTGACGCTCTCGCTGTTGTTGATGACGATGCGGACGATCTCGCCGAAGCCGAGCGTCACGATCGCGAGGTAGTCGCCGCGCAGCCGCAGCGTCGGCGCACCGAGCAGCAGGCCAGCGATGAGACACGCGATGACGGCGAGCGGGAACACGAAGAACGGGTTGACGTGGAACGGCGGGTGCACCGGCAGCGGCGAGATGTGGCCGCGCTTGTTGTCGGGGTAGCCGGTGAAGTACGCCGCGGTGTAGGCGCCGATCGCGTAGAACGCGATGTAGCCGAGGTCGAGCAGACCGGCGAAACCGACGACGACGTTCAGGCCGATCGTGAGCAGCACGAACACGCCGATCTGGCTGACCAGCACCTGCTGCCAGAACACCGAGAGCTGCGGCGGGATCAGGATCGCGAGCAGCAGTACGGCGACGAAGCCGCCGTACTGCACCCAGCGGTTGCCGGTGACCTCGGCCTGCACCTTTCGCGCCGGCGCGAGGCCGTCGCGGATGTCGTCGCGGTAGCGCGTCCACGCCGTCATCACCGCCCACAGCGCGAGCCCGATGAGGAGGAAGAAGACGATCCGCGGCCGGAACAACGAGCCGGTGACACCGGCGGTGAGGTGCTGCGCGTTGCCCGACGTACCGGTCATCAGCGCGACGAGGACCGCGGCGAACATGCAGCCGCCGAGCCGGCGCCAGTCGCTGTCGGTGAGCGACGCGACGATACGGCGCACCGACGGGCCGAAGCCGCTGTCGCCGTCGCCGGACGCGGGCGGGTTCGCGAACTCGCTCATGCCGACCGCCCCAGCCGCTCGCCGAGCAGACCGGTCGGGCGGAACAGCAGCACCAGCACGAGGATGCCGAACGCGATGACGTCGCGCCACGCGGACTGCACGCACGAGACGCCGAGGTTCTCGACGACGCCGAGCAGCAGCCCGCCGAGGACGGCGCCGCGGATGTTGCCGATGCCGCCGAGCACGGCCGCGGTGAACGCCTTCACACCCGGGGTGAAGCCCATGTTGTATTGCACGTTGAAGACCATGCCGAACAGGAAGCCGGCGGCGCCGCCGAGCAGCCCGCCGATGACGAACGTCTGCGAGATGACGCGGTCGATGTTGACGCCCATCAGGCTCGCGGTGTCGGCGTCTTGTGCGACCGCGCGGATGCCCTGGCCGAGGCGGGTCTTCGCGACCAGCCGGTCGAGGAAGATGAGCATGAGCGCGGCGGCGATCGCGATGACGACGAAGTTGGTCTGCACCTGGGCGCCGAAGACGCTGAACACGTTGCCGTTGGTGTAAAGGTTGGGCATCGGGATGGCGAGCCGGCCGAACTCCTTGCCGGCGATGTTCACCAGGAACAGCGACGCGCCGATCGCCGAGATGAGGAACGCGAGCTTCGGTGCGTTGCGCCGGCGGAGCGGGCGGTATGCGACCCGTTCGAGGACGAACGCGACCGCGCCGCCGACAAGCGCGCCGACGAGGACACCGAGCAGCACGTACATCACCGACGCGACCCCGTGCGGCGTCTTGTTGCTGTCGACGACGGCCTGCACGGCGAACAGCCCGCCGAAGCCACCGGACATGAACACTTCGCTGTGCGCGAAGTTGATCAGCTGCAGGACGCCGTAGACGAGGGTGTAGCCGAGCGCGATGAGCGCGTAGAGGAACCCGTCGGACAGGCCCGAGATGGTCAGCTGCCAGAACGAGTGCGTGAAGCACATGCGCGGTGCCCCCTGCGGAAATCGACCGGTGTACGCGTCGGCCGGGGCGCCCGTCGTGCGGGCGCCCCGGCCGGGCGGTTATGTCACTTGATGAGATCCGCGGTGGTACCGAGCACGTTGATCTTTCCGGCCTTCACCTGGTAGATGAAGATCGTCGTCCCGGAGACCTCGCCGTTGGGCGAGAACTTGATCTCCTTGGTCAGGCCCTGGAAGTCGACGGACTTGTAGGCGTCGGCCACCTGCTTGCGGGTCGCGTTGGCACCGAGACCCTTCAGCACGCTGATGATGGAGTTGGCCGCGTCGTACGCCTCCGGCGAGTAGGTGCCGGGGTCGGCGTTGAACATCGCCTTGTAGGCAGCAGCGAAGTCCGCCGCCTTCGGGTCGACGGTCGCGTCCGCGCACGGGCAGCTGAACAGCGTGCCTTCGGCGTTGGACGCGCCGGCCTGCACGACGTACTGCTGGTCCTTGTCACCGTCGCCACCCATCAGCGGGCCCTTGTAGCCGGCCGCCTTGAGCGCCTTGGTGAACAGGGCGAAGTCGGCGAAGTAGCCGCTGTAGTAGACGGCGTCCGGCTTCGCGCCGGCGACCTTCTGCGCCTCGGCGGAGTAGTCCTTCGTCGGCGGGATGCCGTCGTGCGTCACCGACACGCCGTCGGACTTGAGCTGCGGCTCGAGCACGCCGGACAGGCCGACGCCGTACTCGCTCTTGTCGTCGATGGAGTAGACCTTCTTGGCCTTGACGACCTTCGCGAGGTAGTTGGCCGCTTCCTTGCCCTGCGCGTCGTCCGGCGGGACCACGCGGTAGAACGTCGTGAAGCCGAGGCTGGTGAGCTTCGGGTTGGTCGCCGACGGGCTGACCGAGAGCAGGTTGGCCTGGCTGAACAGCGGCTCGGACGCCTTGGTCGCGCCGGAGAACGCCGGGCCGACCACCGCGAGGACGTCGGCCTCGCCGATCAGCTTCTGCGCCGCGGGCGGGCCGCCGTCGGGCGTGCCCTGGTCGTCGGCGTCGACGAACTTCAGCGTGAACGGCAGGTCGCCCTTGTCGTTGGCCTGCTTCACCGCGAGCTTGACGGCGTTGTCCATGTTGATGCCGAGCTGCGCGTTGTCACCGGAGAGGGGTCCCTGGTAGGCGAGCGCAATGGTCTTCTTGCCGCTGCTGTTGTTGTTCTTGCCGCCGCTGCTGCTGCTGCCGCAGCCCGCGAGCACGACTGCGCCCAATGCGAGCGGCACCGCGGCGCGCATCACCGTCTTGATCTCCACCTGTCGCTCCTCCTGTGCCGTCATGGGCCCGGCCGATCATGCGGATCCGGGCGAAGGCAACCTAGCGCGTTTGCCGCTGCACGGGTACCACCGATCCCGTGTCGTGACCGGGAGTGATCATCCGGACTCGGACGGCGTCGGCTGTTCGGCGCCGCTCAAGACGCTCTCGGCGACCGCGCGCATCGACGTACGGCGGTCCATCGACGCCTTCTGGATCCAGCGGAAAGCCTCGGGCTCGGACATCCGGTGCTCGGTCTGCAACCGGCTCTTCGCGCGGTCGAGAACCTTGCGCGTCTCCAGCCGCTCGGCGAGGTCGGCGACCTCCTGCTCGAGCGCGGCGACCTGCGCGTGCCGGGCGACGGCGACCTCGATGGTGGGCAGCAGGTCGCTCTTGGCGAACGGCTTGACGAGGTAGGCCATCGCGCCCGCGTCGACCGCGCGCTCGACGAGCTCGCGCTGCGAGAACGCGGTCAGCATGACGACCGGCGCGATCCGGGCGGCGACTATTCGCTCGGCCGCGGAGATGCCGTCGAGCACCGGCATCTTGACGTCGAGGATGACGAGGTCGGGCCGCAGCTGCTCGGCGAGCGCGACCGCCTGCTCGCCGTCGCCAGCCTCGCCGACGACGTCGTACCCCTCTTCCTGCAACATCTCCTTGAGGTCGAGGCGGATGAGCGCTTCGTCCTCGGCGATGAGGACGCGACGCGACGACGTCGTCACGGTCGAGAGGCTAACCGACCGCCTATCCTGGGACCCGAGCCCCGGTAGCCCAACTGGCAGCAGGCAATGGATTCAAAACCCATACAGTGTCGGTTCGAATCCGACCCGGGGCACGGCAGTGCGCGAGTTGTCAGCAGCACAGGTGGCTATAGCCCCGTGTGCTGCTGACAAGTCGCACCGGACGGCGCTACGCCGCGGCGAAGCGGTCGACCAGCTCCTGGCAGAACGCCTTGAGGTCGTCGGGCTTGCGGCTGCTGACGATCGGGCCCGCGCCGTTGGTGTCGACGTACACCTCTTCGTCCACCCACTCGCCGCCCGCGTTGCGGATGTCGGTCTGCAGGCTCGGCCAGCTCGTCAGCGTCCGGCCGCGCACGACCCCGGCCTCGACCAGCGTCCACGGGCCGTGGCAGATGACCGCGATCGGCTTGCCCGCCTCGGCGAACCCGCGCGCGAACGCGACCGCAGCCGGGTTCATCCGTAGCTGGTCCGGGTTCGCGACGCCGCCCGCTAGCACCAGACCGTCGTACGACGACACGTCGGCCGTCTCGACGGTCTCGTCGACCGGGAACGTGTCGGCCTTGTCGAGGTGGTTGAAGGCCTGGGCCTCGCCGGCCTCCAGCGAGACGAGCCGCGGCGTGCCGCCCGCCTCCTCGACCGCCTTCCACGGCTCGGTCAGCTCGACCTGCTCGATGCCCTCGTTCGCGACGAGGAACGCGACTGTCTTCCCGCTCAGTTCGTTGGCCATGCCGTCAGCGTTGCCGCCGGCGGCACGGCCAAAACTGGCGCCGCCGTTAGTTAGTGCGCCGGGACGATCAGCGAGCGGTGCGCGGTGGCGGCCTCGACCTCCGGGTGCCGCAGCATCAGGCCGCCCGCGGTGATGGCCCACGCGGCGATCCCGACGATGGCGGCGAGCCCGACGGCGGTCCACCCGGCGCTGTAGCTGCTCACCGTCAGCGAGCCGACCGCCGCGACGGTGCTGGCGGCGGCCACCAGCGCGGCGAACCAGCCGAGCGCCGGCGTCGCCACCTCACCGCGCACCATGCCGACCGCGTTCGCGGCGAGGAACGCGGCGGACAGCAGGAAGGTCATCCCGTTGCCGACGTACCCCATGTCGTAGAGCGCGCGGGTGAGGCCGGCGTCGCCGAGCCCGCCCGGCTGCGCGGTCATGAACGCGAGCGTCGTCGAGACCACGCCGAAGAACAGGCTCGCGGCGACGGTCGCGAGACCGGTCGCGTAGACCACGGTCGACAGGCCCTCGATGCCGCTCTCGGCCCGGTCGTAGACGTGCCGCAGGTGCGAGATGAACAGCAGCGCCGCGACCGTCGCGAACGCTCCGAACACGCCGGCGGCCAGGACGGCGTGCCGGTGGTCCGCGTAGTACGTCGCGATCCGCTGCGCGCTCGCGTCGATATGCGGCGGCTGTGGCGCCGCGAAGACGGCGACCAGCAGCAGGATGCCGAACGCGACGCCGGTCGCCGCGCCGTACCGCTCCCAGGCTCTCTCGGAGACCGTGTGATCCGACATGGGCTCACTCCCCTGGCTCGAGGCCGGCATCGGTACCGGCCGCTCACCGCCGAGGGTGCGCTCGCGACGGGCCCGTGTCATGACACGGCCGAGCTAGTCAGGCAATCGGGCGATCCGTCGGTAGCACCGGCGCGGGCAGCTGCGTGTCGCCCATCAGCCAGCGGTCGACCGCGGCCGCGCACGACCGTCCCTCCGCGATCGCCCACACGATGAGCGACTGCCCGCGACCCATGTCGCCGCATGCGAACACGCCCGGCTGGTTGGTCGACCAGCTCTCGTCCCGCGCGACGTTGCCGCGCTCGTCGAGCGCGACGTCGAGGTCGGTCAGCAGCGGGCCCTGCTCCGGCCCGACGAAGCCCATCGCGAGCAGGACGAGCTGCGCCTCGATCTCGCGGTCGGTCCCGGCGATCGGCTGGAACTTCCCGTCCACCTCGGTGAGGACGAGCGCGCGTACGGTGCCGCCCGCATCGCCGAGGAACTCCTTGGTCGACACCGCGAAGACCCGCTCGCCGCCCTCTTCGTGCGCACTCGACACGCGGTAGGTCATCGGGTACGTCGGCCACGGCATCGCGTCGGTCCGCGACTGCGGCGGGGTGGGGAGGATCTCGAGCTGCGTCACCGTGCGGGCGCCCTGGCGCAGGGCGGTGCCGAGGCAGTCGGCGCCGGTGTCGCCGCCGCCGATGATGACGACGTCCTTGCCGGCCGCGCTGATCGGCGAGACGTCGAGGTCGCCTTCTTGCACGCGGTTGGACGGCGGCAGGTAGTCCATCGCGAAGTGGATGCCGTCGAGCTCGCGCCCGGGCACCGGCAGGTCGCGCGGCTTCGTCGCGCCGCCGGCGAGCACAACGGCGTCGTAGCGCTTGCGCAGCTGCTCGGCGGTGATGTCGACGCCGACGTTCACGCCGGTGCGGAACCTCGTCCCCTCGTCGCGCATCTGCGCGAGCCGCAGGTCGAGGTGCCGCTTCTCCATCTTGAACTCGGGGATGCCGTAGCGCAGCAGCCCGCCGATGCGGTCCGCGCGCTCGAACACCGCGACCGTGTGGCCGGCGCGGGTGAGCTGCTGCGCGGCGGCGAGACCGGCCGGGCCGGAGCCGACGACCGCGATGGTCTTGCTCGACAGCCGCTCCGGCACCTGCGGGGAGATCCAGCCCTCGTCCCACGCGCGGTCGACGATCTCGACCTCGACCTGCTTGATGGTCACCGGATCCGCGTTGATGCCGAGAACGCACGCGGTCTCGCACGGCGCCGGGCATAGCCGGCCGGTGAACTCGGGGAAGTTGTTGGTCGCGTGCAGGCGCTCGATCGCCTCGCGCCAGTCGTCGCGCCAGACGAGGTCGTTCCACTCCGGGATGAGGTTGCCGAGCGGGCAGCCCTGGTGGCAGAACGGGATGCCGCAGTCCATGCAGCGCCCGGCCTGCTTCTGCAGCGACGCGTGCGGGAAGTCGGTGTAGACCTCGTTCCAGTCGAGGATCCGTACGTCGACCGGCCGGCGCGGCGGCGTCTCGCGCGGCGTCGTGAGGAAGCCCTTGGGGTCAGCCATGAGCCGCCGCCATGATCGCCTCGTCCACGTCGAGCCCTTCCTCGGCCGCTCGCTTTGCCGCGTCGAGCACCCGCTTGTAGTCGCGCGGCAGGATCTTCGCGAACCGCGGTACGGCGTCGTCCCAGTCGGCGAGCAGCCCGGCCGCGACCGTCGACGCGGTCTCGGCGGCGTGCCTCGTCACGGTCTCGCGCAGGAACTCGCGGTCGTCGTCGTCGAGCTCGGCGAGGTCGACCATCTCGGTGTTGAGCCGCTGCTCAGCCAGGTCGAGCACGTACGCGACGCCGCCGGACATGCCCGCCGCGACGTTGCGGCCGGTCGGGCCGAGAATGACGACGCGGCCACCGGTCATGTACTCGCACGCGTGGTCGCCGACGCCCTCGACCACCGCGACCGCACCCGAGTTGCGTACGGCGAACCGCTCGCCGACGACACCGCGCAGGAACACCTCGCCGCTGGTCGCGCCGTACAGGATCACGTTGCCGGCGAGGATGTTGTCCTCCGCCCGGAACGGCGCATCGGGGTGCGGTCGGACGACGATGCGCCCGCCGGACAGGCCCTTGCCGAGGTAGTCGTTGGCGTCGCCGACGAGACGCATCGTGATCCCGCGCGGCACGAACGCGCCGAACGACTGCCCGGCCGAGCCGGTGAACGTCAGGTCGATCGTGTTGTCCGGCAGGCCGCCGTCGCCGTGCCGCAGCGTTACCTCGTGGCCGAGCATTGTGCCGACGGTGCGGTTGACGTTGCGGATCGGCAGCTCCAGCCGCACCGGCTGCAGCTGCGCGACGTCGACGGCGCCGAGCACGCCCTCGCACAGTTGGATCAACGTGTTGTCCAGCGCCTTGTCGAGACCGTGGTCCTGCGCGGTGACGCACTGGCGCGGGCCCTCGACGTCGGGCGCGTGCAGGATCGGCGCGAGGTCGAGACCGCTCGCCTTCCAGTGGTCGACGGCCTTCGCGGTGTCGAGCAGCTCGACGTGGCCGATCGCCTCGTCGAGCGAGCGGAAGCCGAGCGCGGCGAGGTGCTCGCGCACCTCTTCGGCGAGGAACTCGAAGAAGTTGACGACGAACTCCGGCTTGCCGGTGAACCGCTTGCGCAGCTCGGGGTTCTGCGTCGCGACGCCGACCGGGCAGGTGTCGAGGTGGCAGACGCGCATCATGATGCAGCCGCTGACGACCAGCGGCGCGGTCGCGAAGCCGTACTCCTCCGCGCCGAGCAGCGCGGCGATGACGACGTCGCGGCCGGTCTTCATCTGGCCGTCGACCTGGACGACGATCCGGTCGCGCAAACCGTTGAGCAGCAACGTCTGCTGCGTCTCGGCGAGACCCAGCTCCCACGGCCCGCCCGCGTGATTCAGTGTGGTGAGCGGCGACGCGCCGGTGCCCCCGTCGTGCCCGGAGATGAGCACGACGTCGGCATGCGCCTTGCTCACACCGGCGGCGACCGTGCCGACACCGACCTCCGCGACGAGCTTGACGTGCACCCGCGCGTCCGGGTTCGCGTTCTTCAGGTCGTGGATGAGCTGCTTGAGATCTTCGATCGAGTAGATGTCGTGGTGCGGCGGCGGCGAGATCAGGCCGACACCCGGCGTCGAGTGCCGGGTCCGCGCGATCCACGGGTCGTCCTTGTGCCCGGGTAGCTGGCCGCCCTCGCCCGGCTTCGCGCCCTGCGCCATCTTGATCTGCAGGTCGTCGGCGTGGGTGAGGTAGGCGGACGTGACGCCGAAGCGCCCGGACGCGACCTGCTTCACCGCGCTGCGGCGGCGCGGGTCGAGCAGCCGGTCGAGGTCTTCGCCGCCCTCGCCGGTGTTGCTCTTGCCGCCGAGTTGGTTCATCGCGATCGCGAGCGTCTCGTGCGCCTCGCCGGAGATCGAGCCGTAGGACATGGCACCGGTCGCGAACCGCTTGACGATCGACGACACCGGCTCGACCTCGTCGATCGGCACCGGCGGCCGCTCGCCGTACTTGAAGCCGAACAGGCCGCGCAGTGTCATCAGCTTCTCGGCCTGCGCGTCGACCGCGGCGGTGTACTGCTTGAACACGTCGTAGCGGCCGGACCGGGTCGCGTGCTGGAGCTTGAACACGGTCTGCGGGTTGAACAGGTGCAGCTCGCCCTCGCGCCGCCACTGGTACTCGCCGCCGACCCACAGCCGGCGGTGCTTGTGCGGCACCCGCGGGTACGCGTGCGCGTGCCGCGCGGCGACCTCGGCGGCGAGCTGGTCGAGCCCGACGCCGCCGAGCCGCGACGTCGTACCGGTGAAGTAGTCGTCGACGAGATCCTGCGCGAGCCCGATCGCCTCGAAGATCTGCGCCCCCGTGTACGACGCGACCGTGGAGACGCCCATCTTCGACATCACCTTGAGCACGCCCTTGCCGAGTGCCTTGATGTAGTGCTTGATCGCGGTGGCCGCGTCGAGGCCGGGGATCACGTTGTGCCGGACGAGGTCTTCGACCGTCTCCATCGCGAGGTACGGGTTGACCGCGGCCGCGCCGTAGCCGACGAGCAGCGCGACGTGGTGCACCTCGCGGACGTCGCCGGCCTCGACGATGAGGCCGACCTTCGTCCGCGTCTTCTCCCGGATCAGGTGGTGGTGCACGGCACTCGTCAGCAGCAACGACGGGATCGGCGCGAGGTCGGCGTCGCTGTCGCGGTCGGACAGCACGACGAGACGCGCGCCGCTCTCGATCCCGTCGCTGACCTCGGCGCGGATCCGCTCGAGCGCGGCGCCCAGCGCGGCTCCCCCGCCGTCGACCGGGTAGAGACCCTTGACGACGACAGCGGCGAACCCGGGCAGGTCGCCGTCGTCGTTGATATGGATGATCTTCGCCAGCTCGTCGTTGTCGATGACCGGGAACGACAGCGTGATCTGCCGGCACGACGCAGGCGTCGGGTCGAGCAGGTTGCCTTCCGGGCCGATCGTCGTCGCGAGCGATGTCACCAGCTCTTCGCGGATCGCGTCGAGCGGCGGGTTGGTGACCTGCGCGAACAGCTCGGTGAAGTAGTCGAACAGCAGCCGCGGCCGGTCCGAGAGCACCGCGATCGGCGTGTCGGTGCCCATCGAGCCGATCGGCTCCGCGCCCGCGCGCGCCATCGGCGTGAGCAGGATGCGCAGCTCTTCCTCGGTGTAACCGAAGGTCTGCTGCCGGCGCAGCACCGACTCGTGCGAGTGCACGATGTGCTCGCGCTCGGGCAGGTCGGACAGGTGCATGAGCCCGGCGTGCAGCCAGTCGCCGTACGGGTTCTCGGCGGCGAGCTCGGACTTGAGCTCCTCGTCGTCGACGATGCGGCCGGCCGCGGTGTCGACGAGGAACATCCGGCCCGGCTGTAGCCGGCCCTTGCGGACGATGTGTTCCGGCGCGATGTCGAGCACGCCGACCTCGGACGCGAGGACGACGCGACCGTCGTCGGTCACCCAGTAGCGCGAGGGGCGCAGGCCGTTGCGGTCGAGTACGGCGCCGACGACCGTGCCGTCGGTGAAGGTCACGCAGGCGGGGCCGTCCCACGGCTCCATCACGCAGGAGTGGAAACCGTAGAAGGCGCGCCGCTCGGCGTCCATCTCGGCGTGGTTCTCCCACGCCTCCGGGATCATCATCAGCACGGCGTGCGGCAGCGACCGGCCGCCGAGGTGCAGCAGCTCGAGCACCTCGTCGAAGCTCGCACTGTCGGAGGCATCCGGCGTGACGATCGGGAACAGTCGCTTGAGGTCGCCGGGGATCACGTCGCTCGCGAGCAGCGCCTCGCGCGCGGCCATCCAGTTGCGGTTGCCCTTGACGGTGTTGATCTCGCCGTTGTGCGCGATGTAGCGGTAGGGGTGCGCGAGCGGCCACGACGGGAACGTGTTGGTGGAGAACCGCGAGTGCACCAGCGCGATCGCCGACTCGACCCGCTCGTCGCGCAGGTCCGGGAAGAACGCCGGGAGCTGGTCGGTCGTGAGCATGCCTTTGTAGACGAGGGTGCGGCACGACAACGACGCGAAGTAGATGCCGAGCTCGCGCTCGACCCGCTTGCGCAGGCAGAACGCGCGGCGCTCGAGACCGAGACCGACCTCGCCGCGCAGCCCGGCGACGAAGAGCTGCCGGAACACCGGCAGCACCGACAGCGCGGTCTCGCCGAGGCTGCTCGGGTCGGTCGGCACGTCGCGCCAACCGACGACGCGCAACTCCTCCTCGGCCGCGAGCCGCTCGATACCCGCGACGTCGGCGGACGGCGTAAGGAACGCCAGGCCAACCGCGTAGCTGCCCGGCTTCGGCAGGTCGAGTCCCGTAACCGCGCGCAGGAACCCGTCGGGGACCTGCAGCAGGATGCCTGCGCCGTCGCCGGTGTTGGCCTCGGACCCGGAGGCGCCGCGGTGGTCGAGGTTGTGCAGCGCCGTCAGGGCGTCGCGGACGATCCCGTTGCTGCGCCGGCCGTGCATGTCGGCGACGAACGCGACGCCGCAGGCGTCGTGCTCGTGCCGGCCGTCGTACAGGCCCTGTGGCTCGGGAAAGCCGGGGCGTTGGGGGCGCTGCATGCTGATGGTCTTCCCGTCGTCTCGTCGGACTCTCGCGAAAGCGGTGCGGGACGACGTCGGCCCTCTGCACCGCAGGTTACACGGTCGTTACGAGACCGTGGCCCCGAATGCGCGACCCACGCCGTACGTGACCGCGGCGGTCGCGGCGCCGAGCGCGAGCTGCATCGCCGCGCCGCGCCACGGCGACGTGCCGGTGAACCGCGCCACGCCCGCGCCGAGCGCGAGCAGCGCGACCGCCGCGAGGACCAGCGCGACCCAGAGCGCGTTGCCGCCGAACAGGTACGGCGCGAGCGGCACCAGCGCCCCGAGCGCGAACGAGCCGAGCGACGACCCGGCCGCCACGAGTGGGTTGGGCAGCTCGTCGGGGTTGACGCCGAGCTCCTCGCGGACGTGCACGCGCCACGCGACCTCGGGGTCCTTCGACAGCTCGCGGGCGACGGTCGCGGCGAGCTCGCGCGGCAGCCCGCGGGCCCGGAAGATGCCGGCCAGCTCGGCCTCCTCGGCCTCGGGCCGGCGGTCGAGCTCGGCCCGCTCGACCGCGATCTCGGCCGCGACGAGCTGGCTCTGCGACCGCACCGACGTCCACTCGCCGACCGCCATCGACA
>JAVEEI010000013.1 GCA_030840525.1 Frankiaceae bacterium
CGGGGGTCCCGTTCTACTCGATCTCCGGCTCCGACTTCGTCGAGATGTTCGTCGGTGTCGGCGCGTCCCGCGTCCGCGACCTGTTCGAGCAGGCCAAGGCCAACGCGCCCGCGATCATCTTCGTCGACGAGATCGACGCGGTCGGGCGGCACCGCGGCGCGGGTCTCGGCGGCGGCCACGACGAACGCGAGCAGACGCTCAACCAGCTGCTCGTCGAGATGGACGGCTTCGACACCAACCGCGGCGTCATCCTGATCGCCGCGACCAACCGGCCCGACATCCTCGACCCGGCGCTGCTGCGCCCCGGCCGGTTCGACCGCCAGATCGTCGTCGACCGGCCGGACCTCGAAGGCCGCAAGGCGATCCTGCGGGTGCACTCGAAGGGCAAGCCGTTCGCGCCCGACGTCGACCTCGACGTGATCGCGCGCCGTACGCCGGGGTTCACCGGCGCCGACCTCGCGAACGTCATCAACGAGGCCGCCCTGCTCACCGCGCGCACCGACGCGAAGCAGATCACGACGAGCACGCTGGAAGAGTCGATCGACCGGGTCATCGCCGGGCCGATGCGCAAGACCCGCGCGATGAGCGACAAGGAGAAGAAGGTCACCGCCTACCACGAAGGCGGGCATGCGCTCGTGGCGTACGCGCTGCCCAACACCGACCCGGTGCACAAGGTGACGATCCTGCCGCGCGGCCGCTCGCTCGGGCACACGCTGGTGCTGCCGGAGGAAGACAAGTACACGCAGACGCGCAGCGAGATGATGGACATGCTCGCGTACGCACTCGGTGGCCGGGCCGCGGAAGAACTCGTCTTCCACGAGCCGACGACCGGTGCGTCCAACGACATCGAGCAGGCGTCGAAGATCGCCCGCGCGATGGTGATGCAGTACGGCATGAGCGACGAGCTCGGCGCGATCCGCTACGGCCAGGGCGAGGGCGAGGTCTTCCTCGGCCGCGACATGGGCCACCAGCGCGACTACTCCGAAGAGGTCGCGGCCCGCATCGACGAGGAGATCCGGACGCTGATCGAGCGGGCCCACGACGAGGCGTGGGAGATCCTGGTCGAGCACCGCGACGTCCTCGACGACCTCGTCCTGAAGCTGTTCGACAAGGAGACCGTCGGTCGCGAGGAGCTGGCCGAGATCTTCGCGTCGGTGCCGAAGCGACCGGTGCGCGTGTTCGACAGCATCAAGCGCAAGCCGCCGAAGAACATCCCGCCGGTGCTCACGCCGGCCGAGCTCGCGCTGCTCGGGCCGGCCGATGTCGCCGGGCTCGAGCGCGGCAGCAACGGCGGCAGCAACGGCCGCGGCCGGAGCACCCGCGCCAACGGCCGGGCGGCCAACGGCGCCGCGAAGAAGACGACCGCCCGCAGGCCGACCAAGCGCAGCACGTCCGGGTAGCCGTGATCGACCAGGACCGCATCGCGCGTGCGGTGCGGGAGATCCTCCTCGCCGTCGGCGAAGACCCCGATCGCGACGGCCTGCGCGACACCCCGGCCCGGGTCGGCCGGATGTACGCCGAGGTCTTCTCCGGTTTGCATGTCGACCCGTGTGCCGCGCTGACTGCTGTCTTCGAGGCCGAGCACGACGAGATCGTGCTGGTGAAGGACATCGAGGTCGCGAGCACCTGCGAGCACCACTTGCTGCCGTGGATCGGCGTGGCGCACGTCGGCTACATCCCCAACGAGAAGGGCCAGATCACCGGCCTGTCCAAGCTGGCCCGCGTCGTCGACCTGTATGCGCGCCGGCCGCAGGTGCAGGAGCGGCTGACGACGCAGGTGGCCGACGCCATCGAGTCGTGCCTGTCGCCGCGCGGCGTCATCGTCGTCGTCGAGGCCGAGCACCTCTGCATGTCGGTCCGCGGCGTGCGCAAGCCGGGCGCGCGCACGGTCACGTCCGCGGTCCGCGGCCAGTTCCGCGACAGCGTCTCGACCCGCAACGAGGCGATGAGTCTCATCTTGGGCCGATGACGTCCCGGGTTCGCGGCCTGCCCGACCTGCCCCGCTGCCTGGTGATGGGCGTCGTCAACGTCACCCCCGACTCGTTCAGCGATGGCGGCGCGTTCGCCGACGCCGACAGCGCGATCAAGCACGGCCGCGAGCTGCTCGCCGCCGGTGCGGACGTCGTCGACGTCGGCGGCGAGTCGACCCGGCCGGGCGCGGAGCGCGTCACCGCCGACGAGGAGTGGCGCCGGGTCGGGCCGGTCGTCGCCGAGCTCGCGGCGGACGGCGCGCGGGTCAGCATCGACACGATGCACCCGGTCACCGCCGAGCGCGCACTCGCGGCCGGTGCCGTGATGGTCAACGACGTCAGCGGCGGTCGTGCCGACCCCGGCCTGCCGCGGTTCGTTGCGTCCGCCGGCGTCCCGTACGTCGTCATGCACTGGCGCGGCCACAGCACCGAGATGCAGTCGAAGGCGTCGTACGGCGACGTCGTCGCGGAGGTCGTCGGCGAGCTGCGGCGCAGCCTCGACGACGTGACCGCGGCCGGTGTCGCCGAGGACCAGATCGTCGTCGACCCAGGTCTGGGGTTCGCGAAGAACGCCGCGCACAACTGGGAGCTGCTCGCCCGGTTGGCCGAGCTGTCGGTGCTCGGCCGGCCGGTGCTCGTCGGTGCGAGCCGCAAGTCGTTCCTCGGCACGTTGCTCGCCGACGGCGGCCGGCCGCGAGGGGTGCGCGACCGCGACGACGCGACGACCGCGATCACGGCGCTTGCCGCCGCGGCCGGCGCGTGGGGCGTGCGGGTGCACGACGTACGCGGCAGTGCGGACGCCGTACGGGTCGTCGCGGCGATGCGGGCGGTGCAGCCGTCGTGAGCAACGATGTCGAGACCGCGGTGACCGCGGCCAACGCGGAGTTCTACGCCGCGTTCGAGGCCTGCGACATCGACCGGATGTCGGCGGTGTGGGACACGACTGACGACATCCGCTGCATCCACCCGGGCTGGCCGTTGCTGGCCGGACGGTCGCGGGTCATGCGGTCCTGGTCGGTGCTGATGGCGAACACGACGTACATCCAGTTCTTCCTCACCAACGTCGACGTCGTCGTGGCCGGCGACCTCGCGGTCGTCACCTGCGAGGAGAACATCCTCACCGGCGTCGACGACGCCGACCACGGCCTCGGCGGCAGCCAGCGGGTGGTGTCGACCAACGTGTTCCGCCGCCGCGGCGACGGATGGTTGCTCTGGGTGCACCACGGCTCGCCGGTGCTCTCGCCGGTAAGCGAGCCCGGATGAGCGGGTCGCGGTGACCGACCGGATCGCGGTGCGCGGGCTGCGCGTCCGCGGCTACCACGGCGTGCTGCCGGAGGAGCGCCGCGACGGCCAGCTGTTCTGCATCGACGTCGTACTCGACACCGACGTGTCCGCCGCCGCGGCCGCCGACGACCTCGCGCTGACCGTCGACTACGGCACGGTCGCGCGACAGGTCGAGAAGATCGTCGCCGGCGACCCCGTCGACCTGCTGGAGACGTTGGCGGTGCGGATCGCCGACGTATGCCTCGCGCACCGCGGCGTGACCGCCGTCGAGGTGACGGTGCACAAGCCGACGGCGCCGATCGGCATCCCGTTCGACGACGTCGCGGTGACCGTACGGCGGAGCCGTTGATGGTGTCGGTGCTATCGCTCGGCTCCAACCTCGGCGACCGGCGGGCGCACCTGCGCGCCGGCCTCGACGTCATCGGCGCGCGGTTGGCGGTGCGGGCCGTGTCGCCGCTGTACGAGACCGCGCCGGTCGGCGTCACCGACCAGCCGGCGTACCTCAACTGCGTCGCGATCGTCGACACCGACGACCCGCTGGTCGCGTGGTCGGCGGCGCGGGCGGCGGAGGAGACGCGCGGCCGGATGCGGTCGCGGCGCTGGGGCCCGCGCAGTCTCGACGTCGACGTCGTCGCGGTCGACGCGGTCGTCTCCGCCGACCCGCGGCTGACGTTGCCGCACCCGCGCGCGCACGAGCGCGCGTTCGTACTGCGGCCGTGGCTCGACGTCGACCCGGACGCCGTCGTCACCGGACGTGGCCCGGTGTGGCGGCTGCTGCGCGAGTTGCCGGCGGCCGGCGTCGTAGGAGTCGCGTGGTGAGACCGACCCGGATCCCGGTGCTGGTGCTGCTGGCCGCTGCGGCCGGCGTCGGCGCGTACCTGCTGACCCGGCACTACTACGCCGACGTGCAGTCGCCGGCGCGGTACTGGCCGGTCACGCTGCTCATCATCGGCATCGCCGAGCTGTACACGGCGTACACGACCGCCGCCCGACTGGCCGGTCGCGGCTCGCGGCCCATCCACCCGATCGCGGTCGCGCGGCTCGCGGCGCTGGCGAAGGCGTCCTCACCGGTCGGCGCGTTGATGGCCGGCGGGTACGCCGGCTTCCTCGTGCACGTGTCGCGCATCGACGGTCCGCAGGCCGGCACCGACACGGTCACCGCCGCCCTCGGTACGGCGTTCGCTCTCGTCCTGACGGTGTGTGCGCTGGTGCTCGAACGGGTCTGCCGGGTCAAGACGCCGCCCGAGGAGTAGGCACTAGCATCGCCGCATGACCGAGGGCGACCGACCCAGCGTGGACGAGCTCGACGAGCTGTCGACCGAGGAGTTGCGGCGGCGTGCGTTCGACCGCGCCGAGCAACGACACGACGTCGGCTTCTTCTGGGACCTGGTCAAGCATCTCGACGCGTCGCGCGACCTCGCCCGCGAGGACGGCAGCGCCGGCCACCTCACCGGCGGCATCGCCGAAGCCGTGGAGGTCGTCCGCGAGCTGCTCGGCCGCGACCTCGGTGAGGCGGAGCCGCTCGTCCGCGCGCGCTTCATCGACTACCTGCGCAACTGAGCCGACTACTTGTCGACGTCGCCGACGACGAAGAACATCGAGCCGAGGATCGCGACCATGTCGGCGAGCAGCTCGCCGGGCAACAGCTCGGCCAGCACCTGCACGTTGTTGAACGACGCGGTCCGCAGCTTCAGCCGCCACGGGGTCTTCTCGCCGCGGCTCACGAGGTAATAGCCGTTGATTCCCAACGGGTTCTCGGTCCACGCGTAGGTCTCGCCCTCCGGCGCCTTCACCACCTTCGGCAGCCGTACGTTGATCGGGCCGACCGGCAGCGAGTCGAGCACGTCGAGGCAGTGCTCGGCGATGTCGAGCGACACGTACACCTGGTCGAGCAAGCACTCGAACCGGGCGAGGCAGTCGCCCTCGGTGCGGGTCACGACCCGCAACACGTCCGCCGGCAGGTCGGCGTACGCGAGGTAGGGCTCGTCGCGGCGCAGGTCGACGTCGAGTCCGCTGGCTCGCGCGATCGGGCCGCTCACGCCGAACGCTTCGGCCAGCTCGCGGCTGAGCACGCCGACGCCGCGAGTCCGCGCGCGGAAGATCTCGTTGCCGCGCACGAGCGCGTCGATGTCGTCCCGCACCCGTACCCGGACTCGGCGGACGGCCGCGCGGGCGCGGTCGGGCCAGCCGGCCGGCATGTCCTCCTTCAGCCCGCCGACCCGGTTGAACATGTAGTGCATCCGGCCGCCGGAGATCTCCTCCATCACCGCCTGGATCTCCTCGCGCTCGCGGAACGCGTAGAAGATCGGCGTGATCGCGCCGAGCTCGATCGGGTACGAGCCGAGGAACATCAGGTGGTTCAGCACCCGGTTGAGCTCGGCGAGCAACGTGCGCAGCCACACCGCGCGGACCGGCACCTCCATCCCGAGCATCCGCTCGACCGCGAGGACGACACCGAGTTCGTTGCCGAACGACGACAGCCAGTCGTGCCGGTTGGTCAGCACGAGGATCTGCCGGTAGTCGCGGACCTCGAACAGCTTCTCCGCGCCGCGGTGCATGTAGCCGATGACCGGGTCGGCGCGGACGATGCGCTCGCCGTCGAGGGTGAGCGCGAGCCGCAGCACGCCGTGCGTCGCCGGGTGCTGCGGGCCGATGTTCAGCACCATGTCCGCGGTCGCGAGATCGCCGGTCGCCACCGTTACCTCGCGGGTCACGCGAAGCAGTCTTCCAGAGCGACACCGCGCGTCTCGACGAGCCAGCCGAAGCCGCCGAGACCGTCCGGGTCGAGTAGCTCGGCGGCGTCCGACGCCTGCTGCAGCGCCGCCGCGTACGCCGCCGGATCAGCACCGTACGGCGGGACCCGCCCGTTGACGCCGAGCCGGCGCAGCGCCTCGCGTTGGAGGATGACGGCGCCGCCGCAGGACTCGAGGAACACGTGCGCGGTGATGTCGGTCGAGCCATCGGGGACCGGGTCGACCTGCCGGCCGTCGCGGTAGCCGGTCAGCGTCCCGCAGCGGTGCCGCGCGGGGTCGGCGGCGTAGTCGACCGCGACGGCGACGCCGGCCCGCAGCGTTGCGACCAGATCGCGCCAGGCCTCGTCCCGCGGCCAGCCAACCTCGGCCCGGTCGAAGCCGGGCCACCAGCGATCGAGCCACGCGATGTCGGCCGCGCCGGCGGCCTGGCCGAGGCGCTCGGTCCCGCCGTCGTCGACCTCGACCAGCCGTACGCCGTCGGCTGTGCGCTCGGCAACGTCGACCGGTACGACGTCGAGCAGCTCGACCGCGGCGACGACGCCGACGACGTCGGCCGGTGGTTCCTGGAGCCACTCGACGCGGTCGGCGAGGCCCGGCGGCCGGGGCGCGAGGTCGACCCCGACGAGCCGCCACGACGGCGGGGCGAGGCCGGCCAGTGCGCCGACCAGTTCGCCGCCGCCGGCGCCCACGTCGACCACCGCGAACCCCGCGCGCTCGCCCGCGGGCAGGGCGTCGTACACCCGCTCGGCGAGGGCGAGCCAGGCCCGCGGCCACAGAGCGGACGTGTGCGCGGCGGTGCGGAAGTGCCGGCCCGGTGCGCCGCTCGTCCGGTAGAAGCCGCCGGGGCCGTAGAGCGCGCCGGCCATCGCCTCGCGCCACGTCCGCCACGCCACGGACGAACCCTCGCACGCCACCCCCTCCATGATCATCGCCGCCACCGCGGGATAGATGCCGCCGTGACGGCGCAACGTCGCGGCGAGCGGCGGGGCCGGCGGGTAACCTGGACTCGTCCGGTACCCACCGAGGACTGGAACCCTGGAACCCCGATGACCGCGATCTCGCCGGAGCAGCGCCCGGCCCGGCTCGCCGTCGGCGCGATCGGCGCCGGCCGCGTGGGCGCCGTGCTGCTTGCCGCGCTGGCCCGGGCCGGGCACCGCCCGGCGGCCGTGAGCGCGGTGTCGACCGCGAGCCGGCGCCGGGCCGAGGCTCTCGTCCCCGCCGCCGCGGTCCTGCCGCCGGACGAGGTGCTCGCGAGGTGCGAGCTCGTCGTCCTGGCGGTGCCCGACGACGAGCTGGCCGGCCTCGTCAGCGGGCTGGCCGCCTCCGGCCGGGCCCGGCCGGGCACCCTCGTGCTGCACACGTCGGGCGCACACGGCACCGACGTCCTCGAACCGCTCACCCGCGTCGGCTGCCTTCCGCTCGCGCTGCACCCCGTGATGACCTTCACCGGTACGTCGGTCGACGTCGAGCGGCTGGCCGGCGCGTGCTTCGGCGTCACCGCGCCGGACGAGCTGCGGCTGGCCGGCGAGGCGCTCGTCATCGAGATGGGCGCCGAGCCGGTCTGGGTGCCCGAGCCCGCGCGGCCGCTGTACCACGCCGCGCTGGCGTTCGGCGCGAACAACCTCGTCACCGTCGTCAACGCCGCCGCCGACCTGCTCGCCGACGCCGGTGTCGAGGCGCCCCGGCGGATGCTCGGCCCGTTGCTCGGGGCCGCACTCGACAACGCACTGCGGCAGGGCGACGCAGCCCTCACCGGGCCGGTCGCGCGCGGCGACGCGGGCACCGTGCGCGCGCATCTCGACGTCCTCGGCGAGCCCGAGCTGCGGGCGGCGTACGTCGCGCTCGCGCGGCTGACCGCGGTGCGCGCGCTCGCGGCCGGGACGCTGCCGGCCGAGCGCGCCGAGCCGCTGCTCGACGTCCTCGCCGAGCGAGGTGGCGCGTGACGGCGCCGCGGGTCGTGACGACCCGGGAGGAGCTGGCCGAGGCTCGCCGTACCTTGCCCGGCCGGGTCGCGGTCGTGATGACGATGGGCGCGCTCCACGAGGGCCACGCCGTTTTGATCCGCACGGCGCAACGGCACGCGGACCACGTCGTCGTGACGGTGTTCGTGAACCCGTTGCAGTTCGGGCCGAACGAAGACCTCGACCGCTACCCGCGGACCTTCGACGCCGACCTCGCGATGTGCGCGCGCGCGGGCGCGGACGTCGTCTTCGCCCCGACCGTCGACGTCATGTACCCGTACGGCGATCCGTTGGTGCGGGTCTCTGCCGGGCCGCTCGGCGAGCGGCTCGAAGGCGCGCACCGGCCGGGCCATTTCGACGGCGTGCTCACCGTCGTCGCGAAGCTGCTGCAGCTGACCCGGCCGGTCGTCGCGGTGTTCGGCGAGAAGGACGCGCAGCAGCTCGCGCTGGTCAAGGCGATGGTGCGCGACCTCGACCTCGGCGTCGAGATCGTCGGCGTGCCGACCGTGCGCGAGGCCGACGGGCTGGCGCTGTCGAGCCGCAACGCCTACCTGTCGCCCGACGACCGGCGCGCGGCGTCGGCACTGCACCGCGCACTCTCGACCGGCGAGCTGCAAGAGGCCCGCGCGGTCCTCGACGCCGAGCCGGCCGTGACCGTCGACTACCTCGAGCTCGTCGACGACGAGACGTGGACGGAAATGAGCGACGGCACCACAATTGCTCGACTGTTGGTGGCCGCGCGCGTGGGCACCACCAGGCTGATCGACAATGTCTCCGTACACCTCGGCACCCGACCTGTGGGCTGAAGGAAGAAGGTCAGATGTTCCGCACGATGCTCAAGAGCAAGATTCACCGCGCGACGGTGACGCAGGCCGACCTGCACTACGTCGGCTCCGTCACCATCGACGAAGACTTGATGGACGCGGCCGACCTGCTCGCCGGCGAGCAGGTCGCGATCGTCGACGTGACCAACGGCGCGCGGCTCGAGACGTATGTCATCGCCGGCCCGCGCGGCTCGGGCGTCATCGGCATCAACGGTGCCGCGGCCCGGCTGGTGCACGAGGGCGACCTCGTCATCCTGATCAGCTACTGCACCGTCACCGACGCGGAGGCGCGCGAGCTGCGGCCGAAGGTCGTGTTCGTCGACGCCGACAACCGGATCGTCGGCACCGGCGAGGACCCGGCCGAGTCGCTGCCCGGCATGGACACATTGCGGGGAGACACGGTCAAGCGATGATCCCGGCCCGGCTCGGCGCGCCGGCCCCGGGCTGGACCGCCCGGGCCGACGTCGTCGTGGTCGGCAGCGGGATCGCCGGGCTGACCGCCGCGCTGCACGCGCGCGCCGCCGGCCGGGTCGTGCTGGTGACGAAGTCGCTGCTCGACGCGGGATCGACCCGGTGGGCGCAGGGCGGCATCGCCGCGGCGCTGGCCGCCGACGACAGCCCGTCGGCCCACTACGACGACACGCTCGTCGCCGGCGCGGGTCTCTGCGACCCGGCCGCCGTACGGGTACTGGTCGACGAGGGCCCGGCGCGGGTGCGCGAGCTCGGCGCGCTCGGCGCGGCGTTCGACCGCGACCCCGACGGCGTGCTCGAGCTGACCCGCGAAGGCGGGCACCTGCACCGGCGGATCGTGCACGCCGGCGGTGACGCGACCGGTGCCGAGGTCGAGCGGGCGCTGATCGCCGCCGTCGTCGCGGCCGGCGACATCGAGGTGATGGAGCACGCGCTCGCGCTCGACCTGCTGGTCGACGACCGCGGCGCGGCGTGCGGCATCACCCTGCACGTGCTTGGCGAGGGCGCGCGCGACGGCGTTGGCGCGCTGCGGGCGCGCGCGGTCGTGCTGGCCGCCGGCGGCCTGGGCCAGGTCTACGCCTCGACGACCAACCCGGCCGTGTCGACCGGCGACGGGCTCGGGCTGGCGGTGCGCGCGGGCGCGGCAGTGGCGGACCTCGAGTTCGTGCAGTTCCACCCGACCGCGCTATGGACCGGTGCCGGCGCGACCGGCCGGCAGCCGCTGGTCACCGAGGCGCTGCGTGGCGAGGGTGCGGTCCTCGTCGACGCGCACGGCGGCCGGGTGATGGCCGGCGTGCACCCGCTCGGCGACCTCGCGCCGCGCGACGTCGTCGCCAAGCAGATGTCACGGGTGATGGCCGCGCAAGGTGTCGACCACCTCTACCTCGACGCCCGCGGGCTGGGGCCGGACCTGTTGCACCGCCGGTTCCCGACGTTGCTGGCCAACTGTGCCGAGATCGGCGTCGACCCGACGGCCGAGCCGATCCCGGTCGCGCCGGCCGCGCACTACGCGAGCGGCGGTGTGCGCACCGACGTCGACGGCGCGACGACCGTGCCGGGGCTGTACGCGTGCGGCGAGGTCGCGTGCACCGGCGTACACGGGGCCAACCGGCTGGCGTCCAACTCGCTGCTCGAAGGCCTCGTCTTCGCGACGCGGATCGGCGCCCGGCTCGCCGCCGGTCTGCCGGGTCCCGGTGAGCCCGCGGCCGGCGCAGGCAGTGCGTGGTCGCTCGACGACGGGGCTCGGCCCGAGCTGCAGCGCGCGATGACCGACGGCGCCGGCGTACTCCGCAACGCCGACGGGCTCGCCGCCGCGGCGAAGACGCTCGACGTACTCGCCGAGCGGCGTACGGCGGACGTCGGCCCGGAGTCGTGGGAGACGACCAACCTGCTGACCGTCGCGACCGCGTTGACCGCCGCGGCCGCGCGCCGGGAGGAGACGCGCGGCTGCCACTGGCGCGAGGACTACCCGGCGGCCGACGACCGCTGGCGGGTCCGGCTGGTGCAGCGGCTTACCGCGGCCGGCGACTGGCGGGTCGACGAGGAGCCGGTGCCGTGACCGCGCCGACCGCGACCACCGCGCGGGAGCTGTCCGCCGCCGGCCTCGACCCGGCCGAGGTCCAGGCGTTGGTCGAGCGCGCGCTCGCCGAAGACCTCGGCGACGGTGTCGACGTGACCAGCGTCGCGACGGTGCCGTTCGACGCAGAGGGAGTCGCCGACTTCGTCGCGCGCGCCGACGGGGTCGTCGCCGGGCTGCCGGTGGTGCGCGCCGTACTCGAGATCGTCACCGACGACTCGGTGTTGATCGAGTCGAAGGTCGCCGACGGTGCGCGGGTGCGCCGCGGCGACGTGCTGCTGTCCGCGACCGCGCTCGTCCGCGCGTTGCTCACCGGCGAGCGCACCGCGCTCAACGTGCTCTGCCACCTGTCCGGGATCGCCACGGTGACGCGACGCTGGGTCGACGAGGTCGACGGCACCGGCGCCCGCATCCTCGACACCCGCAAGACCAATCCCGGGTTGCGATCGCTGGAGAAGTACGCCGTCCGTTGCGGCGGCGGCACGAACAAGCGGATGGGCCTGTACGACGCCGCACTGGTCAAGGACAACCACGTCGTCGCGGCCGGCGGGGTGGCCGAAGCGTTTGCCGCCGTACGGTCGCTGTTCCCCGACGTCGAGGTGCAGGTCGAGTGCGACACGGTCGCGCAGGTGCACGAGGCGCTGGCCGCGGGCGCGACGTTCCTGCTGCTCGACAACATGTCAGTCGACGAGCTGGCCGAGGCGGTGCGCGTGACCGCCGGGCGGGCCGAGCTCGAAGCGACCGGCGGGCTCACGTTGGACCGGGCTCGCGCGGTCGCGTCGACCGGCGTCGACTACCTCTCCGTCGGTGCACTCACCCACTCCGCGCCGGTGCTCGACATCGGTGTCGACCTGCGGACGATCGGAAACTCCTGATGCTGCTCGCCATCGACGTCGGCAACACCAACACCGTCATCGGCTGCTTCGACGGCGAGCATCTCTCCGACTCGTGGCGGATCAAGACCGACGCGCGCGCCACCGCCGACGAGATCGCGCTGCTGCTGCGCGGCCTGCTCGTCGACGAGCCGGAGCCGGCGGGGATCGCGGCGTGCTCGACCGTCCCCGCCGTACAGCACGAGCTGCGCGCGGTCTTCGGCCGCTACTACGCCGACGTGCCCACGCTGCTGGTCGAGCCCGGGATCAAGACCGGCGTACCGATCCTCACCGACAACCCGCGTGAGGTCGGCGCCGACCGGATCGTCAACGCGCTCGCGGCGTACACGTTGTACGGCGGGCCCGCGGTCGTCGTCGACTTCGGCACGTCGACCAACTTCGACGTCGTGAGCGACCGCGGCGAGTTCCTCGGCGGTCCGCTCGCGCCCGGCATCGAGATCTCGATCGACGCGCTCGCCACCCGCGCCGCGCGGCTGCTGAACGTCGAGCTGGTGCGACCGCGGTCGGTCATCGGCAAGTCGACGGTCGAGGCGTTGCAGGCCGGCATCATCTACGGCTTCGCCGGGCAGATCGACGGGCTGGTCCGGCGGATCGCGGCCGAGCTCGACGCCGATCCCGTCGTCGTCGCGACCGGCGGGCTGGCGAGCCTCGTGCTGGACGAGAGCGAGACGATCACGCGGCACGAGCCGGACCTGACGCTCATCGGCCTGCGCCTCGTGTTCGAGCGCAACGCCTGACCTCGACGGCGTCCGCCCATCTCAAGATCATCGCCGTCACCGCGACATAGATGTCGCGCTGGCGGCGCAACCACGGCAGCCGGCGGTCGACGCGGCGTGGCGCGCGTTGTAGCGTCCGGCGTACCGAACGCTGTTCTGCCGTATGCCGTTGCAGAGGGGACGAAGCGATGAAGACCCGCGCCGCTGTCATGTGGGAAGCCGGTAA
This sequence comes from Frankiaceae bacterium, assembly GCA_030840525.1. GTDB lineage: Bacteria > Actinomycetota > Actinomycetes > JAFAQI01 > JAFAQI01 > BP-197. The sequence goes on from JAVEEI010000013.1 coordinate 12,675, forward strand.
GCACTGGGAGATCGTCGAGCTCGACCTCGACGCCCCGAAAGCCGGCGAGGTGCTGGTGCGTTTCGTCGCCTCGGGCATGTGCCGGTCCGACGACCACCTGCGCACCGGCGACCTGCCGTCGCGCTACCCGATCGTCGGCGGCCACGAGGGCGCCGGCGTCGTCGAGGCGGTCGGCGAGGGCGTGTTCGACATCGCGCCCGGCGACCACATCGTCTGCTCGTTCCTGCCGACGTGCGGCAAGTGCCGCTGGTGCAGCACCGGCCACCAGAACCTCTGCGACATGGGTGCGCTGCTGCTCGACGGCTGCCTGCCCGATGGGACGTTCCGGTTCCACTCGGGCGAGCAGGATCTCGGTGGCATGTGCATGCTCGGCACGTTCAGCGAGCGCGCGGTCGTGTCGCGCAACTCGGTGGTGAAGGTTGACGACGACATCCCGCTCGACAAGGCCGCGCTCGTCGGTTGCGGCGTGCCGACCGGCTGGGGCTCGGCGGTCTACTCCGCCGACGTCCGCCCCGGCGACACCGTCGTCATCTTCGGCATCGGCGGCGTCGGCATCAACGCCGTACAGGGTGCGAAGCACGCCGGTGCGCGCGACATCATCGCGGTCGACCCGGTCGAGTTCAAGCGGACCAAGGCGCTCGAGTTCGGTGCGACGCACGCGCTCGCGACCGGCGAAGAAGCCGTCATGCGCGCGTACGAGATCACCAACGGTGTCGGCGCCGACTCCGCGATCATCACCGTCGACGTCGTCGACACCAAGGTCGTCGAGGACGCGTTCAACGCCACGCGCAAGCTCGGCACGACCGTCGTCGTCGGCCTCGGCCCGATGACCGAGAACACCGTGCAGATCAACGGCGACATCCTGACGCTCTACCAAAAGACGTTGAAGGGCTCGCTGTTCGGCGCCAGCAACCCCATGCACGACATCAAGAACATCCTGTCGCTCTACAAGGCCGGGAAGTACAAGCTCGACGAGCTGGTCACGAAGACCTACTCGCTCGACGACGTCAACCAGGGCTACGAGGACATGGAAGCGGGCGTCAACCTCCGCGGCGTCATCGTTTACTGACAATCCCCGGCGGGGCCGCTCCCGCGCCGCTACGGTCGGCGTAGGAGTCGGTTCTCCGCACGGGGGGTCGCATGCGTACGACGCTGCGGGCATTGGTGGTCTCGTCCGTCTTGGCCGTCACGGTGAGCGGCTGCAACGGCGGCTCGTCCAGCTCGTCGGACGGCGCGCCGTCCGGCTCGTACGCCGGTCACGGGGCGTACATCAACCCGATCGACTTCACCCTCGCGAACCGTGTGGTCTCGGACGTGCACGGCTTGGTCTCGCTCAACTGTGTCGTCGGCGACCGGCAGAGCACCCAGGACAGCGAGTTCCACGACGCGGACAACATCCGCGTCGACAGCAGCGGCGTCTTCTCCGACGACTACCACTACGCGATCGGCAACGGCACGTGGGTGTTGCACGTCAACGGCGTCGTCGCGGGCAACGGCACCGCGACCGGTTACCTGTACGTGCATGGCGTCGGCTGCTCGACGTCGACGAACGGATGGGCGGCCGCGGTCAACGGCGCGACGCTGCCCGCCATCCCGTCACAGCCACCGACGCCGTCGGCCGCCGCGTGCAGCCCCCAGCCTTGCCAGTCGAAGGACGACGTCACGCTGTCGGTCCAAGGCGCGACTACCGTGACGAAGAGCGACGACCCCGGTGCGAAGGGCGTCGACGTCACGTTCTCAGTCGCGAACAACAGCAGCGGTGGCGTCGAGATCTCGAACACGTTCCAGAACTTCACCCTGCGCTTCGGCAACGATGTGGTGGATCACAGCTGGGCTCACTTCACCGATTCCAGCGGTCAGGAGGTGCCCTGTATGCGCAGCGACGGGGTCCAGGTCCTCCCCGGGCAGCAGGTCCAGAACCAGCACATCTGCTTCCTGCTGCCGCACGACGAGACCGGCCAGCAGATGACCTTCGTCTGGGAGTACGCGGGGCCGCCGTTCGTCATTCCGTTAGGTGCGCTCAAGTAAGTTTCACCGCATGACCGAGGCTCCCGATGCCGACCTGCCGGAGCAGATGCGGGTCCGCCGCGACAAGCTCGACCGGTTGCGCGAGCGCGGTGTCGACGCCTTTCCGGTCACGGTTCGCCGTACGGCGTCGCTCGCCGAGGTTCGGGAGCGGTTCCCGGACCTCGCGCCGGACGCGGCGACGGGCGAGCAGGTCGCGGTCGCCGGCCGGATCGTGCTGAAGCGCGACAGCGGCAAGCTCTGTTTCGCGACGCTGCGAGATGGATCCGGGCGAGACGGCACCGCGGACCTGCAGGTGATGATCTCGCTCGACCGCGTCGGTGCGGAGAGCCTCGACGCGTGGAAGCGCGACATCGACCTCGGCGACCACGTCTCCGTCGAGGGCGAGGTCATCTCGAGCAAGCGCGGCGAGTTGTCGGTGCTCGCCGCGGAGTGGACGCTGGTCGGCAAGTCGCTGCGGCCGCTGCCGGAGAAGTGGAAGGGCCTCGCCGACCCGGAGACGCGGGTGCGGCAGCGTTACGTCGACCTCGTGGTCAACCCGGACGCGCGGCGGGTCGTGCACGCGCGCGCCACCGTGCTGCGGTCGCTGCGCGAGACGCTGCACCGGCGCACGTTCGTCGAGGTCGAGACTCCGGTGCTTCAGACCTCGCACGGCGGCGCGGCCGCCCGCCCGTTCACCACACACCTCAACGCTTTCGACCTCGACTACTACCTGCGGATCGCGAAAGAGCTCTGGCTCAAGCGGCTCGTCGTCGGCGGCATCGACCGCGTCTTCGAGATGGCGAAGGACTTCCGCAACGAGGGCATCGACACGACGCACAACCCCGAGTTCACGATGCTGGAGGCGTACGAGGCGTACGGCGACTACGACACGATGGCCGACCTCACCCGCGACCTCGTGCTGTCCGCCGCGGAGGCGGTCGGCGACAGCGCGGTCGACCTGTCCGGTGAGTGGCGCACGGTCACCGTGCACGCGGTGGTGGCCGAGGCGACCGGCAAGGACGTGACGCCGGACACCGAAGCCGCTGAGCTCAAGGCGATCGCGGCGGCGCACGACGTGCACCTGCAGCCGCACTGGTCGGCCGGCGAGATCGTGCTGGAGCTGTTCGAGAAGCTGGTCGAGCACACGCTGATCGCGCCGACCTTCGTCCGCGACTACCCGGCGGAGGTGCGCCCGCTCGCCCGGCCGCACCGCGACGACCCGCGGCTCGCCGAGGCCTGGGACCTGGTGGTCAACGGTGTCGAGCTGGCCCCGGCGTACTCCGAGCTGGTCGACCAGGTCGAGCAGCGCCGCCGGCTGACCGAGCAGTCGCTGCGCGCGGCGGGCGGCGACGCCGAGGCGATGCAGCTCGACGAGGACTTCCTGCGTGCGCTGGAGTACGGCGCCCCGCCCATGGGCGGGATGGGGCTGGGCGTCGACCGGCTGGTCATGTTGCTCACCGGGGCGAATATCCGGGAGGCAATTGCATTTCCCTTGGTCCGGCCGGAATAGCATTTCGGGTCGGCGTACAAAAACCGAGAGGAAATGCGAAATGGCACAGCGGGTTCAGGTCACTTTGGTGTGCGATCTGCACGGCGACGAAACTCCGGCCGGCGAAACCGTCACCTTCGGCCTCGACGGCTCGACGTACCAGATCGACCTCTGCGGCGAGCACGCGAGCCAGCTCCGGGAGAGCTTCGCCGGCTACGTCGGGGTCGCGCGCCGGGCGAGCGGCCGCAGCGGTACGGCGCCGAGCGGCGGCCGGCGGCGCCGTACCCGCGGGTCGGGCGAAGCGGCGGCGATCCGCGAGTGGGCGCGCGAGCGCGGGCTGGCGGTGCCGGAGCGCGGCCGGATTCCGGCCGACCTTGCCGCCAAGTACACAGCCGAGCGCGGCTGACCGTTCGCCCTGGGCGTAGCGGGAGCGGAAACACCCGGGCCGGATCGGGCGTTGTCCGAATTGCGTAATGTGCCATCACGCCCGGCTCGGGGAAGTTCGCTCCGGTGAACAACTCCGCGCAGACGGGGCTAGCATTCGGGGACGGGGAGCACTCGCTTCTCGCGACCGCTTCCGCTGAGGAGCGAGCATGTTCGAACGGTTTACCGACCGCGCGAGGCGCGTCGTCGTCCTGGCCCAAGAAGAAGCCAGGATGCTCAACCACAACTACATCGGCACCGAGCACATCCTGCTCGGCTTGATTCACGAGGGCGAAGGCGTCGCGGCAAAGGCGCTCGAGTCGCTCGGTATTTCGCTCGAAGGCGTCCGCCAGCAGGTCGAGGAAATCATCGGCCAGGGCCAGCAGGCGCCGTCCGGGCACATTCCGTTCACGCCGCGGGCGAAGAAGGTGCTCGAGCTTTCGCTGCGCGAGGCGCTGCAGCTCGGCCACAACTACATCGGCACCGAGCACATCCTGCTCGGTCTCATCCGCGAGGGCGAAGGCGTCGCCGCGCAGGTGCTGGTGAAGCTCGGCGCCGACCACAACCGGGTCCGCCAGCAGGTCATCCAGCTCCTCTCCGGCTACCAGGGCAAGGAGCCGGCGGCGGCCGGCGCGGCCGGCGAGGGCACCCCGTCGACCAGCCTCGTGCTCGACCAGTTCGGCCGCAACCTCACCCAGGGTGCGCGCGAGTCCAAGCTCGACCCGGTCATCGGGCGCGAGAAGGAGATCGAGCGCGTCATGCAGGTGCTGTCGCGCCGGACCAAGAACAACCCGGTCCTCATCGGCGAGCCCGGCGTCGGCAAGACCGCCGTCGTCGAGGGGCTGTCGCAGGCGATCGTCAAGGGTGAGGTGCCGGAGAACCTCAAGGACAAGCAGCTCTACACCCTCGACCTCGGAGCGCTGGTCGCCGGGTCGCGTTATCGCGGCGACTTCGAAGAGCGCTTGAAGAAGGTCTTGAAGGAGATACGCACGCGCGGTGACATCATCCTGTTCATCGACGAGATCCACACGCTCGTCGGTGCCGGTGCCGCCGAGGGTGCGATCGACGCGGCCTCGATCCTGAAGCCGATGCTGGCCCGGGGCGAGCTGCAGACCATCGGGGCCACCACGCTCGACGAGTACCGCAAGCACCTCGAGAAGGACGCGGCCCTCGAGCGACGGTTCCAGCCGATCCAGGTGCAGGAGCCCTCGATCGCCCACACGATCGAGATCCTCAAGGGGCTTC